>NZ_JBKFFO010000070.1:0-523 GCF_046506645.1 Streptomyces sp. 5K101 | reverse complement strand
GGTCGGTGCAGGCCGTGTTCGAGGAGCGGGTGCGGTGCTGCGGTGACGCGGTCGCGCTGGTGCAGGGGGCGGAAGAGGTCTCGTACGCGGAGCTCAACGCTCGCGCCAACCGCCTCGCCCGCCACCTCGTGGCCACCGGAGTCCGCCCCGGCGAGGTCGTCGGCGTGTATCTGCCGCGCTCGGTGGACCTCGTGTCCTCGCTGCTCGGCGTGCTGAAGGCGGGCGCGGCGTACACGCTGCTGGACCCGGCCTTCCCGGCCGAACGGCTCGCGACCGTCGTCGAGGACGCCGGGGTGCGGGTGGTGGTCTCGCTCCGCGAGCAGGCACGGGAGTTGGGCGCGCCCGTCCGCTACGTGCTGCTGGACGCCGACGCGGCGGCCGTCGCGGGGCACGAGAGCTCCGACCTCGGGCTGCGGTGCGGGGCGCGGGACGCGGCCTGCGTGATGTTCACGTCCGGGTCGACGGGCCGTCCGAAGGGTGTGGTGGCCCCGCACCGGGCCCTGGTGTCCACGTTCGTGGGACC
>NZ_JBKFFO010000007.1:0-366547 GCF_046506645.1 Streptomyces sp. 5K101 | reverse complement strand
CGTACAGGGCCACGGCATCGGCCTTGAACTCGTCCGAGTAGTCCTTCATCGCCATCGGCGGTGTTCTCGCTTCCTCCGGATCAAGCAGATCCAGTATCAGCGTGTCCACCACTCAGGGGGAGGCCCCGTCCGCCACGGCACGCGGGCTGATCATGGTGGCCGTGCCGGCCGTTCTGCTCGAAGTGGCCACGATGTTTCCCTACCTGGCAGCGATCGGCACCCTCAGCCGCAGCAACCTGCCCTGGCTGTCGCAGGCCGCCGTCCTCGCGCTCTACTGCCTGCTCATGGTCGCCCCCGCCGTGCTCGTCACGGTCGTCCGCCTCGTCGCGAAGGACGGCGTCCACCGGCCCCTGCGTCGGATCGACATCTGGTTCAGGGAGAACGCGCGGAAGAACACGGCGTGGCTCATTGCCCTCGCCGGTTTCCTGCTGCTGTCCAACACCACCGCGTACGGCAGCGTGATGGCCCTTCTCTCGTCCCGCTGACGTCGCCGGGACACCCCCGTGAAATCGGATCAGTCCACTGCCGGACCGCCCACTTGTGACCAGCTCGCCCTCCCGTTCGAGTCAGGCCGGTGTGTCTGCGCCAAGCGGGGTGCGCCGCAAGCGATTTCGTCGGTGAACAATGAGCAGCAGGGCAGATCCGATCAGGGCCATGACGGCGGCGCCGACCCAGTGCCGCATGTGCTGGCCCATGAGCAGGCACGAGACGACACCGAAGCAGGCGCCCGCGGCCGGGACCAGGGGCGCGTGCCGGGCGGCGGTCGTATCGGTGAGGGAAGCCACGCTGAAGTAGGCGACGATGAATCCGGCGAACAGGGCGAATGTGTACCACTCTCCGCCGTCAGGGAGGGCGTAGCCTCTCAGGTTTCGCTCCAGTCCCAGGTCAACTGCCCCGGCGATGGCCCAGAAGAACGCGCTGGAAGCCACCACGCCGAGAGCGACGCGCCACCCCGTATTCGTCATTCCGGGATCGTATGAGCGGCGAGTGGAGTTCGGCCAGTGCGCTGTTCCGGCCGGCCGGGTACGCAGAACCGTGATGTCGGGGTCGAGGGTGGCCGGCCGTCCTCCCTGCGATCGCCGCCACCGCGAACAGCCGGTGAGCCGGCCCGCCTGGCCGCCGAGGCCGCCCGTACGCACCGCGGCTCGCCGACCACGCATACCCCGACTGCCCTGAGGGAGGGCGAGGCGCGGTACGTCGGCCCTGCCCGGCCGGCGCTGCGTGCGTGCGCGCCGCCGAGGCCCCACGTACTCAGTCGTCGCCGACGATCCCCGTCTTCAGGCCCGCCCCGCACAGCGGGACCACCGCCGTGCGGTCGGTCCACGAGCCGGCCGCCGCCCAGCACGCCACGCCCGTCGACTCCACGAACAGGCCCCGTGCCGCCAAGTCCTTCTGCGCCGCGCGGATCTCGGGCTCGGTCACCGTCAGGAACTCGCCGCCCGACTCCCGTACCGCCCGCAGGATCTGACGGGCGCGGGGTGGGCGCGGGATCGCGATGCCGTCCGCGAGCGTCGGTGTCGCACGGGCCGGAGCGAGCAGGTCCTCCGCGCCCGCGCGGAACGCCGCCGCCAGCGGGGAGACCGCCTCCGCCTGCACGGCGACCAGGGCGGGGCGGGCGTCGATCAGGCCGTTGGCGAGCAGTTCGTCGAGCGCGAGGGCGGCGCCGAGCAGCAGGGTGCCGTTGCCGACGGGCACGACGACCGCCTCGGGGAGCCGGCCGCCCAGGTCCTCCCAGAGCTCGTAGACGTAGGTCTTGGTGCCGTGCAGGAAGTACGGGTTGTAGACGTGGCTCGCGTAGAAGACGCCGGGTTCGCCGGCCGCGGTCCGCGCGGCGGACGCCGTGGCCTCGCGGTCGCCGGGGACCACCTCCAGGCGCGCCCCGTGCGCCCGGATCTGCTCGGTCTTCTTCGCGGACGTGCCCTCGGGGACGTACACCGTGCACTCCAGGCCGGCCCGCGCGCAGTACGCGGCGACGGACGTGCCCGCGTTCCCGCTGCTGTCGGCGATCACCCGGCGCGGCCCCAGCCGGCGGGCCAGCTCCGCGAGCATGACCGCGCCCCGGTCCTTGAAGGACAGCGTCGGCATGACGAAGTCGAGCTTCGCCGACACCCTCGCCGTGAGGGGAACGAGCGGGGTCCGGCCCTCGCCGAGCGTGGTCGCGGGCGAGGACAGCGGAAGCGCCTCTTCGTATCGCCACAGCGAATTCACGCGGGCCGCCAGCGCCGAACGGGAGACGGCCGAGGCGTGGAAGTCGAGGTCGAGGGGGCCCCGGCAGTCCGGGCAGCACCAGATGTCAGAATCGACCGGCCAGTAACTCGTGCAACCGGAACAGCGGTAGGTCGTCATGGGCCGCCAGCATGGCAGCCCTGGGGCGGCTGATGGCGGCCGTGTGGCGGCTGCGTTTCAGCGCCGCCAATACTCTTGTGCGATTCCTATGGATCCGCCAATCTTTCGCTCGGCGGACGGACAAGGGGGGTAGTCGAGTTGATGCCGAATCGTTGGCATGCCCCTGTCGTCCATCTGTCATGACCCCCACAGCAACGCACCACCTATGAGGAGGACCCCTCACATGTCTGTGATGCGTGACTCGCGGCGAAGACTCGCCGCGGCCAGCGCCATAGCCGTCGCCGCGCTCTCGCTCGGCACGGTCTCCGCCCTTCCGGCCGTCGCGGCCGCCGCCGCGCCGGAAGGCGTCATCGAGAACGCCGGTGCCCCCGGCGCCATCAAGGGAAGCTACATCGTCACGCTCGACGAGTCCGAGGCAGACGCGGGCTCGAAGGCGGGCAAGGCTCTCGCCGCCGAGTACGGCGCGAAGATCAAGCGCACGTACAATGCCGCGCTCAACGGCTACTCCGTGCAGCTCACCGAGGCGCAGGCCAGGAAGTTCGCCGCCGACCCGGCCGTCGAGTCCGTCGTGCAGAACCGCGTCTTCACGATCTCCGGCACGCAGCCGAGCCCGCCGTCCTGGGGCCTCGACCGGGTCGACCAGAGGGCGCTCCCGCTCAACCAGAGCTACACCTACCCCGACACCGCGGGTGAGGGTGTGACGGCGTACGTCATCGACACCGGCGTGCGCATCTCCCACAGCGACTTCGGCGGCCGCGCGTTCAACGGCTACGACGCCATCGACAACGACAACACGGCACAGGACGGCCACGGTCACGGCACGCACGTCGCCGGCACCGTCGCCGGGTCCTCCTACGGTGTGGCCAAGAAGGCCAAGATCGTCGGCGTCCGCGTGCTCGACAACTCCGGCTCGGGCACGACCGAGCAGGTCGTCGCCGGCATCGACTGGGTGACGCAGAACGCCGTCAAGCCGGCCGTCGCCAACATGAGCCTCGGCGGCGGCATCGACACCGCCCTCGACACGGCCGTACGCAACTCCATCGCCTCCGGCATCACCTACGCGGTCGCGGCGGGCAACGACGGGTCCAACGCCTCCAACTACTCGCCCGCGCGGGTCACCGAGGCCATCACCGTCGGCTCCACCACCAGCACCGACTACCGTTCCAGCTTCTCCAACTACGGCAGCGTGCTGGACATCTTCGCCCCGGGCTCGTCGATCAAGTCGGCCTGGAACAGCAGCGACACGGCGACGAACACCATCTCCGGCACCTCGATGGCGACGCCGCACGTCGCTGGCGCGGCCGCGGTGTACCTGGCCGACAACCCGACCGCGACCCCGGCGCAGGTCTCCTCCGCCCTGACGACCGCCGCCACCTCCGGCGTGGTGGGCAACCCGGGCACCGGCTCACCCAACCGCCTGCTGTACGTCGGCAGCGGCAGCACCACCCCGCCCGGACCGAAGTTCGAGAACGCCACCGACTACGCGATCAACGACAACGCCACCGTCGAGTCGCCGATCTCCGTCAGTGGTGTCGCGGGCAACGCGCCCTCGAACCTCGCCGTCTCGGTCGACATCAAGCACACCTACATCGGTGACCTGCGGATCGACCTCGTCGCCCCCGACGGCTCGGTCTACAACCTGAAGGCCTACGGGTCCGGCGGCAGCGCGGACAACGTGAACACCACCTACACGGTGAACGCGTCGTCCGAGGTGGCGAACGGCACCTGGAAGCTGCGGGTCGGCGACAACGCGCGCTACGACACGGGCAGGATCGACGTCTGGGCGCTGCAGTTCTGAGCCTGATTCTCGTCAGGACGTGACGTGACATACGGGAGGGGCGGCCGTACGCGGCCGCCCCTCTCTTCTGAGCGCGTTCGGGTACCGGACGTACCGGCGGTAAACCCCCACCCACCGGCAAATCATCACATCAAGTGAAACGTTGGCCCACACTTGCGGTCAACGACCCACGGTTGCCAGTCTGTTGCTGTCTGTCAACCTGTTGGGAGTGGCCAGTGACATTCGGTGAGCAGCCCGCCTACTTGCGCGTTGCGAGCGATCTGCGGGAGAAGATCGTGAACGGCTCGCTGCCGCCGCACACCCGACTGCCCTCACAGGCGCGCATCCGCGAGGAGTACGGCGTCTCGGACACCGTCGCCCTCGAAGCCCGCAAGGTGCTCATGGCGGAGGGCCTCGTCGAAGGCCGGTCCGGCTCCGGGACGTACGTGCGCGAGCGGCCCGTGCCGCGGCGGGTGGCCCGTTCCGGGTTCCGGCCGCCGTCGGGCGCGAGCCCGTTCCGTCAGGAGCAGGCGGCGGACGGGGCCCGGGGCACCTGGGAGTCCAGCAGTGAGCAGGAGGCTGCGAGCCCGGAGATCGCCGCCCGCCTCGGCATCCAGCTCGGCGACCGAGTCATGCGCACGCGCTATTTGTACCGCGACGCGGGCGAGGCCATGATGATCTCCACCTCCTGGGAGCCCCTGGAGGTCACGGGCCGGACGCCGGTGATGCTCCCCGAGGAGGGGCCCCTCGGCGGCTGCGGTGTGGTCGAGCGCATGGCCGCCATCGACATCGTCGTGGACAACGTGGTGGAGGAGGTCGGCGCGCGGCCCGGCCTCGCGGAGGAGCTGCTCGCGCTCGGCGGTGTGCCGGGCCATGTGGTGATGGTGATCGAGCGGACGTACTACGCGTCGGGGCGCGCGGTCGAGACGGCGGACGTGGTCGTGCCGGCGGACCGCTACCGGGTCGCGTACCACCTGCCCGTGAAGTGAGGGCGCGCGCTGCCCGTGAACTAAGGGGGCGTGCCCGGGATTTGCTCGCGGCGCGTTGACCGCGCCCGGGCTCCCGTGTGCGCAGCGGGGGCTTTCGGGCGGGAGGAGCATTTCGGGCGGAAGAGGGGGCGTATCCAGCCGGATACGCCCCCTCCGCATATCTCTTTGTAAAAACCCGTATCCGCTCAGTGAAGGTCAGGCGTACGCTTGGGCATATGCTGAGTGGGGTTTCAGGTATCAACTTACAGGCAGGCACGGCGAGTCGGGGAGGATCGCGATGAACGACGGCGGCGCCGCGCTCCCCTGGCAGGTCATCCGCCAGGACGACAACGGCAACCGCTATCGCGTCGGCCGCTACGCCACGCGTGACGAGGCCCAGCAGATAGCGGACACCCTCGACGGCCGGGGCCAGAGGCAGCTCTACTGGGTGGAGCTCGTCGGACAGACGGGCCCCTGACGGCCGAAGCGCCCGCGAGTGCCCGGCGAGCGGGACGAGAGATCGTCCTGGGGCCGGGGCTCGCGGGCGCAGTACGCTCCGGCACATGAGTGATCGCGTGGTGGTGGCCGGAGCCGTGTACGACCGAGGGCGGCTCCTCGCCGCCCGGCGCAGCGCCCCCGAGGAGCTGGCGGGCCGCTGGGAGCTGCCCGGCGGCAAGCTGGAGCCGGGGGAGAGCCCCGAGCAGGCGCTGGTGCGCGAGCTGCGCGAGGAGCTCGGCGTGGAGACCGAGCCGATGGAGCGCATCCCTGGGGAGTGGCCGCTGAAGCCCGGCTACGTGCTCCAGGTCTGGACGGTACGGCTGGTCTCGGGCCGCCCCCGGGCCCTGCAGGACCACGACCAGCTGCGCTGGCTCGCACCCCACGAGAGCGACGACGTCGACTGGCTCGACCAGGACCGGCCCGCGGTGGCGGAGGCCGCGCGCCTGCTGCTCGAGCGATCGGGGAACGGCGCGGCGCGGGGCTGACGTGCGACGGGCGGCCCCCGAGTCCGGGCGGGCAGCCGGTTGTCCCGGGACCTGGCCGCCTTCAGGGCCGTGCTCACGGCCTGAGGGGGTACCGGGCGCGACGCGGCGAGTGCGCCGTACGGGCCACCGTGCCCTCGTTCCCGCCCGTGCCGCGATACTCGGCATCGATTATCGGGTATGTCCTGATTATCCCGATTGAATGGGTCATTGCTCCCGTGCTCGGTCTGGGGAAGTGATCGGCGTGACCGGCAGCGAAGGCGACAGCGCCGAGTGGACCTTCCCGGCGCAGCCGAACGCCGTGCGTGCCGCACGCCACGCCGTCCGCGAGACCCTCAGGGCCTGGGGCCTGGACGCCGCCGTCGGCGATGTGACCGTGCTGCTGGTCAGCGAGCTGGTGACCAATTCCCAGCGCTACACCTCGGGCCCGATCGGCCTGCGGTTGTTCCGCCCCAGCGACAACGGCACCGCGCCGACCCTGCTCGTCGAGGTGTCGGACCCGCTGCCGGATCCCCCCACCGAGCGGTCCGCCCACCCCGACGACGAGGGCGGCCGAGGTCTGCAACTGGTGGCCTGCACGGCCCGTCGCTGGGGTACCCGGCGGGGCAGGACCGGCAAGACCGTGTGGTTCGAGCTGGCCCTGACTGGTTAGGAGACTGGAGGGACGACGATCACGGGGGCTCGGCCGAAAATGAACGAGACCGCTCTGTGATCGTGAACGCCGTGCCGGTAGGAGCCGTAGTGCTGAATACTGCGGTCATGACCGGTCCGGTGCGGTGAGCTGGAGGGGACGGTCGCGTGAGCGAGATACCTGAGACGGCGAGCGGTGCCATGTGGCAGAGCAGCGCGCCTGGCTCGATCTATGACTACATCAAGGTCGCGTCGTTCTCGATCGGGCCGGACGGGCTCGTCGATCAGTGGAGCAAACGGGCCGTGGAGCTCTTCGGTGTCACTGCCGAGGAGGTCAGGGGCAAGGACCCGGTCGAGGTGTTCATGCCGGCCGACCTCAGACCACGAGGTCACCGCAAGATCGCCGAGATCCTGGACGGCAAGGAGTGGACGGGGCTCGTCCCCTTCCGCGCCCCGGGCCACGATCGCTCCCACGGGCTCGCCGAGATCTATGTGATGCCGACTGAGACCGAGCACGGCGAACAGGGCGCGCTGTGCATCGTCGTCGATGTGCGCGCGCTGCGCAGGATCGAGAGCGATCTCGCCGCATCGCAGGCCATTTTCGGTCAATCCCCCTTCGGTTTCCTGCTCTTCGGCACGGACCTCACCGTGCAGCGCGCCAACCAGCGATTCGCCACCGTCTTCGGCGGCGCCGCCGAAGAGCACCGCGGACGCACCGTCGACGACTACCTCTCCCGCCCCGAAGCCGACCGGATGAACGCCGCCCTGCGCCGCGTCCTGGAGACCGGCGAGGCCGTCACCGACCTCCAGATCGTGGGCACGACGCCGGGCAGCACCGACCGCAGGCACTGGTCGATCAACCTCTACCGGCTCCACGGCGGTTCGGGCCGGCCCGTCGGGGTCGCCGGACTCGGCACCGATGTCACACGCCGTCATATGGCCGCGCGCGAGGCGGCGAACGCCCGCCGCAACCTCGCCCTGCTCAACGAGGCGAGCGCGCGGATCGGCAACTCCCTCGACCTGGAGACCACCGCCCGCGAGCTGCTCGACGTCGCCGTCCCCGGCTTCTGCGACCTGGCCTCCGTCGACCTCTACCAGGGCCTGCTCACCGGTGACGAGGCCCCGCCCGGGCAGTTCGCCTCCGCGCACGCGGAGAGCTTCGGCGGCGGCAGCGCCGAACTGCGCCGGGTCGCCTTCGCCAGCGCCGTGTCCGACACGCCCCTGATGACCACACCCGACTGCGTACCCGAGGGCGGCGGGCCCACCGAGGTCGGCGAGGTCCATCGCTACCCGTTCAACTCGCCCTGTGCGAGCGCCCTTCGGACCGCGAGCCCACAGATGATCCCCGGCCGCGACGGCAGCCTCGTGCAGTCCACGCTGGCCGTCCCGATGGTGGCGCACGACACCGTCGTCGGCCTCGTGCAGTTCGCCCGCACCAAGGGCAGCGAACCCTTCGGGGACCGGGACCGGGCCCTCGCCGTCGAGCTCGCGGCCCGCGCGGCCGTCTGCATCGACAACGCCCGCCTCTACCGCAGGGAGCACGAACGCGCGCTCATCCTGCAGCGCAGCCTGCTCCCGCCCGGCGACCCCGAGGCCGCCGGCCTCGACATCGCCTGTCGCTACCTGCCCGGCACCACGGCGACCGAGGTGGGCGGCGACTGGTTCGACGTCATCGAACTCCCCGGGCACCGCACCGCGCTCGTCGTCGGCGACGTGATGGGGCGCGGGCTGCGGGCCGCGGTCGCCATGGGCGAACTGCGCACCGCCGTACGGACCTTGGCGCTGCTCGACCTGGAGCCGGCCGAGGTGCTCTCCGCGCTCGACGAGATCGCCCGCGGCCTCGGCAGCCCGGGTACCCCCTCCCAGCTCCGCCGCTCCACGGGAGGCGCCCAGATCCCGCGCCAGGCCTCGCCCAGGTCCCGCGAGGTGGACCTCTCCGAGGTCTACCTCGCCACCTGCGTGTACGCCGTCTACGACCCGGTCACCCGGCGCTGCACCTTCGCCAACGCCGGCCACCTGCCGCCCGTCCTCGTCGAACCGGGCGAGGAGGCGCTGCTGCTCGACGTGCCGCCGGGGATGCCGCTGGGGGTGGGCGGCGAGCCCTTCGAGGAGGTGGAGGTCGAACTCCCCGAAGGCGCCCTCCTCGCGCTCTACACCGACGGCCTCGTGGAGTCCCGCGACCACCCCCTCGACGAGGGCCTGCGCGCCTTCCGCACGGCGCTCACCGATCCGGGGCGTCCGCTGGAGGATGTCTGCGACCACGTGCTGAACACACTGGACACGCGGCACGGCGAGGACGACATCGCCCTCCTCATGGCCCGCATCCAGGGCCTGCCGGCCGAGTCCGTCGGCGACTGGCGCCTGCCGCGCGAGCCCCGCTCGGTGGGCCGGGCCCGCGAGCTGGCCCGGGAGCAGCTTGTGGCCTGGGACCTCGAGGCGCTGGTCGACACCGTCGAACTGCTCGTCAGCGAACTGGTCACCAATGCGCTGCGGTACGGAGAGAGCGAGATCAGGCTGCGTCTGCTGCGGGACCGGACCCTGGTCTGCGAGGTCTGGGACGCGGGCCTGGTCCAGCCCCGCCGCCGCCGCGCCCGCGACACGGACGAGGGCGGCCGCGGCCTGCAACTGGTGGGCCTGCTGAGCGCGTCATGGGGCTCACGCCGGACGCCCCGGGGCAAGACGGTCTGGTTCGAACTCCCGCTCCCGGACGGCGGGGGCTCGGCGGAACCGACGGTGGACCAGCTGCTGAGCATGTTCTGAGGGCCGCCGACCCCCAAGGGGGGCGCTGCCACCGGCCCCCGGCCGTGCGGGCGGCCTGTGCCCGACCGGGGCCGCCCGCGCTGCGGGCGGGTGGGCAGTCGCCCCAAGGCCTGGCGGCCGGCTTCATCTGCTCCAGTCCGGACCTGAGCCTGTCCACGACATCCGTCCCCGCGTGCCCCCGCCGCCGAAGCTCCCGGGTGTCCCGCCTTCGAAACCGCCCCCGCCGCCCGGCATCCCGCCGAGGATGATCCCGCCCAGCACCGCACCGCCCAGCCCGCCCCCGCCGCCACGTCCGGACGCGCCCCCGACATCCCCGTAACCCCCGTGCCCACGTACGTCGTTCTCCGCCAGCGACTGCGCCTGCCGTGCCAGCGCGTCCGCGTGCTGGGCCTCGGCCAGCGCCGTCCGGGCGTCGCCCTCGCCCAGCGTCCGGGCCCGTTCCAGCCGGCGCCGCGCCTCCGCGAGCCGGGTGCGGGCCTCGCTGCCGACCGCGCCGCGGTGGGTGGCGATGTAGTCGGCCGCCGCGTCGGTAGCCGCGCGGGCACCGAGCAGCGCCCGGTCGAGCAGCGCGCGGGCGCGCAGCGTCCCCTGTTCGCTCGGGCGGGCCTCCGCCAGCGCCTGGTCGAGCGCGGCGTCGGCCTCCTCGACGCGGCGCAGTGCGTCGATGGGGTCGTACGGCCCCGCCTCGACCTCCTGCCGCACCTCGGCCGACACGGTCTCCGCGCGGGCGGCCCGCCCCCGCAGCGCCGCGGTGGACACACCCTCCTGGGTCCCCTCCAGCAGCCCGCGGGCCTCCGCCAGGTCGGCCTCGGTCTCGGTGAGCGCCTCGGGGAGTTTCCCGGCCGCCTCCGCCAGCTCCCGCGCCCGCCGGTCGACCGCGTCGACGAGCCGTACGGCCTGGGCGAGTGCGCCTTCGGCGGCGCGTACGTGGACGGCGGCCGTGCCGTTGTCGCCGCTCTCGACGGCCTTGCTCGCCTGGCCGAGACCGTTCGCGGCGAACTCCAGCCGGTCCTGCGCCTGCTCCACGGCGTCGCCGACCGGAGCGGACGCCGTCGGCGCGTGCCGCTCACGCATCACGCGAAGCGCGGCATCCGCGGCGACCATCCGCCCGCGGACGTCGTCGAGGGCGGCCTCGGCCGCGGCGAGGGCCTGGGCAGCGTTCTGTTCGAGCGCGCGCAGCCGGTCGAAGTCCTCGGACTCCGCGTCCAGGCGGCGGTCGGCCTCGGCGCACCGGGCGAGGATCTCGTCCAGCATCCGGCGCCGGGGGGCGTCGTCCTCGGGGTAGGCGTCGTCGAGCTGCTGCCGCAGCCGGAACGCCGCGGTGAGTTCGTTCTGCGCGTACGCGACGGCCGCCGTGAACGGTTCGGCCGCCTCCTCGCCGAACTGCGCGACGGCGAAGCCCAGTTCCTCCTGGCTGGTGCGCAGCGCGTCGTCGGCGTCCACGAGGGCCCGCTTCGCCGCGGCGTCGAGCTCGGACAGCGGTGGCCGCGGTTGCCCCCAGCCCTCCTGGCCGCCCCGCGGTGTCGTACGGGTCGCCGTGCGCCGCCGGCGCTTGGCGTACGTGTAGGCGGCCAGCGCGACGGCCCCGCCGAGCACCGCGATCGGCAGCACCAGGTCGCCCGCGCCCGTCCCGGCGCCCGGGTCCGAGCCGGGGTCCGCCACGCCCGGGGTGACGGCGACCTCGGGCACCGGGCGGCCGGCCAGCACGGCGCCGTAGCCCTCGGCCGCGCCGATCGCCGCGCCCGCCCAGTCGTTCTGGCGCAGCGCGGGCTCGACGGCCGTGGCGGCGACCTCGGCGAGCTGGGGGTCGGTCAGACGCGAGGCGTCGTCGACCCAGTACGCGTACTGCCGGTCGCGCGTGGCGACGGCGAGCAGGACGTCGCTCCGTCCGAGGCCGTTCCGGTCGGCCGTCTCGCCGGCCCACTGCTGTGCGCCGAGGCCCGAGAAGTCGCGGACGTACACCACGAACAGCTGGAGCCGCTGCTCGTCGTAGAGCCGGTCCAGTGCCCGTACGACCTGCGGCTCCCGGTCGCCCAGCGCGCCCACCCGGTCGGTGATCTGCCCCTGCCGGGACAGTTCCACGGGGTCGTCGGCGCGGACGCCGGGGGCGGCGAGCACGACCAGCCACCACGCCGCCACCAGCACGGCGAGGGCGGCCCGGGTGGCTCTTCGTGTCACATTCGGGAGGCTATGCCGGGTAAGTGACGCCCGCGACCCCAAGGGGGCCGGTGTGCTCGGGTCAGTCGGCGGTCCCGGCCGGCACCACCCAGCGCGTCGGCTGCCCGGTTACGGACGTGATCATGTCGTAGTCGCCGTCGTAGTGGAGCACAGTGGCACCGTGCCGTTCGGCGGTTGCGGCGATGATCAGGTCCGCGACGGAAAGCGCCTTCCAGTTGCCGTTCCCGATGAGGCGGGACTGGACGTCCAGCGCACGGTCCCATGCCTCGTCGGGGGTCGGCAGCCAGTCGAAGCCCCGCAATTCGTCGCGGATGCGCTCGGCGTCGGCTTTGGATCGCGCGCTGTGGAGCACTTCGAGCTCGACGGCGCCGCAGATCGCGAGCAGCCCGCCTCTGTCCAGAGGTTCGATCACCGCGCGGACCGCGGGCTTCGGATAGCGCGCCAGTGCGGATTTGTCGATGAGACAGCGGTCGGCCATCAGGCCGCCGGAGATGCGTCGGGGCCGGGGGTGCCGCGCTCGACGGGCCCCGTCAGTCCCGGCAGCCCGCCTTCCTCGAGCCATGCGAAGAAGGACGCACGCTTGCGGCGCTTGATCGCGTCCTCGAGCGCTGCGTTGACCGTGGCGACCTTCGTCGTCGTGCCGAAGATCTCCGCAGCCTCGGCCAGCATCTTGTCGTCCACGTCTATCACCGTGCGCGTCATGGGAGCCTCCCGCTGTCCGTCGCTGAAGAACGGACCCCATGATATCGAATGGCCCGCGATGTGATATCACTCGATCGGGTCATCCTTCCGCCGCCGGATCCTGCTCCCCAGCCACACCAGCGGGTCGTACTTGCGGTCCGCCGCGCGCTCCTTCAGCGGGATCAGCGCGTTGTCCGTGATCTTGATGCCCTCCGGGCACACCTCCGTACAGCACTTGGTGATGTTGCAGTAGCCGAGGCCGTGGTCGTCCTGGGCCGCCGTCTTCCGGTCGAGGCCCGACCCGGCCGCCGCGTCCAGCGGGTGCATGTCGAGTTCCGCGACGCGCATCAGGAAGCGGGGGCCGGCGAACACCGCCTTGTTGTCCTCGTGGTCGCGCACCACATGGCAGGTGTCCTGGCACAGGAAGCACTCGATGCACTTGCGGAACTCCTGCGAGCGCTCCACGTCGATCTGCTGCATCCGGTACTCGCCCGCCGCCACGCCCGGCGGCGGCACGAAGGAGGGGACCTCGCGGGCCTTCTCGTAGTTGAAGGACACGTCGGTCACCAGGTCTCGTACGACGGGGAACGCCCGCAGCGGGGTGACGGTGATCGTCTCCTCGCGCGAGAACACCGACATCCGGGTCATGCACATCAGCCGCGGCCGGCCGTTGATCTCCGCGCTGCACGATCCGCACTTGCCGGCCTTGCAGTTCCAGCGGACCGCGAGATCGGGAGCCTGGGTGGCCTGGAGGCGGTGGATGATGTCGAGGACGACCTCGCCGTCGTTGACCTCGACGGTGAAGTCCGTGAGCGCCCCGCCGTCCTGGTCGCCCCGCCACACCCGGAACCGGGCGTCGTACGTGCTCATTCGGTCAGCTCCTCTTCGGCGAGGTACTTGACCAGCTCCTCCTTCTCGAAGAGGCCGAGCAGGTCGGGTCGGATGGGTTCGGTCGTGACGCGTTCCAGGACGATCCGGCCGCGCTCGGGGTCGACGGCCGCACCGTCACCGCCGGGACCGACGAGCCGGCAGACCAGGTTCACCCGGCGCCAGGAGCGCTCCATCGCGGGGCAGTCCTCGCGGGTGTGGCCGCCGCGGCTCTCCGTGCGCTCCAGCGCGGCCCGTGCGATGCACTCGCTGACGAGCAGCATGTTCCGCAGGTCCAGGGACAGGTGCCAGCCGGGATTGAACTGCCGGTGCCCCTCGACGCCGGCCCGGCGCGCCCGCGCCCGCAGCTCGGCGAGCTTGTCCAGCGCCTGCTGCATCTCACCCGCGCGCCGGATGATGCCGACCAGGTCGTTCATCGTCTGCTGGAGCTCCTGGTGGAGCGTGTACGGGTTCTCCGGTGTCGCCCCGGGCTCGGCCCCCTCCGAGCTGAACGGGCGCAGTGCCTCGGCCGCCGCCGCGTCGATCTGGGCCTCGTCCACGACCGGGCGGACGGCCTGGCCCTCGGCGTACTCGGCCGCGTACAGCCCGGCCCGCCTGCCGAAGACCAGCAGGTCGGAGAGGGAGTTCCCGCCGAGCCGGTTGGAGCCGTGCATCCCGCCCGCCACCTCCCCGGCGGCGAACAGCCCGGGGACGCCCACCGCCGCGGCGGTGTCGGACTCGACGGCGATCCCGCCCATCACGTAGTGGCAGGTGGGCCCGACCTCCATCGCCTCCGCGGTGATGTCGACGTCGGCGAGCTCCTTGAACTGGTGGTACATCGACGGGAGCCGGCGCCGGATGACGTCGGCCGGCATCCGGGTCGACACGTCGAGGAACACGCCGCCGTGCGGGGAGCCGCGGCCGGCCTTGACCTCGGCGTTGATGGCGCGGGCCACCTCGTCGCGGGGCAGCAGCTCCGGCGGGCGCCGGTTGTTGTCCGGGTCGTCGTACCAGCGGTCGCCCTCGTCCTCGGACTCGGCGTACTTCTCCTTGAAGACGTCCGGGATGTAGTCGAACATGAACCGCTTGCCCTCGGAGTTGCGCAGCACCCCGCCGTCGCCGCGCACCGATTCGGTGACGAGGATGCCCTTCACCGACGGCGGCCAGACCATTCCGGTCGGGTGGAACTGCACGAACTCCATGTTGAGCAGCGGCGCCCCGGCCAGCAGGGCCAGGGCGTGACCGTCGCCGGTGTACTCCCACGAGTTCGACGTGACCTTGAAGGACTTGCCGATGCCGCCGGTGGCCAGCACCACGGAGGGCGCCTCCAGGGTGAAGAAGCGGCCGGTCTCGCGCTCGTAGCAGAAAACCCCGGCGACCCTCCCCCCGAGCCTTCGGCCGGCGGGTGCCCCCGTCTCGCTTGCCTCGCCTTCCTTCAGTACGCGGGTGACCGTGCACTCCTGGAAGACCTTGAGCCGGGCCTCGTAGTCCCCGAACTCCTCCTTGTCCTCCTGCTGCAACGAGACGATCTTCTGCTGGAGGGTGCGGATCAGCTCCAGGCCGGTCCGGTCTCCGACGTGCGCGAGGCGCGGGTACTCGTGGCCGCCGAAGTTCCGCTGGGAGATCCGGCCGTCCTTGGTGCGGTCGAAGAGCGCGCCCCAGGTCTCCAGCTCCCACACCCGCTCCGGCGCCTCCTGGGCGTGCAGCTCGGCCATCCGCCACTGGTTGAGGAACTTGCCGCCGCGCATCGTGTCGCGGAAGTGGACCTGCCAGTTGTCGTGTTCGTTGACATTGCCCATGGAGGCGGCGATGCCGCCCTCGGCCATGACGGTGTGCGCCTTGCCGAACAGGGACTTGCAGACCACGGCCGTACGCGCCCCCCGCTCGCGCGCCTCGATGGCGGCGCGCAGACCGGCGCCGCCCGCGCCGACCACGACGACGTCCCACTGCTGCCGTTCGAGCTGTGTCATGTCGGTTGGCACCTTCCCCTAGAAGAAGCGCGGATCGTCGAAGGCGCCGGTCGCGACGAGGTACACGTAGAGGTCGGCGAACGCGACGCTGAACAACGACGTCCAGGCGAGCTCCATGTGGCGGGCGTTCAGCTTCCCGACCCAGGTCCACAGGCGGTAGCGCACCGGGTGCTTGGAGAAGTGCCGCAGCCGGCCGCCGACGATGTGCCGGCAGGAGTGGCAGGAGAGGGTGTACGCCCAGATCAGCACGATGTTCACCAGGAAGACGAGCGTGCCGAGGCCCATGTGTCCCCAGGCGTAGTGCTCGTCGCGGAAGGCGAGCGCGGTGTCGTAGGTGAGGATCCCGGCGACGGGCAGCGCGGCGTAGAAGAAGTACCGGTGGATGTTCTGCAGGATCAGTGGGAAGCGGGTCTCGCCGGTGTACGTCGTGTGCGGCTCGGCGACCGCGCAGGCCGGCGGCGAGGCCCAGAAGCCCCGGTAGTAGGCCTTGCGGTAGTAGTAGCAGGTCAGCCGGAAGCCGAGCGGGAAGATCAGGATCAGCAGGGCCGGGGACAGCCCCCACCAGCTGCCGAAGACCTCCCAGTTGGGTCCCGCCCGCATCGGCACGCAGTTCTCGGCGAGACAGGGCGAGTAGAACGGCGAGACGTACGGCGCCGCGTAGTAGTGGGCGTTCGCGAACGCCCGCCAGGTCGAATAGACGACGAAGGCGAGAAGCCCGGCGGCGGTGAGGGCCGGCGCGAGCCACCACCGGTCCCTCCGCAGGTGGCGGGGACCGATGGCGGCGCGTGTCCGCCCGTGCACGCCCTTGTCGATTTGTGGTGGTTCGGTGCCTGTGGCCAACGAAGACTCCGGGTGGAGTGGGATGGGGTGAGGTCCGGGGCTGCGGGCCGGTCAGGGCGCGTGCCGGTCGCGGGCGCCCAGCCCCTCGTCGTCCGTGTCCGTCCACAGGGCGTGGTTGTACGGAGTGTCCGGGATGGTGACCAGCTCGGGACGGCTCGGCTCCTTCGGCCGGCCGCCGGGCTCGGCCCGGCCCGGCACCCGCAGCTGATCGACGGTCCGCTCCAGCTGCCCGACGCGCTGGACCAGCTCGTCGATGCGCTGCCGCATCGCCGTCATCTCTTCCTGCTGGGACATGACGTGTCCTCACTTCCGCAGGGTGCGGTGGCATCGCTCATGCGCCTGAGAGTGTCGCGCGTCACATCCCGGCTTGTGAAGGGATGTGCAGGGATTCCCGGCGCACGCGCTGTCGGCGCGCCCCTCGTGGTTGGTGTCTCGCTCCCCCCATTTTGTTCCTTTTTGCATGCTTGTGCGCCATTCGCGGTTGACCCGCGCGGGTGACCTTCGACGGGCCTCCGTCGTGTCTGCGGCGGCCCGTCACCCTCGTCCACTTCAGTGGGGGGATCGGTGTGATCATCTCCAAATTCGACAAACCAGGACTAAGAGGTACAAGCCATGTCCCAGGTCGAGGCCCCCCGCGGGCGGACATGCTCCCGAAGGCTCCGCTCCGTCGCGCTGCTCACCAGCGGCGTGCTCGCCCTGCCGGTCCTCGCGGGCTGCGGCTCGGGCGACGACGAGGACACGGGCAAGCCCGTGGCCCAGGACATCGCTCCCGCCGAACGGGACATGACCGTCGACGGCGGCACCGTCCGGTGGGCCGTCGACAGCGTGCCCGCCACGCTGAACACCTTCCAGGCCGACGCCGACGCCACCACGAGCCGCATCGCGGGAGCCGTGCTGCCCGCGCTGTTCGTCCTCGACGAGAACGGCCGTCCCGAGCGCAACGCCGACTACCTGGAATCGGCCGAGATCGTCGAGCGCGAGCCCAAGCAGGTCGTCCTCTACAAGCTCAACCAGCAGGCCGTGTGGAGCGACGGCCGCGAGATCGGCGCACCCGACTTCCTCGCCCAGTGGCGCGCGCTGAGCGGCAAGGACTCCGCGTTCTGGACGGCACGCAACGCGGGGTACGAGCGGATCGAGCGGATCGAGCGCGGCAAGAGCGACCTCGAGGTCAAGGTCACCTTCGGCAAGCCGTACGCGGACTGGCGGGCGCTGTTCACACCGCTGTACCCGAAGGAGGTGACCGCGACCCCGGCCGCCTTCAACGACGGTGCCCGCACCGGGCTCGCGAGAACGGCCGGCCCCTTCACGGTCAAGAAGATCGACCACAAGGCCGGCGCCACGACACTCGTCCGCAATCCGCGCTGGTGGGGGCGGCGGGCCAAGCTCGACAGCCTGGTGCTCACCGCCGTGCCGCGGGAGGAGCGCGTCGCCGCCCTCACCGCCGACGCGGTCGACGTGGCGGACATCGACCGGTCCGCGGCGGAACGTATCTCCTACGCCGCGAAGGACGCCGGCCGCGGGGGCAAGCCGCTCGCGCACGGCCCCGGCTCCGACATCTCCCCCTCCGCGGCGCTCACCTCCTGGGCCCAGGCGAACGGCTCCGACGAGAGCCTGGCCGAGGCGGCCCGGGAGGCTCGCGAGCGCACCGCGAAGGCGCAGGCGCGCTACGCCGCGGAGCAGTCGGTGCTGCGCGGCTTCCAGGTCCGCAAGTCGCTGGAGCCCGCCTACACCCAGCTCGCGATGAACGGCGAGTCCGGACCGCTGGCGGACGACCGGGTGCGGCGTGCCGTCGCCCGGGCCATCGACCGCAAGGAGCTGGCCGAAACCGTACTGACCCCGCTCGGACTGCCCGCCGACCCGCCGGGCAGCCATGTCGCACTGGCCGGGCAGCGCGTGTACAGCGACAACAGCGGCGCGCTCGGGGACCAGAACACCCAGGAGGCGCAGGACCTTCTCGCGGACGCCGGCTGGACGCCCGGCGGCGCGCTGAAGACCTCCGGTCCGGCCAAGGCGGGCGGCGAGGCCGGTGGGTCACAGAAGGACAAGGACGGCAAGCCCGGCCAGGACGCGCAGCGGCCGGACGGGACGTCCGCCCGCGGGGACGGCACCGCATCCGACGACGGCCGCTACGTCGTCGGTGACGACAAGCCGCCCACCGACGCCCGCCTGCGCGACTCCACCGCCCCCCGCACGCACGTCCTCGCCCCCGTCCCGGCCGCCGCCCTCCAGAGCCTCGCGATCGAGCGCCAGGCGCGGTCGCTCGCCGACGGCGACGGCACGGCCGAGCGCCGCAAGGACACCGCGGCGCGGGACAGCGACGGCGTGGCCGGGGCCTACGCCCCGCGCGGCACGGCCGCCCCCGATCCGGCGGCCGCCGGCGGAGCGGTCGGCAAGAACGGCAAGCCCCTGAGCCTGCGCTTCGTGCTCCCGACGAGCCCCGGCTCCGAGGTGCTGCGCACGGTGGGGGACAAGATCTCGCAGATGCTGCGCCGCATCGGCATCGGCACCGAGATCGTCAAGGTGTCCGACGACAGCTACTTCAAGGACCACATCGCCTCCGGCGACTTCGACCTCGCCCTCTACTCCTGGCCCGCGACCGCCTACCCGGCGACCGACGCCCGCCCGGTCTACGCCAAGCCCAGGCCCGCGTCGGACGGCTCGCTGCTGGTCGAGCAGAACTACACCCGCGTCGGCACGGACCACATCGACCAGCTCTTCGACCAGGCGGCCGGTGAGCTGGACGAGGACGCCGCCCGCGATCTGATCCGTCGGGCCGACGCCCGCATCTGGGCCGCGGCGGGGTCGATTCCCCTCTTCCAGCGTCCCGAGCTGGTCGCCGTGCGCGCCACGCTGGTCAACGTCGGTGCCTTCGGCTTCGCGACCCCCGTCTACCAGGACATCGGCTACAAGAAGGCCGAGCAGGCCGCGAAGGCCGGGGCCGAGGGGGCCGCCCGGCAGTAGGTCCTCGGTCGGGGCCGAGGGGGCCGGCCGGCAGTAGGTCCGGCCCGGGGGCGGCTGCCCCCGGCCGCCGGAGCGGCCCTCGTCCCGACAACCTCAGAAGTCCCTCAAGTCCCTTGCCCGCCGGCCGCGCCGGCGGGCAGGCTCGTGCCACCTCCTGACCCAGCTCCGCCCGCCGCCGCCGGCTGCCCGCGTGCTCCCCGACCAGCACGTCCGCCGCCCGGCACCCGTACGACGCCTCCTGTTTCCCCGGCCGTCTGGCGATCACACCCCGCGCGCCGTTCCCCGGCGTGATCCCCGCCTCCTCCGGCCTTCCCCCATCCGTCCCGGAAGCCCGTTCATCCGGCGTGCCCGTACCATGGGAGGAGCCGTGGCGTGTCCGCCCGGCGGGCGTACCAGGAAAGACGCCGCATCCCACGATCGAGAGAAGCGCCAGCCAGCATGCCCACGCGCCACGACATCCGTAACGTCGCCATCGTCGCCCACGTCGACCATGGCAAGACCACCCTGGTCGACGCCATGCTGAAGCAGGCCGGTGCCTTCGCCGCGCACGCCGCCGAGCAGCTCGACGACCGGATGATGGACTCGAACGACCTGGAGCGTGAGAAGGGCATCACGATCCTGGCCAAGAACACCGCCGTGAAGTACCACCCCAAGGACGGCGGGGCCCCGATCACCATCAACATCATCGACACCCCCGGCCACGCCGACTTCGGCGGCGAGGTCGAGCGCGGCCTGTCGATGGTGGACGCGGTCGTCCTCCTCGTCGACGCGTCCGAGGGCCCGCTCCCGCAGACCCGCTTCGTGCTGCGCAAGGCGCTCGCGGCCAAGATGCCGGTCATCCTCTGCATCAACAAGACGGACCGCCCGGACTCCCGGATCGCCGAGGTCGTCGACGAGACGTACGACCTCTTCCTGGACCTGGACGCGACCGAGGAGCAGATCGAGTTCCCGATCGTCTACGCGTGCGCCCGTGACGGCGTCGCCTCGCTGACCAAGCCGGAGGACGGCACCGTCCCGGCCGACAGCGACAGCCTGGAGCCGTTCTTCAGCACGCTCCTGGAGCACGTCCCGGCCCCCGAGTACGACGAGGCCGCCCCGCTGCAGGCGCACGTCACCAACCTCGACGCCGACAACTTCCTCGGCCGTATCGCGCTGCTGCGCGTCGAGCAGGGCGAGCTGCGCAAGGGCCAGACCGTGGCCTGGATCAAGCGGGACGGCACGATCTCCAACGTACGCATCAGCGAGCTGATGATGACCGAGGCGCTCACCCGCAAGCCCGCCGAGGTGGCCGGCCCCGGTGACATCTGCGCCGTCGCCGGTATCCCGGACATCATGATCGGTGAGACGCTCGCCGACCCGGAGAACCCGATCGCGCTGCCGCTGATCACCGTCGACGAGCCCGCCATCTCCATGGTCATCGGCACCAACACCTCGCCGCTGGTCGGCCGGGGCGGTTCCGGCAAGGGCGCGGACGCCAAGGCCGCGGTCAAGGACCGCAAGGTGACGGCCCGTCAGGTCAAGGACCGCCTGGACCGCGAGCTCATCGGCAACGTCTCGCTGCGCGTGCTGGACACCGAGCGCCCGGACGCCTGGGAGGTGCAGGGCCGCGGTGAGCTGGCGCTGGCGATCCTGGTCGAGCAGATGCGCCGCGAGGGCTTCGAGCTGACCATCGGCAAGCCGCAGGTCGTCACCAAGGAGGTCGACGGCAAGGTCCACGAGCCGGTCGAGCGCATGACGATCGACGTGCCCGAGGAGCACATGGGCGCCGTCACCCAGCTCATGGGCGTCCGCAAGGGCCGCATGGACAACATGTCGAACCACGGCTCCGGCTGGGTGCGCATGGAGTTCGTCGTCCCGTCCCGCGGGCTGATCGGCTTCCGTACGGAGTTCCTGACCAACACCCGCGGCACCGGCATCGCCCACTCGATCCACGAGGGCCACGAGCCGTGGTTCGGCGCCCTGCAGACCCGTAACAACGGTTCGCTGGTCGCCGACCGGGCCGGCTCGGTCACGGGCTTCGCGATGACGAATCTTCAGGAGCGCGGCGTTCTCTTCGTGGAGCCGGGCACCGAGGTCTACGAGGGCATGATCGTCGGCGAGAACTCCCGCTCGGACGACATGGACGTGAACATCACCAAGGAGAAGAAGCTCACCAACATGCGCTCCTCCACGGCCGATGTCGCGGAGTCGATCGTCCCGCCGCGCAAGCTCTCGCTGGAGCAGTCCCTGGAGTTCTGCCGCGACGACGAGTGCGTCGAGGTGACTCCGGAGGCCGTGCGCATCCGCAAGGTCGTCCTCGACCAGAAGGAGCGCGGCCGCGCCGCCTCGCGTGCCAAGCACGGCTGACCCAGCAGGTCCTGACGAACGGCCCGGCCCCCCGCAGACACTGTGGGGGGCCGGGCCGTTCGTCAACTCTTTTTAACGGTCCGAGTGTCCGCATATCGGCCGTCGCTCTCCGGAACATGTGTTAACGGTCCGTTTCGGGGGTGTCTGTCTGTGCTCGCTTTGTCCGGATTTCGATCTGTGGACACCTGCTGATGTTGTCAAAACGAGACCCTTTAAGTGTGGTTTACCGCCCGGACGTACTTAATAGTTGGCTCCGTTGAGCTCGGGTCAATGGGTCACGCGCTGTGGGGAGCGCCGACTCACGAGCACACTAGGGGCATTGACACAGCGCCGTCAGGGGTGTCGGCGCAGCTTCCAGTGCCCTTCTTGTAGTGACAAGTGGACTCATGAGGAGGAACCCATGCGCGGTGCCAAGAGCGCCAAGTGGGTCGCGGGGGCGATCGTCGTCGCCCTGTCGGCGACTGCCTGTGGCGGCAGCGACAGTGGCTCGGAGAAGAACAACGCCTCGGGCAAGCCCGCGGGCTACGTCTCGATCGACGTCGGTGAGCCGCAGAAGCCGCTGATCCCGGCAGACACGAACGAGACGCTCGGCTCGTACGTGATCCAGTCGCTCTTCACCCAGCTGCTGGACTTCGACGCCAAGGGCAACATCGTCTACACGAACGCCGAGTCCGTGGAGACGACGGACTCCAAGACCTGGACCGTGAAGCTCAAGTCCGGCTGGAAGTTCCACAATGGCGAGGCCGTCACCGCGCAGTCGTACGTGGATGCGTGGAACTGGTACGCCAACGTCAAGAACCAGCAGCAAAACAGCTTCTGGTTCAGCGACATCGCCGGCTACGCCGACGTGCACCCCGAGAAGGGTGAGCCGAAGTCCGACAAGATGTCGGGTCTGAAGGTCGTGGACGACACCACCTTCACCATCGAGCTGACCGAGAAGGTCCCGTACTTCAACTACAAGCTCGGCTACGCGACGTTCGCCCCGCTGCCCAAGGTCTTCTACGACGACCCGAAGGCGTTCGGCCAGAAGCCGATCGGCAACGGCCCGTACAAGTTCGAGAAGTGGACCCACAAGAAGCTCATCCAGGTCGCCGCGAACCCTGACTACCAGGGCCCGAACAAGGCGCAGAACAAGGGCATCCAGTTCAAGAACTACGCGACCGTCGAGGCCGCGTACCAGGACGTCGTCTCCGGCAACCTGGACATCATCCGCCAGGTCGGCCCGACCGACCTGCCGAAGTACAAGCAGGACCTCGGCAACGGCGCCATCGAGCAGCCGTACGCGGCGATCCAGACGCTCGTCCCGGCCTTCTACACCGCGACGTTCAAGGACATGGACCCGAAGGTCCGCCAGGGTCTGTCCATGGCGATCGACCGTGAGACGATCACCAAGACCGTCCTGAACAACACCCGTACCCCCGCGACGAGCTTCACGCCGCCGCAGGTCAAGGGCAACCAGGACCTGGGCACGGACGTCTTCACGTACAACCCCGCCAAGGCGAAGCAGCTGGTCACCGAGGGCGGCGGCGTCCCCGGCAACAAGATCATGATCCAGTACAACGCCGACGGCGGCCACAAGGAGTGGGTGACCGCGGTCTGCGAGTCCATCCGCAAGGCGACCGGTGTCGACTGCGTCGGCGACGCCAAGCCGGACTTCGCCACGGACCTCGAGGCCCGTGACAACGACCAGGTGAAGTCGATGTACCGCGGTGGCTGGGTGGCCGACTACCCGGTCAACGTGAACTTCATCAAGGAGCTCTACAACTCCAAGGCCGAGGCGAACAACGGTCGCTTCAAGGACGCCGAGATCGACAAGATGATGGCGGAGGCCGACAAGGCCAGCTCCCTGGAGGAGTCCGTGAAGGGCTACCAGGAGGTCGAGAAGAAGCTGCTCGAGAAGATGCCGGCGATCCCGCTGTGGTACTACCGCATCAACGGTGGCCACGGCAAGGGCGTCGACAACGTCCAGGTCGACTTCCACGGCGACCTCGAGCTGACCGGAGTCACCGTCAAGTAAGCGCCACGCGCTTGACGGGCCCAATCCCCACTCGGCCATCACCCGCCGCCGTCGGTCATCCGGCGGCGGCGGTTGTCCGGGGGCACCCTGCTGCACTCAGAGCTGCCCCCGGGCGTGTCAACCCCTCACGGAGGCACCTATGGGGCGCTACGTCGCACGACGACTGCTCCAGATGATCCCGGTGTTCATCGGGTCAACCTTTCTGATCTTCGCCATGATGTTCGCGCTCCCCGGAGACCCCGTCAGAGCGCTCATGGGAGACCAGGCGTTCGATCCGGCGATCGTCGCCTCGATCCGCAAGGATCTCGGTCTCGACCTGCCCCTGTGGCAGCAGTACCTGAACTACCTCGGGGGCCTGCTGCAGGGCGACTTCGGTACGGAGATCGCCAGCCAGCGCCCCATTGCCGACATCATCGGCCAGGCCTTCCCGGTCACCATCCGGCTGACGCTGTTCGCCTTCAGCTTCACCGTGATCGTCGGCATCACCCTCGGCATCGTCGCGGGTCTGAAGCCCGAGTCGGTGCGCGACCGCGGCCTGCTCGGCCTCACCCTCGTGCTGATCTCCATGCCCTCCTTCGTGCTGGGCTACCTGATGCAGTACCTGTTCGCCTTCCAGTGGGGGCTGACCACGCCGACCGTGCAGGACTCCGAGAGCTTCGGCGACCTGCTGCTGCCGGCCATCGTTCTCGGCTCGCTCTCGCTCGCGTACGTGGCCCGTCTGACCCGTACGTCGATGGCGGAGAACCTGCGCGCCGACTACATGCGCACCGCCGTCGCCAAGGGGCTGCCGCGGCACCGCATCGTCGGCGTCCACCTGATGCGCAACTCCCTTGTCCCGGTGGTCACTTTCCTCGGCACCGACATCGGCAACCTCATGACGGGCGCGATCGTCACCGAGGGCATCTTCAACGTGCAGGGCGTCGGTGACGCCATCTACGAGGCGCTGTTCCGCCGCGAGGGTGCCACGGTCGTCGGCATCGCCTCGCTGATCGTCCTCGTCTACCTGCTCGCCAGCCTGCTCGTCGACCTGCTCTACGCGGTCCTGGACCCGAGGATCCGGTATGCCTGAGAAGACCGCCGCCACCCCGGCGTCCACCGCGACCGCCGAGACCACCACCGCCGCCGCGCCGGACACCGCGCTCGCGGTGAGCGGTCCCAAGCCGGACAAGGCGCGCAGCCTGTGGTCCGACGCCTGGCGCGACCTGCGCCGCAACCCCCTGTTCCTGGTCTCCGCCGCCCTCATCGTGCTGCTGCTGACGATCGCGGCCTTCCCGAGCCTGTTCACGTCGGCCTCGCCGCGTGACGCCGACCTCGCCAACCACTTCCTGCAGGCCCCGAACTGGGGCCACTTCTTCGCCCCGGACTGGTTCGGTTACGACGGCCAGGGCCGTTCCATCTACGCGCGTGTCATCTACGGCGCCCGCGCCTCGATCATCGTCGGCGTCGGCGTCACCGCGCTGGTGAGCGTCCTCGGCACGATCGTCGGCATGCTGGCCGGCTACTTCGGCGGCATCACCGACACCCTGCTGTCGCGGCTCACCGACATCTTCATGGGCATCCCGTTCATGCTCGGCGCCCTCGTCGTCCTCACCAGCTTCGAGAAGCGCGCCATCTGGGTCGTCATCCTCGCCCTGGTCTTCCTCGGCTGGACGCAGATCGCCCGTGTCGCCCGCGGTGCGGTCATCACCATCAAGCAGGCCGACTACGTCGTGGCGGCCAAGGCGCTCGGCGCCTCGACCACCCGCATCCTGTTCAAGCACGTGCTGCCCAACGCGCTCGCCCCGATCATCGTCGTCGCGACCATCGCGCTCGGCGGCTACATCGCGGCCGAGGCCACGCTGTCCTACCTCGGTGTCGGCCTCGCCGAGCCGACCGTGTCCTGGGGCGTGGACGTCTCCAGCGGCCGCGAGCAGCTGCGCAACGCGCCGTTCGTGCTGATCATCCCCTCGGTGATGGTCTCGATCACGGTGCTCTCGTTCCTCATGTTCGGCGATGCGGTACGCAACGCCCTCGACCCGAAGATGCGCTGAGGGAGGCGTACGTGACGACCATCGACAAGACGGCGGACGCCCCCGCACCCCGGGACACCGGGGCCTACGAGGGCCATCTGCTCGAAGTGCGCGACCTGCACGTGGAGTTCCACACCCGCGACGGTGTCGCCAAGGCCGTGAACGGCGTCAACTACAGCGTGGACGCGGGCGAGACGCTCGCCGTCCTCGGTGAGTCCGGCTCCGGCAAGTCCGTGACGGCCCAGGCCATCATGGGCATCCTCGACATGCCGCCCGGCCGCATCCCGCAGGGCCAGATCTTCTTCCGCGGCCAGGACATGCTCACCATGTCCGCCGAGGAGCGCCGCAGGATCCGCGGCCGGAAGATCGCCATGATCTTCCAGGACGCGCTGTCCTCGCTGAACCCGGTGCTGTCCGTCGGCTACCAGCTCGGCGAGATGTTCCGGGTGCACCAGGGCCTGTCCAAGAAGGAGGCCCGGGCCAAGGCCATCGAGCTGATGGACCGGGTGAAGATCCCCGCGGCCAAGGCCCGCGTGGGCGACTACCCGCACCAGTTCTCCGGCGGTATGCGCCAGCGCATCATGATCGCCATGGCCCTGGCCCTCGAGCCGGACCTGATCATCGCCGACGAGCCGACCACCGCCCTGGACGTCACCGTGCAGGCGCAGGTGATGGACCTGCTCGCCGAGCTCCAGCGCGAGTACAACATGGGCCTGATCCTGATCACCCACGACCTCGGCGTCGTCGCCGACGTCGCGGACAAGATCGCGGTCATGTACGCGGGCCGGATCGTCGAGACCGCCCCCGTCCACGAGCTCTACAAGCGGCCGGCGCACCCCTACACCCGGGGTCTGCTGGACTCGATCCCGCGCCTGGACCAGAAGGGCCAGGAGCTCTATGCGATCAAGGGCCTGCCGCCCAACCTGCTCAAGATCCCGACGGGCTGCGCCTTCAACCCGCGCTGCCCCAAGGCGGACGACATCTGCCGCACCGAGATCCCGGCCCTCGCGCCGGTGACCGAGCAGGACGGCACCGAGCTGCCCGGCCGCGGCAGCGCGTGCCACTTCTGGAAGGAGACGATCCATGGCTGAGCTGAGGAAGACGGACGAGGCCGTGGACGCGACTCCCAACGTCACCGAGGTGGAGACGGTCGACGCCGCCACCACCCAGGAGGCGGTGGCGGCGATCGAGGCCCCGGTCCAGCGCGGTGAGCCGATCCTGCAGGTGCGCGACCTGGTCAAGCACTTCCCGCTGACCCAGGGCATCCTCTTCAAGAAGCAGGTCGGCGCGGTCAAGGCCGTGGACGGGGTCTCCTTCGACCTCTACCAGGGCGAGACGCTCGGCATCGTCGGCGAGTCCGGCTGCGGCAAGTCCACGGTCGCCAAGCTGCTGATGACGCTGGAGAGCGCCACCGCGGGCGAGGTGTTCTACAAGGGCCAGGACATCACCAAGCTGTCGGGGCGCGCGCTCAAGGCCGTGCGCCGCAACATCCAGATGGTGTTCCAGGACCCGTACACCTCGCTCAACCCGCGTATGACGGTCGGTGACATCATCGGCGAGCCCTTCGAGATCCACCCCGAGGTGGCCCCGAAGGGCGACCGGCGCCGCAGGGTGCAGGAGCTGCTGGACGTCGTCGGGCTCAACCCCGAGTACATCAACCGCTATCCGCACCAGTTCTCCGGCGGACAGCGCCAGCGCATCGGCATCGCCCGCGGTCTCGCGCTCAACCCCGAGATCATCATCTGCGACGAGCCGGTCTCCGCGCTCGACGTGTCGGTGCAGGCGCAGGTCGTCAACCTGATGGAGAAGCTGCAGGACGAGTTCAACCTGTCCTACGTCTTCATCGCGCACGACCTGTCGATCGTCCGTCACATCTCGGACCGCGTCGGCGTCATGTACCTCGGCAAGATGGCCGAGATCGGCACCGACGTGCAGATCTACGACCACCCGACGCACCCCTATACCCAGGCGCTGCTGTCGGCCGTCCCGGTGCCCGACCCCGAGGCCCGCGAGGGTCGCGAGCGGATCATCCTCACCGGTGACGTCCCCTCGCCGGCCAACCCGCCGTCGGGCTGCCGCTTCCGCACCCGCTGCTGGAAGGCCCAGGACAAGTGCGCCACCGAGGTGCCGCTGCTGGCGGTCCCCGAGCGCTTCCAGGGCTCGGACTCCCCGGCCGCGCACGAGTCGGCGTGCCACTTCGCCGAGGAGAAGGACGTCGTCCACGCGGTGCACTAGTCATCCGCGCATCCGAGGGCCCCGTCTGCCGCACCGCGGCGGGCGGGGCCCTCTCGTACGCGGATTCGACCGCCACCCCGGCCGGATTCCGGGGCGCCGGAGGGCGTCGACCGGCCCGGGCGTGGACGCTGCCTCGGATCCGCTTTGGGGTGATATACGGTCCTAAGTCATGCCGAGGACACGGGAGGAACCCCCATGCGTCGAGCCACGCACGCCAAGTGGGCCGCATGCGCGGTCGTCGTCGCCCTGGCGGCCGCGGGCTGCGGCGGCGGGACCGAGGGCGGAGGCAGCGGCGCCAACGGGATCGTGAAGTCCTCCTGGACCGACCCGCAGAACCCCCTGGAGCCGGCCAACACCAACGAGGTGCAGGGCGGCAAGGTACTGGACATGATCTTCCGCGGCCTGAAGCGGTACGACCCGAAGACCGGCGCGGCCAGGGACATGATGGCCGAGAGCATCGAGAGCACCGACTCGAGGAACTTCACGGTCACCCTCGAGGAGGGCTGGACCTTCAGCAACGGCGAGAAGGTCACGGCCAGGTCGTACGTCGATGCGTGGAACTACGGCGCCCACCTCAGGAACAACCAGAAGAACGCCTACTTCTTCGGCTACATCGAGGGTTACGAACAGGTCCACCCCGAAAAGGGCGAGGCCACCGCGGAGACGATGTCCGGGCTGAAGGTCGTCGACGACCTCCGCTTCACGGTCAGGCTGAGCCAGAAGTTCTCCACCTGGCCCGACACCCTCGGTTACGCGGCCTTCGCCCCGCTGCCCCGCGCCTTCTTCGAGGACCACGACGCCTGGATCTCCCAGCCGATCGGCAACGGACCGTACACCCTGAACTCCTACCAGAAGGGCTCCATGGCGCAGCTGCGCCGCTGGGACGGGTACAAGGGCCCGGACAAGGCGAAGAACGGCGGCATCGACCTCATCGTCTACACCGACAACAACACCGCCTACACGGACCTGATCGCGGGCAACATCGACCTCGTCGACGACGTCCCGGCCGCCCAGCTGAAGAACGTCCGGGCCGACCTCGGGGACCGGTACATCAACGCACCGGCGGGCATCCTCCAGACCATCGCGTTCCCCTTCTACGACAGGGCGTGGAACACCCCGGACGGGGCCAAGGTGCGCACCGGGCTGTCGCGGGCCATCAACCGCGAGCAGATCACCGACACGATCTTCCAGAAGACCCGCACCCCCGCCAAGGACTGGACCTCCCCGGTGCTCGGCACGGAGGGCGGCTTCGACGACACCCTGTGCGGCGACGCGTGCGCGTACGACCCCGCGGCGGCCAAGCGGCTCATCCAGGAGGGCGGCGGCATCCCCGGCGGCCAGGTGAAGCTCACGTACAACGCGGACACCGGCTCGCACAAGGACTGGGTCGACGCCGTCTGCAACTCCATCAACAACGCCCTCGGCAACGACAGGGCCTGCGTCGGCGCCCCCGTCGGCACCTTCGCGGACTTCCGCAACCAGATCGGGGACAGGAAGATGCCCGGCCCCTTCCGGGCCGGCTG
The DNA here is from genome assembly GCF_046506645.1 of Streptomyces sp. 5K101. NCBI lineage: Bacteria > Bacillati > Actinomycetota > Actinomycetes > Kitasatosporales > Streptomycetaceae > Streptomyces > Streptomyces sp. 5K101. The sequence goes on along the minus strand of NZ_JBKFFO010000007.1, from coordinate 337,459 downwards.
GCAGATGGACTACCCGCTGATCCAGAACTTCCTGCAGCCGCTCTACTACACCAACGCCTCCTCCAACGACGGCAAGTGGACCAACGAGAGGTTCGACGACCTCGTCGACCGGGCCAACGCCGAGACCGACCAGGCCAGGGCCGTCGAGATCTTCAAGGAGGCCGAGCGGGTCGTGCGGGACGAGATGGCCGCCATCCCGCTCTGGTACCAGAACGGCAGCGCCGGCTACTCGGAGCGGATCTCCCACGTCGCCCTGAACCCGTTCAGCGTCCCCGTCTACGAAGAGATCACGGTCGGCTGACGGCGGAAGCCGACCGGCCCGGCGCACCGCGCGCGCCGGGCCGTCCCCCTTCCCACGACGACCCCAGGAGCGCCTCATGGGCCGCTATGTGATCCGGCGTCTGCTGCAGATGGTCCCGGTCTTCTTCGGCACCACGCTGCTGATCTTCCTGATGGTCAACATCATGGGCGACCCCATCGCCGGCCTCTGCGGCGACCGGCAGTGCGACCCCGCCACGGCCGCCCGGCTGCGCAAGGAGTTCGGCCTCGACAAGCCCGTGTGGCAGCAATACCTGACCTACATGGGCAACCTCTTCACCGGAGACTTCGGCACCGCGTTCAACGGGCAGAAGGTCACCGAGCTGATGGCCGACGCCTTCCCGGTCACCATCCGGCTCACCCTCGTGGCCGTCTTCTTCGAGATCCTCATCGGCATCACCCTCGGCGTCGTCACCGGGCTGCGCCGCGGCCGCCCGGTGGACACCGGCGTCCTGCTGATCACCCTGGTGGTCATCGCCGTGCCGACCTTCGTCACCGGTCTGATCGTCCAGCTGCTGCTCGGCATCAAATGGGCCGTCATCGACCCGTCCGTCTCCTCCGACGCCCGCCTCGACGAACTGATCGTGCCCGGACTGGTGCTCGCCTCGGTCTCCCTCGCGTACGTCACCCGGCTCACCCGGACCTCGATCGCCGAGAACTCGCGTTCCGACTACGTCCGTACGGCCAAGGCGAAGGGCCTTCCCCGCGGGCGGGTCATCCGCCGCCACCTGCTGCGCAACTCGCTGATCCCGGTCGTCACCTTCATCGGCACGGACGTCGGCGCCCTGATGGGCGGTGCCATCGTCACCGAGCGCATCTTCAACATCCACGGCGTCGGCTACCAGCTCTTCCAGGGGATCCTCCGGCAGAACACCCAGACCGTCGTCGGCTTCGTGACCGTGCTCGTCCTCGTCTTCCTGCTGGCGAACCTGCTCGTCGACCTCCTGTACGCCGTGCTCGACCCGAGGATCCGGTATGCCTGAGCAGCAGCCCTTCGACGACAACGCCATCGCGTCCACGGGAGCGGGCGGCGGAGCCGACCTCGCGATGAGCGAGGGGGAAACCCTCGAGAGGGCGCCGGGTGGCCCGCACGGCGCCGGGCCGTCCGGCAAGCCGCGCAGCCTGTGGTCCGACGCCTGGCGCGACCTGCGGCGCAACCCGGTCTTCGTCGTCTCCGCCCTGGTGATCGCCTTCCTGGTCGTCATCTCCCTGTGGCCCTCCCTGATCGCCTCGGGCAACCCGCTCTCGTGCGATCTCGCCAGGGCCCAGGAGGGCTCGCAGCCCGGCCATCCGTTCGGCTTCAACGGGCAGGGCTGCGACGTCTACACGCGGACCGTCTACGGCGCCCGGACCTCGGTCACCGTCGGCGTCTGCGCCACGCTCGGCGTCGCGCTGCTCGGCTCCGTACTCGGGTCGCTCGCCGGGTTCTTCGGCGGCTTCGGGGACGCGATCCTGTCCCGGCTCACCGACATCTTCTTCGGCATCCCCGTCGTGCTCGGCGGCCTCGTGCTGCTGTCCGTCGTGAACTCCACCACCGTATGGCCCGTCGTCGGCTTCATGATGCTGCTCGGCTGGCCGCAGATCTCCCGTATCGCCCGCGGCTCGGTCATCACCGCCAAGCAGGACGACTACGTGCAGGCTGCGCGGGCCCTCGGCGCGTCCCACAGCCGCATGCTGCTGCGGCACATCGCGCCCAACGCCGTCGCACCCGTGATCGTCGTCGCCACGATCGCCCTCGGCACCTACATCGCGCTGGAGGCGACGCTCTCCTACCTCGGCGCCGGACTGAAGCCGCCGACCGTCTCCTGGGGCATCGACATCTCCTCGGCGTCCCCCTACGTCCGCAATGCCCCGCACATGATGCTCTGGCCGGCCGGGGCGCTGGCGGTCACCGTGCTCGCGTTCATCATGCTCGGCGACGCGGTGCGCGACGCCCTCGACCCGAAGCTGCGTTAGGAGGTGTCAGCCGTGTCCGTCACCCCAGCCGCGCCCGCCGGGCCGGGGCCGCTGCTCGACGTACGGGACCTGCACGTCGAGTTCCGCACCCGCGACGGCGTCGCGAAGGCCGTCAACGGTGTCGACTGCACGGTCTTCGCGGGCGAGACGCTCGCCGTCCTCGGTGAGTCCGGCTCCGGCAAGTCCGTCACCGCCCAGGCCGTCATGGGGATCCTCGACATGCCGCCCGGCAGGATCGCGGGCGGCGAGATCCTGTTCAAGGGGCGCGACCTGCTGAAGCTGGGGGAGGACGAGCGGCGGAGGGTCAGGGGAGCCGAGATGGCCATGATCTTCCAGGACGCGCTCTCCGCGCTGAATCCCGTGCTCAGCGTCGGCGACCAGCTCGGCGAGATGTTCGTCGTGCACCGGGGCATGTCCCGGAAGGACGCCAGGGCCAAGGCGGTCGAGCTGATGGACCGGGTCCGCATCCCGGCCGCGAAGGAGCGCGTCGGGCAGTATCCCCACCAGTTCTCCGGCGGCATGCGCCAGCGCATCATGATCGCGATGGCGCTCTCCCTGGAGCCGGACCTGATCATCGCCGACGAGCCGACCACCGCCCTGGACGTCACCGTGCAGGCGCAGGTGATGGAGTTGCTCGCCGAGCTCCAGCGCGAACTCGACATGGGCCTGATCCTGATCACCCACGACCTCGGCGTCGTCGCCGACGTCGCGGACCGGATCGCGGTCATGTACGCGGGCCGGATCGTCGAGACCGCCCCCGTCCACGGCATCTACAAGTCCCCCGCTCACCCGTACACCCGGGGTCTGCTGGAATCGATCCCGCGCCTGGACCGGAAGGGCCGGGCGCTGTACGCGATCAAGGGCCTGCCGCCCAACCTGATGCGCATCCCACCCGGCTGCGCCTTCCACCCGCGCTGCCCGCTGGCCCGGGACGTGTGCCGCACGGACGAGCCGCCGCTGTACGAGGTCGACGAGGAACGCGGGAGCGCGTGCCACTTCTGGGAGGAGGCCCTGAATGGCTGAGGCGATCCTGACGGTACGCGGCCTGTACAAGCACTACCCCCTCACCCGCGGCGTCCTGTTCAAGAAGCAGGTCGGCGCGGTCAAGGCCGTCGACGGCGTCGACCTGGACCTGCTGGCCGGGGAGACGCTCGGGATCGTGGGGGAGTCGGGCTGCGGCAAGTCCACCCTCGCCAGGATGCTCGTGCACCTGGAGCGGCCCACGGCCGGCTCGATCCGGTACAAGGGCGAGGACATCACCAAGCTGTCCGGGCGCGCGCTCAAGGCCGTGCGCCGGAACATCCAGATGGTGTTCCAGGACCCGTACACCTCGCTCAACCCACGCATGACCGTCGGCGACATCGTCGGCGAGCCGTACGAGATCCATCCCGAGGTCGCGCCGAAGGGCTTGCGCCGGCAGAAGGTGCAGGAGCTGCTGGACGTCGTCGGGCTCAACCCCGAGTACATCAACCGCTATCCGCACCAGTTCTCCGGCGGACAGCGCCAGCGCATCGGCATCGCGCGCGGGCTCGCGCTGCGGCCCGAGATCATCGTGGCCGACGAACCGGTCTCCGCGCTCGACGTGTCGGTGCAGGCGCAGGTGATCAACCTGATGGAGAAGCTGCAGGACGAGTTCGACCTGTCGTACGTCTTCATCGCCCACGACCTGTCGATCGTGCGCCACATCTCCGACCGGGTCGGGGTCATGTACCTCGGGCGGGTGGTGGAGATCGGCAAGGACGCCGAGATCTACGACCACCCCACCCACCCGTACACCCAGGCACTGCTGTCGGCCGTCCCGGTCCCGGACCCCGAGGCGCGCGAGCACCGGGAGAGGATCATCCTCACCGGGGACGTGCCGTCGCCGACGAACATCCCCTCGGGCTGCCGGTTCCGCACCCGGTGCTGGAAGGCGCAGGAGCGCTGCGCACGGGAGGTGCCGCTGCTCGCCGTGCCCGCCCATCTGCGGACCGCCGAGGGACCCGTACAGCATCCGTCGGCGTGCCACTTCGCGGAGGAACGCCATGTCGTGCCGGGCGGGGACCGGCCGGACGGCGGCGGGACGACGCTCTCCACGTCCCCCTGACCCGCGGATCGGTGGGGCGACCGGCATGACAGGCCGTCGGAACGCGGCGCAAAGCAGGAGATACGCGCACCAAATGCGTTAACGCGCAGGCAACTTGACTGTCGCAACTCCGATATACGAACGCGTCACGCTGAACAGCGTACGGCCGTGCGGGTGCCGTTGGGCCGGCCGGGGTCTCGCCATGGGACCCCGGCCGGCCACCCGCCCGTTCCCGGCCACGTCGCGGTGGCTCGATTCGTGTCCTCGTCCGCCTTCCGGGGCCCGTTCAGGCCAGGCCCAGCGACCGCTTCAGGAAGTCCACCTGGAGCAGCAGCAGGTTCTCCGCGATCTGCTCCTGCGGAGTCATGTGCGTCACGCCCGTGAGCGGCAGCACCTCGTGCGGACGGCCCGCGGCCAGCAACGCCGACGACAGCCGCAGACTGTGGGCGACCACCACATTGTCGTCCGCCAGACCATGGATGATCATCAGGGGCCGGTTCGGCGTCTCGGCCACCGTCAGACCGTCGTCGCCGACCAGGGAGTTCGCGCCGTACACCTCCGGCTGCGCGGCCGGGTCGCCCAGGTAGCGCTCCGTGTAGTGCGTGTCGTACAGCCGCAGGTCCGTCACCGGCGCGCCCGACACCGCCGCGTGGAAGACGTCCGGCCGGCGCAGCACCGCCATCGCCGCGAGGTAGCCGCCGTACGACCAGCCGCGGATCGCCACCCGGCCGAGATCCAGCGGATGCGATCCGGCCAGCGCCTGCAGCGCCTCGATCTGGTCGTCGAGCGTCAGCGTGAACGCGTCCTTGACCGCCTTCTCCCAGGCGGGGGAGCGGCCCGGCGCGCCCCGCCCGTCCGCGACGATCACCGCGAAGCCGTGGTCGGCGAACCACTGGGAGGTCAGGTACGGGTTGTGCGCGGCCAGCACCCGCTGGCCGTGCGGCCCGCCGTACGGATCGAGCAGCACCGGCAGCGGGCCGTCCGACTCCCGGTAGCCGGTCGGCAGCAGCACCGCGCACGGAATCCGGTGCTCGCCCGCCTCGACGAGCCGCGGGCGGGCCGTGAGCACCGGCCGCTCCGCGTACGACACGACCTCCGCGACCTGCTTGCCGCCCCGCAGCACGCGCACGCTCGTGCCGCTCGCCCCGGTGACCGACGACGCGAGGACCGTGACCGGGCCCGAGCGGACGGCCGCGTGCACACCCGGCCCGTCCGAGACGCGCTCCACGCCCAGCTCGTTGACCCGGTACACGTGGATCTCGCCGATCTCCGGATCCGCGGCGTCCTCGCCCGCCGCCGCCGACACGAGCACATCGCTCTCGCCGATGTCGAGCACGGCGCGCAGCTGCAACTGCGCGCCCGTCAGCACCCGGTCGCCCACCACGAGCACCCGCGCGCCCCCCTCGTCGGCGATCCGCACCAGCCGCCCGCCGCCGAAACCGTGCGCGCCCGAGGACTCGGGCGCCCACGCGGGCACGCCGGGGAACAGTTCCAGCCACGCCGGATCCTCGTCCACGTGCACCGTCCGCGTGCCTCCCGTCTCCGGGTCGACCACCAGGTACAGCTGCGTGCGCTGGTCGCGGGCCTGCACGAGCAGCAGCGGCGGGCCGGAGGCCGACCAGTGCACGCGCGCGAGGTACGGGTAGCGGACGCGGTCCCAGGAGACCTCGGTGTGCCGGCCGTCCAAGGTGACGAAGTACAGACGGACCTCGGCGTTGGGCGTCCCGGCCGCCGGGTACGCGACCTCGGCCGGCTCCCGGTCCGGATGCGCCGGGTCCGCGATCCACCAACGCCGCACCTCCCGGTCGTCGGCGCGGGCCACGAGCAGCCGGTCGGACTCGGGCGACCACCAGAAGCCGCGCGAACGCGCCATCTCCTCGGCGGCGATGAACTCGGCCAGACCCCAGGTGACGTTCCGGTCCTCCGGTTCGGCCAGCGCGCGGTCCCCCTCGCCCTCGGCGCCCGTCACCCGCAGAGCGCCCCCGGCGACGTAGGCGACGTGCCGCCCGTCGGGGGAGGGCCGGGGGTCGATCACCGGCCCCGGAGTGGTCAGTTCGCGCGCCGTCCCGGCCCGCAGCTCGGCCGTGAACAGCCTCCCGGACAGGGCGAACGCCGCCAACTCGACCGCCTGGTCCACCGCGTAGCCGACGATGCCCGCCGACCCCTCACGGCTGCGCTCACGCCGCGCCCGCTCCTCGGGTGACAGGTGCTCGGCCGAGCCGCCGAGGAGGTCGCGAGGGTCGGCGGCCGGCCGTTCCGCGGGCGCGGCCCCGTCGAGGTCGAGCACCCAGAGCAGGCCGGTCCGGTCCGTGCCGGACGCCGACCGCAGGAAGACCACCCGCGAACCGTCCGGCGACACGGTGAAGGACCGGGGGGCGCCGAGCGTGAAGCGCTGGGTCCGCGCCGACTGACGCGGAAAGGAGAGCTGCTGCGTCGCTGTCATGGCACCGAACCTAGGGCACCGGAGCCGCGCTTGTGCGCCCCCCTTTGCTGCCGTGCACCGATCGATGCGTGGGCACGGATAGTTATGATCCGTAGCGCAAGGTGGGTAAGAACCCTCCGGGCACATGCAACTGGACCGTCCCGACCGAATATCTGTGGAGGTGAACCGCCGTGGCACTCTCGATTTCGGCGGTGGTGCTGCTGGCGATCGTCGTCTTCCTGCTGATCCGGAAAGCCGGATTGAAGGGCGGACATGCGGCGGTCTGCGTGTTGCTCGGGTTCTACCTCGCCAGCTCCTCGGTGGCTCCGACGATCACGGAGCTGACCACGAATGTGGCGGGAATGATCGGGGGCATCAAGTTCTGAGCAGGCCTTTCGGCACGGGGGCCTAGTCTGTCCCGTATGAAGGATCACCGCACCCGTCGTCTGCTCCTGGTGCACGCGCACCCGGACGACGAGTCGATCAACAACGGCGCCACGATGGCCCTGTACGCGGCCTCCGGCGCGCAGGTCACCCTGGTGACCTGCACCCTCGGCGAGGAGGGCGAGGTCATCCCGGTCGATCTCGCCCATCTCGCGCCCGACCGGGAGGACCGGCTGGGCCCCCACCGCGCGGGCGAACTGGCCGCCGCGATGAAGGAGCTGGGCGTCACCGACCACCGCTTCCTCGGCGGCCAGGGCCGGTTCCGTGACTCGGGAATGATGGGCGTCGAGCAGAACCGCCGCGAGGGTGCGTTCTGGAACACCGAGGTCGACGAGGCCGCCGCACACCTCGTGGAGATCATCCGCTCCGTGCGCCCCCAGGTGATGGTGACGTACGACCCCGACGGGGGATACGGGCACCCCGACCACATCCAGACGCACCGCGTCGCGATGCGCGCCGCCGAGCTGGCCGCCGAGCCCGCCTACCGGCGCGACCTCGGCGACCCGCACACCATCGCCAAGATCTACTGGAACCGGGTCCCGCGGTCGGCCGCCGCGGAGGGATTCGCGCGGCTGCGCGCCGCCGGGGCGGACTTCCCCGGCATCGCGGAGATCGCCGACATTCCGGGCGTGGTGGCGGACTCCGAGATCACCGCGGAGATCGACGGCACCGCGTACGCGGAGCGCAAGGCGGCCGCGATGCGCGCGCACGCCACCCAGATCGCCGTGGACGGCGCCTTCTTCGCCCTCTCCAACGACCTGGGGCAGCCGCTGTTCACCACCGAGTACTACCAGTTGGCCGTCGGGACCTCCGGAGCGCCGGCCGGCGAGCGCGAGCACGACCTCTTCGCGGGGCTCGCGGAGGCCGGGGTTCGGGATGAGCTCGCGGGAAACGCGGCATTTGGGAAGGTCTCACGAGGTGAGGATCCTGAGGGAACTTCGGGGGTGACCACATGAGTGGAACAACCGGAAAGGGCGGAACGCGCGGGCGGGCCGACACGACAGGGAAGAGCGGAACGCGCGGGCGGGCCGGCGCGACCGGCAGGAGCGACGCGAAGGGGCAGGGCACAGCGGCCGGTTCCGGCGGGACGACCGGGCCGGGCGGTGGGCACGGGCCGGGCGGTGGTGCCGCCGGGTTCTTCCCCGCCCGCCCCCCGCGGCCCGGCCGAGCCGTCGCGTACGTCGGTCTCGCGCTACTCGGCGCTGTCGTCGGCATCGCGGGCTCGCTGGTCCAAGGTGCCTGGTTCCCGGGCGGTTTGGCGCTCGCGCTGGCCGCCACAGCCGCCTTGTTCTACGGCTCGCTGCGCGCGACCGGAGGCCAGCTCGGGGTGGCCGCGTCCGCTGTCGGCTGGCTGCTGTCGATCGTCGTCCTCAGTGTCGGACGGCCCGAGGGCGACGCCATGTTCACCTCCGGGATCGCGCCGCTCGTCTACATGCTCGGCGGCATGGCCACCGCTGTGATCTGTGCCACCATGTCGCGGCTGTCGCAACCGGGCGGCGGGCCGGGCCGACTTGGCGGGTAGCCGCAGCCCGTACCCCCAGCACGCAGCCGGTTCGGCGGACCCCTAGGGTGGGTCGACCGGCGGGCCGGGAAGTCCCTGAACCGGCCGTGCCCGTACGGCCCGCCGTAGGGCCGCCGGGGGCCGCTTCCCGCGGTCCCCGGGTGTGCGTCGGCGGTGGCCAGTATGGTGGTGCGCGCCGCCGAGCCGCCCGCAGCAGTAGCTGTCCAGTAAGAACGGGCGGCGAAGCCAACCGGGAGAACCTGCTTTGAGTCGTGAAACTGACAGTTCGTCCTCCGGCCCGCAGGGGCGCGGTGGAGCCGCGTACCCCTCGGGAACACCGCCGTACGGATCCCGCCAGTATCCGTCGCTGCATCCGACGCAGGACGCTCCGGACGAGGGCGCCGGCGCCGCTTTCCCGCGGCAGCCGGAGGAGAAGAAGACCGAGACGACGCTGACGACGCGGATCCGGATCAACATCCCGGGGTCACGGCCGATCCCGCCCGTCGTGATGCGTACGCCGATGAGCGACGTCGACGCCGCCGGGCGGAACGGGGCGTCGGCCGACGCCGATGCCGACACCGGATCGGGGGAGGGCGAGGGCGAGCGCACCAGCAGCATCCCCCGGCCCAGCGCGGCCCAGGAGACGGCTCAGGCTCCGGCTGCCGAGGGGAAGCCCGCGGCGAGCGACTGGTTCGCACCGCGCAAGCCCGCGAGCCCGGCACCGGCGCCGCAGGGCGGTCCGGCGGGCGGCGGTTCCGCGAACGGCGGGCCCAAGGGGCCGGGCGCCGACGACGGCGCTCCTCGCACCTCGGCACTCGCGGCACTCGCCGAGGACGCCGCCGTGCCTCCGCTCCCCACGCGCCCGCGCGGCGGCAACGGCACGCCTCCCGGCATGGGCACCCCGTACTTCCCGGACGGCCCCCGTCCCGCCACCGGCGGCGCGCCCGGCCCGAACGGATCCGGCGTGCCCGGCCCGAACGGTCCGAACGGCCCTGGTGGCGGGCGTGGCCAGGCGGGCCCCGGTCAGGAGGGCCCCGGCCGGGGCGGCAACAGCTTCGCCCCCGGCCGCAACACGCCCCCGCTGGGCGTACGCCCGCCGGGGGGACCGGGTCTTTCCGGGCCGGCGGGCCCCACGTCCGGCCCCGCCACCGGCACGATGGCGCCCGGCGGAATGCCCGGCGGCGCGCCCCGGATGTCCGACGACACCGCGGTGCTCACCCCGCAGAGGCCCGCGCCCGGACCGGGCCCCGGCTACGTCTCCGGCGACACCCTGACCAGCGGCATTCCCGTGGTCCCCGAGGAGCACCGCTCCCCGTTCCCGACGCTGGGCGACCCGCACGGGCCGGACCCCGAGTTCTCCGCGCCGGAGTTCCCGGCCGGCTCGGGCGGCGGTCCGGCGGGCCCGGCCGGACCCGTCTCCGCCGCGGAGCCGCGGCCGGCGCCCCGGCCCGCGCCCGCGCCCGCGAAGAAGGGCCGCTCCAAGCTGGCGCTCGTGGGCGCCGGCGTGATCGGCCTGCTCGGCATCGCGTACGGCGCCGGTCTGCTGCTCAACCACTCGGACGTGCCGAAGAGCACCACCGTCCTGGGGGTCGACATCGGCGGCGGCACGCGGGACGAGGCCGTCAACAAGCTGGACGCGGCGCTCGGCGAGCGGGCCAGGACGCCGCTCCAGCTCTCGGTCGGCGGCAATAAGGCCGAACTCGCCCCGGACCTGGCGGGCCTGTCCCTGGACAGTCAGGCGACCGTGCGCGCCGCCGCGGGCAGCGACTACAACCCGGTGTCGGTGATCGGTTCCCTCTTCGGGGGCGAGCGCGTCGCCGAGCCGGTGATCCTCGTCGACGAGGAGAAGCTCAGCGTGGCGCTCGCGGATCTCGCGGGCACCTCGGGTTCGGCCGCGGACGGCACGATCCGTTTCGAGCCGGGCAAGGCGGTCGCCGTGCCCGGCAAGGCGGGCCAGTCCCTGGACGTCGGCCGCTCGATGATCTCGGTGAAGGACGCGTACCGCGCGCAGGTCGAGACGGGCAGGCCGAACGTGGTCGAACTCCCGGTGGCCACCCGCGAGCCGACGATCACGCAGGCGGAACTGGACCGGGCCATGAAGGAGTTCGCGCAGCCCGCCATGTCCGGCCTGATCACGATCAAGGCAGGTGACAAGTCGATCCAGTTCGGACCGGCGAAGTCCCTGCCGAAGATCCTCTCCATGAAGCCGATCGACGGGAAGCTGGTCGAGGTCTACGACAAGCGGGCCATCGAGGAGCTGCTGGACGGTGTCTTCGACGGCGTCATGATCACCAAGGGCGACGGCAAGCAGCACGAGGTGTCCGCCGACGACGTGGCCCAGGCGATGGGGCCGGCTCTGCGCGGCAAGACGCCGGCGGAGCGGACGGCCGTGATCTCGCTCGACCCGAACTGAGCGGCCTGAGCGAATAGCTGGTCGAAGCCCCTGCCCGAGTCCGGGCGGGGGCTTTGCCGCGTGCGGGGGCGCGACGCCGGCCGCGGGGCTCGTGCCGGTTCATAACCGTTGTCGCGCATGTCCTGAAATCCCGTGGCCCAAAAGGGAGTTGGTCCGACATGTAGGGTGACGGGCCGTGAAGTGAGGGATGTTCCTCCGTTCGTGAAGAAAACCGTGTCCAACCTCTTGCTACCGGCGGTACGTCGCTCATACGTTCCCTGTCCCCCCCACATGGAACGTCCAGCCGCGGTGAACCCCCGGCGGACGTCGACAAGGAGGACTGGCACCACGTGAAGACACGAACTGCCGCCGCCCTGATGGCGATCCCCCTCGCCATGGCCGCACTGCCCGCCACCGCGGAGGCCGCGACCCCATCGAACGACCCGCTGGTCGAGGTGGTCCGCGCCACCGGCAAGGCCGTCCCCGGTCACTACATCGTCACCCTCAAATCCGGTACGAGCGCCGCAGGGCTGGCCCGCCTCGCGGGTGTGCGGCCGCAGCACACCTACGACGCCGTCATCGACGGCTTCGCCGCCAAGCTCACTCCCGGTCAGCTGACGGCCCTGCGCAAGCACCCGTCGGTGACGCGGATCGAGGAGGACCAGGTGGTCCGGGCCGGCGCCACCCAGAACAACGCGACCTGGGGCCTGGACCGCATCGACCAGCGCACCCTGCCGCTGTCCACCACGTACGGCTACACGACCACGGCCTCGAACGTGACGGCGTACGTCATCGACACCGGCATCGACCCGGGCCACCCCGACTTCGGCGGCCGGGCCGCGATCGCCTACGACGCCACCCTCGAAGGCACCGGCCTGGACTGCAACGGCCACGGGACCCACGTCGCCGGCACCATCGGCGGCTCCGCCTACGGCGTGGCCAAGGGCGTCAAGCTGCGCGGCGTACGCGTCCTCAACTGCGCCGGCCTCGGCACCAACGCCGACGTGATCGAGGGCATGGACTGGGTCCGCACGCACGCGGTCAAGCCGGCCGTCGCCAACATGTCCCTCGGCGGCGGCTTCTCCGCCACCGTCAACAGCGCGGCCGCCAACCTCAACAACTCGGGTGTCTTCCTCGCCGTCGCGGCGGGCAACGACGGCGAGGACGCCTGCCAGACCTCGCCGGCGAGCGCCTCCGGCGTGATGACGGTCGCCGCGTCCGACAAGACGGACACCGCCGCCTCCTTCACCAATCACGGCTCCTGCGTCGAGACGTACGCACCGGGAGTCGGCATCACCTCCACCTGGCTCCTCGGCCGCACCAACACCATCAGCGGCACCTCGATGGCCAGCCCGCACGTCGCGGGCGTCGGAGCGCTCTACAAGGGCGCCAAGGGCGACGCGTCCTCCGCCACGGTGAACAGCTGGATCATCACCAACGCCACCAAGGGTGCGATCAAGAACAACCCGGCGGGCACCCCCAACGTGCTCCTCTACAAGAACGCGCTCTGAGTGCACCGCCCGTTCCCGACCGGCCCGGCCACCACGGCCGGGCCGGTCCCGCGGCCCGGCCCGCCGTGGTGGATCTCCGCCCCGTCAGTTCAGCATCGCCCGTGCCGCCCGGGCCCGGGCCATGATCGCCTCGGCGGTCGGGGGATCCACCGCGGACACCACGTCCGCGTACGCCTCCATCTCCGCCGCGCCGGTGAGGAACTCGCCGCGCTGGACGAGCAGTTGGGCCCGCTCGTAGCGCAGCCGGGCCGGGTGGGCGGGGAGCAGGAGGAGCAGGTCGAGCGCCCAGAGGGCCACGTCCGAGCGCTCGGGGCGGGGCGCCGCCCAGGCCCGGATGTTGTTCAGGACGCGCGAGACCACCGCGAGCGGGTCCGCGGGCACCAGCATCGACGGGGTCAGCGGCGCGCCCGTCGTGCTCGCGACGAGGAGTTCCGTGTCCTGTGCCGTCAGCAGCCGGCCCGCGGCGAACGGGTCCGCGAGGACCTGCGCGTCCGCCTCGCCGAAGCCGACCACGAAGTGGCCGGGCAGGGCCACGCCGTACACGTGCCCGCCCGCCCGGCGGGCGACCTCCGTCCAGACGACCGACAGCAGGATCGGCAGGCCGCGGCGGCGGCGCAGCACCTCGTGCAGCAGCGAGGAGGCCAGGTTCTCGTAGTCCGCCGGGCTGCCGTGGAAGCCCTCCCGGCCGCCGAGCAGGTCCGCCAGCGCCCTCGCCCAGGCGCGGGGCGTCGTGAGCCCGTACGGCAGCATCCCCGCCAGGCGGTCCAGTTCGATCTGGGCCTCGTCGATGCCCGCCTCGTCCAGCGCGGGGTCCGCCTGCGTGCCGACGAGCAGGCACAGCAGGGCCAGGTCGGAACGTTCGGCGCGGGCCTCGTCGGCGAACCGCTCCCGCCAGGCCTGCCGCCGGGAATCGTGCTGCATACGCCTCTCGTACCCGTCTACGCCGCTCGGAAGTGGTGGTAGTGGTGGTGGACCGCGAAGCCCATGCCTGCGTAGAGGGCGCGGGCCGCCTCGTTGTCCGTCTCCACCTGCAGCCACGCGGCCGACGCGCCCTCCTCCAGTGCCCGGCGGGCGAGGGCCGCCATGACCGCCCTGGCGAGACCCTGACGGCGGTACTCGGGGTCGACCTCCACGGCCATGAAGCCCGCCCAGCGTGCGTCGACCACACATCGGCCGATCGCCGCGGGCACCTCCCCGGTGCCCGGCACGGTGGCGAACCACACCGAAGGGCCGCTGCCCAGGACCTGGAGCACATGGGGGCCCGGCACACCGGACCGCTGGTAGCGCCGCAGCCAGGTCTCGTCGACGGTGCGCGCCAGCTGCACCCGCGTGACGTCCGCGTCCAGATCGCCGACCGGCGCGAGGCCGCCGACCTGCGCCTCGGCCGAGACCTCGCGCCGCCAGCCGCGCTCCTCCAGCGCGGCGCACAGCTCCTCCTGTGTGCCCGCGGCGCCGGTCGCGGTCTGCACGTACGCCGGCAGACCGCGCCGCCCGTACCAGTCGCGCACCCGCTCCAGCGCCGCGTCGAGCTCCATCCCCGGGTCGCCGAGCGCCAGCACCGAATTGGCGCGCCGGGTGAAGCCGGACGACGCCCGCAGCTCCCAGTCCCCGAGCCGCTCGCTCTCCACCGGCTGCCACGCCCTGGCCATCACCCGCGCGAGCTCCTCGAAACCGGCCGCCGGACCCCTGCGCCGGGCCGGTGCCGCAGGCACGACCTTGCCCGCGACCAGGGACGATTCCGCGATGTGGACGACTTCGCCGGTCCGCCGTGTGATCAGCAGCACACCTCTGGTCCATGATGTGAGAACACCGACCGTGTCGGTGAAGGCGTGTCCCGGGCCGCCGGCCGCGTCCAGGGTCCGGACGGAGACTCGTTTCCCCACGTCATCAGGTGTAATACGGATATTGAGTCGTCCGCCGGCAGTGAATTCCACAGCTCTGCGAGCCCCTCCTGTTCGGATCGTTGCCAAGAACGGAGATACTAGGGGCGGGCATCGACGACGCCGCGCTCCCGCGCAAGCCAGCCCTTACCGAGGAGGAACGACAGCGTGACCTACGTCATCGCGCAGCCTTGTGTCGACGTCAAGGACAAGGCGTGCATCGAGGAGTGCCCCGTCGACTGCATCTACGAGGGCTCCCGGTCCTTGTACATCCACCCGGACGAATGCGTCGACTGCGGTGCTTGTGAGCCGGTCTGCCCCGTGGAGGCCATCTTCTACGAGGACGACACCCCGGAGGAGTGGAAGGACTACTACAAGGCGAACGTCGAGTTCTTCGACGAGCTCGGTTCGCCCGGTGGTGCCTCCAAGCTCGGCCTGATCGAGCGCGACCACCCCTTCATCGCCGCGCTGCCCCCGCAGAACGGCTGATCAGCCGCCCGGACCGAGCCGCCCTTCGCCGGCGGATCGGCCGCTGAGCCGCTGATCCGCCGCGGGACGGCAGATCCGATCCGCATCCTCCGGTCCCGTACGGCTCGTCGTCCGTACGGGACCGAGGCGTTTGACGCCCACGTACCAGAAAGCGAGCGCCGCCGTGGCCTCAGTCTCTTCGCGCCTCCCCGTCTTCCCCTGGGACAAGCTCGAGCCGTACAAGGCGACGGCCGCGGGCCACCCGGACGGCATCGTCGACCTCTCCGTCGGCACGCCCGTCGACCCGGTGCCCCCGCTGATCCAGCAGGCGCTCGTGGCCGCCGCCGACTCGCCCGGCTACCCCACGGTGTGGGGCACGGCCCCGCTGCGGGACGCGCTGGTGGGCTGGGTGGAGCGCCGGCTCGGCGCGGTGAACGCCGGGCACACCAACGTCCTGCCCGTCGTCGGCTCCAAGGAACTGGTGGCCTGGCTGCCGACGCAGCTCGGCCTCGGCGCGGGGGACAAGGTCGCCCACCCCCGGCTCGCCTACCCGACGTACGAGGTGGGCGCGCGCCTGTGCGGCGCGGAGCCCGTCGTCTACGACGACCCCACGGAGCTCGATCCGGCCGGCCTCAAGCTGCTGTGGCTGAACTCGCCGTCCAACCCCACGGGCAAGGTGCTGGCCAAGGACGAGCTGATCCGTATCGTCGCCTGGGCGCGCGAGCACGGCGTGCTGGTCTTCAGCGACGAGTGCTACCTGGAGCTCGGCTGGGAGGCCGAGCCGGTGTCCGTGCTGCACCCGGACGTCTGCGGCGGCACGTACGAGGGCGTCGTCGCCGTCCACTCGCTCTCCAAGCGCTCGAACCTCGCCGGGTACCGTGCCGCGTTCATCGCCGGTGACGCGGACGTGCTCGGCGAACTGCTCCGGATCCGCAAGCACGGCGGAATGATGACCCCGGCTCCCGTACAGGCGGCGACCGTCGCCGCCCTCGGCGACGACGCGCACGTCACCGAGCAGCGTGCCCGGTACGCGGCCCGCCGCACGGCGCTGCGCTCGGCGCTCGAGGCGCACGGCTTCCGCATCGAGCACAGCGAGGCCAGCCTGTACCTGTGGGCGACGCGGGACGAGCCGTGCTGGGAGACCGTCGGGTACCTGGCGGACCTCGGCATCCTCGTCGCGCCCGGCGACTTCTACGGGCAGGCGGGCGAGCGGTTCGTACGGGTGGCCTTCACGGCGACCGACGAGCGGGTCGAGGCGGCCGTGAAGCGGCTTGGCTGAGCTTTTACCGTTCCCGGGCGCCGTCGTCGCACCGGATGTGCGGAAGGGCCCGGGAGCAGCGGCTCCCGGGCCCTTCGCGTTCACCGTGCCGGTCGGTCCCTCGGCCCGCCGACGCGTCGAGGGGCCGGCGGCGGATCAGCCGCCCAGCGGCAGACCGCCGAGCGTGCCGGTGGGCATCCCGCCACGGCCGAGCGAGTCGGTCGGCAGACCGCCCTTGGTGGCGCCGCCGATCAGGCCGCCCGCCTCACCGGCGGTCTCACCGGCGGCCTTCGTGGCGACCGGGGCGGCCGTCCTGGCCGCCTTGCCGACGGCCTTGCCGACGGTCCTGGTCGCGGCGGGCGCGGCCTTCTCGACCGGCTTGCCGCCGACCTGGCGGGCCACCTTGGTGGTCTCCCTCGAGACTCGGTCGACCGTGCCGTCGACGTTGTCCGAGTCGAGGGCCGTCAGGCCGCCGACCGGGGCCTCGGGGATCTCCACGGCGCCTGCGGAGCCGGCCGCACCGACCACGGGAGCTGCTCCCGCCGCGATGAGCAGCGCGGCACGGGCGATCCGACGGGTCAGGGGGAGGGACATGATGCTCCTTGAAGCGAGAGGACGTTCGGACTGTGCGTGGTGCGTGATCGTGCTGTCCGGCGTACGGACGACCTGACAACCGTGGAGAGTGCGGGGGAAGTTGCGGTGCCCTGGGGTAAAGAATTGGTAACGCGTCGCATAATCGGTTTCACGGGAAAACGGGCAAACGATGCCATGTCCGGTACGGCGGCGAACCGTCACTTCCCTTGCGGGCAAAGGGATTCGGGGCATGGACCCGGGCCGGCGCGACCGAGCCGCAGACCCTCCGGGCGAAGCGAGTGGAATGCCTCCTTCGAGCGAGGCGACGGACTACTGTGCGAGCCGCATACGGACGTCGCCCGTGCCCTGATCGGCGGTGCCGCCGGGCGCGCCCGCGCCGGAGGGCTCCGTGCGCCAGCCCTCCCCGGACCTCTCCGCGCTCCAGACCCGGCCCCCGTACGAGACCTCCGCGATGCGCAGCACGTCCGCACGGGCCACCGCCCAGTGCGCCAGCTCCCAGCCCCGCCGGGACGCCGCGCCCCCGTCCGCCGCCGTCGACGACACCGGAACGGCGAGCTCCGTCGTGTCCTCGGCGCCGGCGCTCCCGCGACCCGCACCGCCGCGCGGCAGCACGTCGGACCCGAAGGCGCGCACCAGCTCCGACCGCAGCCGCACCGGGTCGCCGGACCGCTCGCCCTCGCGGGACTCGCAGGTCAGCGTGGCCGCCGCACGGCCCGTGAGCGCCGCCGCCAGCAGCGTGGCGTCCGGCTCGTGTTTCGCGTACGCCTGCGGGAAGCCGCTGCGCTGGACGCGCTGGGCGGCCACGGTCAGCGGCAGCCGCGAGTACCCGGGCACCTCGGCGAGATGGTCGTAGAACTTCCCGGCCGCGTACACCGGGTCGAGGATCTGCTGCGGCGTGCCCCAGCCCTGCGAGGGACGCTGCTGGAACAGGCCGAGCGAGTCACGGTCGCCGTGCTCGATGTTGCGCAGTGCCGACTCCTGGAGCGCGGTCGCGAGCGCGATGGTGACCGCGCGCTGGGGCATGCCCCGGGTGGTGCCGACCGCCGAGATCGTTGCCGCGTTGTCCGCCTGCTCCGCCGACAGCTCGTACGAGGTGCCGCCGTCCTCCGCCGTGCGCACGACGCAGCGCGGCGGGCCGCCGCCGGTCCTGTACTGCACGACGACGTAGCCGATGAGAGCCAGCAGCACGAGGAGCGCGGCCGCGAAGCGAAGGAGGCGGCCGCGCCGGACAGGGGAGGCGGTCTCGGACACGACGCCCACGGTACTGGAGGTGGCGTTAGGGTCTGAGCCATGCCCGAAACCGTGCTCGACCTCACCCAGGACGGCCCGGCGCTCACTGCAGCGCTGGTCGACTTCCGCTCGGTCAGCGGCGAGGAGAAGCCCCTCGCCGACGCCATCGAGCAGGCCCTGCGCCCCCTGCCCCACCTCACCGTCGACCGGTACGGCAACAACGTCGTGGCCCGTACGCACCTGGGGCGGGCCGAGCGCGTCGTGCTCGCCGGGCACATCGACACTGTGCCGGTGGCGGGAAACCTCCCCTCGCGTCTCGACGAGAACGGCATCCTGTGGGGCTGCGGCACCAGCGACATGAAGTCGGGCGTCGCCGTCCAGCTGCGCATCGCGGCCACCGTTCCCGAGCCGAACCGCGACCTCACGTTCGTCTTCTACGACAACGAGGAGGTCGCAGCACACCTGAACGGCCTTGGTCATGTGGCCGACGCCCACCCCGACTGGCTCACGGGCGACTTCGCGGTCCTGCTGGAGCCCTCCGACGCCCAGGTCGAGGGCGGCTGTCAGGGCACGCTGCGCGTCCACCTCCGCACGGAGGGTGAGCGCGCCCACTCCGCGCGCAGCTGGATGGGGTCCAACGCCATTCACGCCGCCGCCCCGATCCTCGCCCGCCTTGCCGCCTACGAACCGCGCCGGCCGGTCATCGACGGACTCGAGTACCGCGAGGGCCTCAACGCCGTGGGCATTGAGGGCGGTGTGGCCACCAATGTCATCCCCGACGCGTGCACCGTGGTCGTCAACTACCGCTACGCGCCCGACCGCAGCATGGAGGAGGCCGAAGCCCACGTCCGTGAGGTGTTCGCCGACTGCGGAGTGAGCGAATTCGTGGTGGACGACCACACAGGCGGCGCGTTGCCCGGACTCTCGCACCCGGCAGCGGCCGCGTTCATGGCCGCCGTCGGCGGCACCGCGCAGCCCAAGTTCGGCTGGACGGACGTCTCACGGTTCAGCGCCCTCGGAGTGCCGGCCGTCAACTACGGCCCCGGCGACGCGCTTCTCGCCCACAAGCGGGACGAGCGCGTGGTCGCCGACAAGATCACGCACTGCGAGGAGCGGCTACGGGAGTGGCTCACCGCCTGACCGCCCCGGCCGCCGTGCGGGCACTGACCGGCCCGGCACGGCGGCTGTGCTTCCGCACATCGAACGCCGGCGGATCGCCCCGATTTCGCCATTCTTAACGTCCGCCGACCTACCCTGGCCCGAAGAAAAATGATGTTCGGCGGAGGGAGCAGGTCATGAGCAGCAACTCCGAGGGTTTGCGCGCGCTGGAGGAGCAGCGACTGGGACCGGTACTGCGCCGAAGGGAACAGGTCCAGCCGACCACCACCGACCAGCGGCTGCTGGACACCGAAGGCGACTCCCAGTGGGTGCACACCGACCCCTGGCGGGTCATGCGCATCCAGTCGGAGTTCGTCGAGGGCTTCGGCGCGCTGGCCGAACTGCCCAGCGCCATCAGCGTCTTCGGCTCCGCCCGCACCCGCCCCGGGTCGCCGGAGTACGAGGTCGGGGTGAAGCTCGGCCGGGCACTGGTCGACGCGGGCTTCGCCGTGATCACCGGCGGCGGGCCGGGCGCCATGGAGGCCGCCAACAAGGGCGCACGGGAGGGCAAGGGGATCTCCGTCGGTCTCGGCATCGAGCTGCCCTTCGAGCAGGGCATCAACCAGCACGTCGACATCGGCGTGAACTTCCGCTACTTCTTCGTCCGCAAGACGATGTTCGTGAAGTACGCGCAGGGCTTCGTCGTGCTGCCCGGGGGGCTCGGCACCCTGGACGAGCTGTTCGAGGCGCTCACGCTCGTCCAGACCCGCAAGGTGACCCGCTTCCCGATCGTCCTGTTCGGCACCACGTACTGGAGCGGCCTGGTCGACTGGCTGCGCAACACCGTGGTCGCGCAGGGCAAGGCGTCGGAGCGTGACCTGCTGCTCTTCCACGTCACGGACGACGTGGCGGAGGCGGTCTCCATGGTCACCAAGGAGACCGGCAGGTAGACCCGTACGCCGCCGGTGTGCCCCGGACGTCCCCGGGAGCGCACCGGCGGCCCCGCCGTCAGGCCAGTCCCCGTCGGGCGACCGTCGGCGGACGGTGGCCCGCGATCGCCGCGACCATGTCCAGCACCTGCTTGGTCTCGGCCACCTCGTGCACCCGGTAGACCTGCGCCCCGAGCCAGGCCGAGACGGCGGTCGTCGCCAGCGTGCCGAGCACCCGCTCCTTGACCGGCTTGTCGAGCGTCTCGCCGACGAAGTCCTTGTTCGACAGCGAGACCAGCACCGGCCAGCCGGTCGCCGTCATCTCCCCCAGCCTGCGGGTCGCCTCCAGACTGTGCCGGGTGTTCTTCCCGAAGTCGTGGCCGGGGTCGATCATGATCCCGTCCCGGCGTACACCCAGCCCGACGGCCCGCTCGGCGAGCCCGACGGTGACCCGCAGGATGTCCGCCATGACGTCGTCGTACGCCACCCGGTGCGGGCGCGTCCGCGGCTCGGCGCCGCCCGCGTGCGTGCACACCAGACCGGCGCCGTACCGCGCGGCGACCTCGGCCAGCCGCGGGTCGACCCCGCCCCACGCGTCGTTCAGCATGTCGGCGCCCGCCTCGCACACCGCCTCGCCCACGTCGTGCCGCCACGTGTCGACGCTGATCACCACGTCCGGGTGGCGCCGGCGGACCTCGGCCACGAACCCCACCGTGCGCCGCGCCTCCTCCTCGGCGCTCACCTCCTCGCCGGGCCCCGCCTTCACCCCGCCGATGTCGATGATGGCCGCGCCCTCGGCCACGGCCTGCTCGACCCGGGCCAGCGCGGGCTCGTCGCGGAACGTGGCGCCCTGGTCGTAGAAGGAGTCGGGCGTCCGGTTCACGATCGCCATGATCACCGGCTCGTGCGCGTCGAACTCGCGCCGTCCCAGCCGCAGCATCCGCAGTTTCCTCCTCAGATCGTCCGCCCTGCGACCCTACTGTCAGTGTCCCGTGGCACGATCGGCACGGGAGTGTTCCGCCGGGGCGTTCCCAGGTCGTCAGGGGAGAGGGTCGCTCGTGTTCTTGTTCTTGCTGATCGCGATGGTCGTGGTCGTCGCCGCGGTCACGCTCGCCGTCGTCGGCGGCGGCGACAGCGCGGCCCTGCCCGAGGCGGCGCCCGAGCAGCTGACCGACCCCCTCCCGGTCAACCGCCCGCTGGGCCGCGCGGACGTGGAGGCCCTGCGTCTGCCCGTGGCCCCGCGCGGCTACCGCATGGACAACGTCGACGACGTCCTGGACCGGCTCGGCGCCGAGCTCGCCGAGCGGGACGCGCGTATCGCGGAGCTGGAGTCGGCGCTGGCCGGCGCGCGGGCGAGCGCGGCCGGCCCGCGCGACCTGTTCGGCAAGCCGGAAGAGGAGCCGGAGCGATGAGCGCCGGCGCCGTGCCCGGCCCCGACGGCGTGCTGCGCTGCCCCTGGGGCCTGTCCACCGCGGACTACGTGGCCTACCACGACGAGGAGTGGGGCCGCCCCGTCCACGGCGACGACGCCCTGTTCGAGCGGCTCTGCCTGGAAGCCTTCCAGTCCGGCCTGTCCTGGATCACGATCCTGCGCCGCCGGGAGGGCTTCCGCAGCGCCTTCGACGGCTTCAAGATCGCCTCGGTCGCGGCGTTCACCGACGCCGACCAGGAGCGCCTCCTCGCCGACACGGGCATCATCCGCAACCGCGCCAAGATCGAGGCGGCCATGGCCAACGCGCGCGTGCTCGCCGACTGGCCCGCCGGCGAGCTCGACGCACTGATCTGGTCCTACGCCCCGGATCCGGCCGGGCGCCCGGTCCCGCGGACCCTGGCCGACGTCCCGCCCATCAGCGACGAGTCGACCGCGCTGTCCAAGGCCCTCAAGAAGCGCGGCCTGCGCTTCATCGGACCGACGACGGCCTACGCCCTGATGCAGGCGTGCGGCCTGGTCGACGACCACCTCGCCGACTGCGTGGCCCGTGGCCCCCGCCCCTGATCCACCAGAGCGGACCTAGCGTCCGAGGTACTTCGGCTTCTCCTTCGCCAGGAAGGCCTGCACGGCGATCGCGTGGTCCTCGGAGGCGCCCGCCTTCGACTGCAGCTCCTCCTCCTTGTCCAGCGCCTCGCTCAGCGAACGGCTCGCGCCGTACGCCAGCGACTCCTTCAGCGCGGCGAACGCGACCGTCGGCCCCTCGGCCAGCCCCCGGGCCACGGCCACGGCCTCCGAGGCCAGCTCGTCCGCCGGGACCAGCCGGTTCGCGATGCCCCAGTCGTACGCCTCCTGTGCGGAGAACGACCGCGGGAACAGCAGCAGGTCGGCCGCGCGGCTCTGGCCGATCAGCCGGGGCAGCGTCCACGACACCCCCGAGTCCGCGGTCAGCGCCACGCCCGCGAACGACGTCGTGAACTTGGCCGTGTCGGCGACGATCCGGTAGTCGGCGGCGAGGGCGAAGCCCAGCCCGGCACCGGCGGCGACGCCGTTCACGGCCGCGACGACCGGCTTCGGCATCTCGGTCAGCGCGCGGACGATCGGGTTGTAGTGCTCCCGCACCGTGCTCATGGTGCCGCCGCTGCCCGACTCGCGGTCCGCGGCCAGCAGCTCCACGTGCTCCTTGAGGTCCTGCCCCACACAGAACGCCTTGCCCGTCGCCGTGAGCAGGACCGCGCGGACGCCGGGGTCCGCGGCGGCGGCCCGCGCGGCGTCCCGCAGCGCGACCTTCGCCTCGACGTTCATGGCGTTCATGGCCTCGGGCCGGTTGATCGTGATCGTCGCGAGTCCGTCGCTCACGTCGTACAGCACGGCGTCGGCCATGGCGGGTCCCCTTTACGGTTCTGACGGCAATGTCGGGGCCCAGCATGGCGGAGATCGCCGGGCGGGGACATGTGACCTGCGTCAAACAATCCTTGTCGTGGCGGCTTCGGAGGGTGGCGAAGTATCGCAGGCCGATCCCCGAATTGGGTGGTTTTGCGAAAGCGCGTTGCGTAAGCGATGCCGACTGATGTTGGTCTTTGGGTCCCGCCATGCGGGATAATGGCCTGGAAGCAATGTGTTCGATGCCGGTGACACAGCACCTCTCATGGGGCCGCCGGCTGCGATGAGCTGGTTTCAGGAAGGGGAACGAGCATGGCGGCCATGAAGCCGCGGACGGGCGACGGCCCGCTCGAGGTGACCAAGGAGGGGCGGGGCATCGTCATGCGCGTTCCGCTCGAAGGCGGCGGTCGGCTTGTCGTCGAGCTGACTCCGGACGAAGCCGACGCATTGGGTGACGCCCTGAAGAAGGTCGTCGGCTGACGCGCCCTGATTCTTCGCCTGCCCCGGCACGCATGTGCCGGGGCAGCGCGCTTTCTGCCCGCGGGCCGTCGGGGCTGACGACTGATGCCGCGCAGCGGCCCGTCCCGGGGTGGCGCACGGGCGGGTCAGCCGCGGCGGCCCCCGCCGCAGCGGTCAGCCGCGCCGGACCGCGCAGAGCAGGCCGTCGCCCACCGGCAGCAGCGTCGGCAGCAGCTCCGGGCTCTCCCGCACCGTACGCAGCAGCTCCCGCACCCTCAGCACCTCCGACGGCTGCGCCGCCGAGTCCACCGTGCGGCCGTCCGCGAACACGCCCTCGAAGCAGACCAGCCCGCCCGGACGGAGCAGGCGCAACGATTCAGCTAGGTACTCCAGCGACTCCGTACGGTCCCCGTCGCAGAAGACGAGGTCGTACCCGCCGTCGGCCAGCCGCGGCAGGACGTCCAGCGCGCCGCCCGGGATGAAGCGCGCGCGGTTCCCCGCGAAGCCGGCCGCGCGGAACGCCTCCCGCGCGAACTGCTGGCGCTCCGGCTCCAGGTCGACCGTGGTCAGCACGCCGTCGGGCCGCATGCCCTGCAACAGGTAGATCCCCGAGACACCGGTCCCGGTCCCGATCTCGGCCACGGCCTTGGCGTCGGCGGTGGCGGCCAGCAGGCGCAGCGCGGAGCCGGTGCCGGGCGACACCGAGGGCAGCCCTGCTTCCCGGGCCCGCTCGCGGGCCCAGCGCAGAGCGTCGTCCTCGGCGACAAAGGCGTCGGCGAACGCCCAGCTCGTCTGCCGGTTGGCGGTAATGACCCTCTCCTGTCCCCGTAGTTGGCGCGACCTGACTGTATCCGCTGCGCCCGGGAACCCGCAGATGGGACCGGACGTTGGAGAAGGACGGGAAGAGTACGTGGATCGGGGCCGGACGGCAGGCCCCGGGTGCACGGACCCAAATCCACGTAAAGATTCTTATCCGGAGCTAACGGGCGAGGTGGCTATGGTAGGGGCTCCGCTGGACACCACCAGAGCTGACAGGGGAGGTGCGGCTGCACCTGCGGATCGGGGAGGAGTGCTCAGGCGCTTCCTCAGGTCGGTGGGTGAGCCCAAATCCGTGACCAACACCGCTGACCGTTCCGTGCCCGCCGACTCCGTAGCCACCGCGACCTTCGCATCGGATGCGGAATCGCAGGCGTGGACCCCTCCCACCTGGGAGGAGATCGTCAGCACGCACAGCGCTCGGGTCTACCGCCTGGCCTACCGCCTCACGGGCAACCAGCACGACGCCGAGGACCTCACCCAGGAGGTGTTCGTCCGCGTCTTCCGTTCGCTGTCGACGTACACCCCCGGCACGTTCGAGGGCTGGCTCCACCGCATCACGACCAACCTCTTCCTGGACATGGTCCGCCGCAAGCAGCGCATCCGCTTCGACGCCCTCGGCGACGACGCGGCCGAGCGCCTGCCCAGCCGTGAGCCGTCCCCCCAGCAGGCTTTCAACGACACCCACTTCGACGCCGATGTGCAGCAGGCGCTGGACACCCTCGCCCCCGAGTTCCGCGCCGCCGTGGTGCTCTGCGACATCGAGGGGCTGTCGTACGAGGAGATCGCCGCGACCCTGGGCGTGAAGCTCGGCACCGTCCGCAGCCGTATCCACCGCGGCCGCTCGCATCTGCGCAAGGCCCTGCAGCACCGGTCCCCCGAGGCCCGTGCCGAGCAGCAGCGGTCCCTGGCGGGCGTCGTCGGCCTTGCCGGGGAGGTCGCACCGGCGTGAGTGGCACCAGTCCGACCCCCGCGGAGCAGCACCTGGGGGACCGGCTCGCCGCACTGGTCGACGGCGAGCTGAAACACGACGTGCGCGACCGCGTCCTCGCGCATCTGGCGACCTGTCCCAAGTGCAAGGCGGAGGCCGACGACCAGCGCCGCCTCAAGAGCGTGTTCGCGCAGTCCGCACCGCCGCCGCTGTCCGCGGGGCTGCTCGCCCGGCTCCAGGGGCTGCCCGCCGACACGGGCATCGACGACGACCGCGGCGGTCCCTTCGGCGGCCGCCCCTCCGACGGCGTTCTCGGAGCTCTGAACCCGTCCGCGGGACATACCCGCGAACCGCGCGGGGAGACCTTCGGGTACGTCCCCGGGGGCACGCATGCGGCGGTCCTGCCGGGGGCGGGCAGCGGCTTCCGTATTCACGAGGTCGGCCGTGCGGACGCTGAGCGCTCCCCGTGGCGCGGCAGACGCTTCGCGTTCGCCGCGGCCAGTGCCGTGTCCTTCGCCGCCATCGCGCTCGGCGGAGCCGTGCCCCTGGACGTCTCGGGTGAGACGAGCGCCCGCGGCCAAAGCGGTGGCAGCAGGGTGACCCCGGTGCGTACAGCGTCCGCCGGGCCGGCCGGTGCCTCCTCCGGAGCCACGACGACAGGCGGCGCGGTCTCGCTGCGCGGCGTGGAGGGAGACCGCCGCCGGGGTGCGACGGGTACGCCGGTGCGGCCGGCCACCGGCCCGTTCCACGCCGTCGCGCCCACCGCACCGCCGAGCCCGCAGCAGGCGCACCCGTACACGGCCGCGCTGCTGATGTACAACTCCGCCGCCCTGCCGCCGCTGATACGGCCGACGGCGTCCGGGTTCCCGCTCGCCGGCGGGCCGGTCGCGTCATCGACCGCCACCCCGGCCCCGACGCATCTCGCGGCTCCGACGGCACCCGGCTCGTCGATGGCGCCCCGGCACTGACGGCTGCACGCACCGGCCCCTGCGCAGGGATTCGCAAACCTGGTTGAATCCAGGGTGCGTGCCCCGCGGGGGTACCGCAGAGGCCGGCAGTTTGCGGGGAGAACATGGACGACGGGAAGCCCACCGGATCGAAGGCCAAGTGGTGGAGCCGCCCCAGCGCGGTGCGAGTGACGCCCTCCGGCCAGGAGCGGTCCGAGCCGACCGACGCGCGGGAAACGACGACGGCGTCGACGACGGCGATCCCGCCGCAGCCGACGGACCTGACTCCGGCGGCCACGGCGGCCGCCCCGGCTGCGCCCGCGGAGCCGGTCGCCACGGCCTCGACGACGGCGATCCCGCCGCAGCCGACCCCGACCAAGTCGGCGCCGACGGCCACGGCGGCCACGGCGCCCGCCCAAGGTGCCTCCGCGGAGCCGGCCGCCCCGGCCGTGCCCGCCGATCTGGTCGCCACGGACACGGTGGTCGCCTCGGCTGCGCCCGCCGAGCCCATCGCCACGGCCATGGCGGCCGCCGATCCGGAGGGCACGGCCTCGACGACGGCGATGCCGCCGCAGCCGACCGACCCGACCTCGACGGCCACGGCGGCCGCCCAGGCTGCGCCCGCCGGACTGGCCGACATTGCAGCCGCTCCGGCCGCGCCTACGGAGCCGGTCGCCACGGACGCGGGCGTCGCCCCGACACCGCCCGCCGAGCCGGAGGCCCCGGCTCCGGCGGATGTCGCCCCCGCGCCCGTTGCGACGGGTTTCTCCCGGCCGACGCCTCTGCACGACCCCGACCCGTACAGCACTCCGCCCTACGGTGGGCCGGGGCCCTGGGCGCCCGCGCCTCCCGTGCAGCGGCCGGTACCGACCCAGGCGCAGGGGACGCCCGTGCCGCCGCGGTACGCGGCACCGCAGCCCGCCCCGCCCGCCCTGCCCGTGGCGCATCCGCAGCCCGAGCCCGCAGCCGCCCACCCGCAGTCGCCTGGCGACGAGCGGCCGCAGCCGCTGAACTCCGTGTGGCTGCAGTACGACCCCTGGAGCGCGCCGGGCCGGCCGTTCACCGAGTCCGGCGAGCCGGTCGCCAGGAGGCGCAGGCGCGGCCCCCTGCTCATCGGCGCGCTCGTTATCGCCCTGGTCGCGGGCGGCGCGGGCGGTGCCATCGGCGCGTACGTCGAGCGCAACGGCGGCATGCCCCAGGTGGAGCTGCCCCAGGCGGGCAGCGAGAGCGCGGACCGCGCGCCCGACAGCGTCGCGGGCATCGCGGCCAGCGCCCTGCCCAGCGTCGTCACCCTGCATGTCAGCGGCGGCGGTGAACAGGGCACGGGCACCGGCTTCGTCCTGGACCGGCAGGGCCACATCCTCACCAACAACCATGTCGTCGACCCGGCCGGGACCTCCGGCGACATCACGATCACGTTCAGCGGCGGGGAGACGGCCGAGGCCACCCTCGTCGGCAAGGACAGCGGATACGACCTCGCGGTCGTCAAGGTCACGGGGGTCTCCGGACTGAAGCCCCTGCCGCTCGGCAACTCCGACAACGTCCGGGTCGGCGACCCCGTCGTCGCCATCGGCGCCCCGTTCGACCTCCAGAACACGGTCACCTCCGGGATCATCAGCGCCAAGGAGCGCCCGATCACGGCCGGCGGCGAGAAGGGCGACGGCAGCGACGTCAGCTACGTCGACGCGCTCCAGACCGACGCCCCGATAAACCCGGGCAACTCGGGCGGCCCCCTGGTCGACAGCCAGGCGCGGGTCATCGGCATCAACAGCGCGATCCGGGCCGCCGACACCGGGGCGGGCGCGGACGGCGGCCAGGCGGGCTCGATCGGTCTCGGCTTCGCCATCCCGATCAACCAGGGCAAGCGCGTCGCGGAGGAGCTGATCAACACCGGCAAGGCGACGCACCCGGTGATCGGTGTGAGCCTCGACATGAAGTTCACGGGCGACGGGGCCCGGGTCGGCGAGCGGGGCAAGGACGACACCCCTTCGGTCACCCCCGACGGCCCGGCCGCCAAGGCCGGCGTCAAGCCCGGCGACGTGATCACCAAGGTCGACGGCCAGCGGGTGCACAGCGGCGAGGAGCTCATCGTCAAGATCCGTGCCCACCGCCCGGGCGACCGGCTGGAGCTCACGATCAGGCGTGGCGGCGATGAACGGACGCTGACGCTGACGCTCGGCTCAGCGGACAGCTCATGACCATCTGCGCGGCGTCCGGAAGGTACCGGGGCGACAGATTCGCCAGGTACCGTGGTTCGGGTCCGGACCCCATCCGACCTGCGGGCCACAGAGAACACGAGGAGCAGCAGGGTGTTCAATGACATAGGCGGACTGGAGCTGGTGGCTCTCGTGATCCTCGCCGTGCTCATCTTCGGCCCCGACAAGCTGCCGAAGGTGATCCAGGACGCCGCCCGCTTCATCCGGAAGGTCCGGGCGTTCTCCGAGAGCGCCAAGGAGGACATCCGCAGTGAACTGGGTCCGGAATTCAAGGACTTCGAGTTCGAGGACCTCAACCCGAAGACGTATCTGCGCAAGCAGCTCGCGGAGAACGAGGACCTCAAGGAGCTGAAGGAGCTCCGCAGCAGCTTCGACCTCAAGAAGGAGATCAGCGAGGTCACGGACGCCGTCAACGGCAAGGAGCCGTCCGGCGTGTCCGAGAGCTCCGTCCCGGCCGCGGTGAACGGCTCGCCCTCGGGCGGCCCCGACCTGCTGAAGAAGCGCGAGAGCGCCGAGCGGAACGAGCGGCCGCCGTTCGACGCGGACGCCACCTGAGCACGCTCGAGCTCCGTCATCCCCTGCGCACGGGGGCGGGGTGGCTATCCTCTCCATCTGTCCGGCAGTGAGGACGCCCGAGGGGGGCGGGTCCGCTGAAGGAACGAACGACGGAGGAGGCGGCCGGATAGATGGCGACGACGAGTCGGGTGACGGCGCAGGACACGGTCGGCGAGGAGCCGGCCCGGGGCGACAGCGATCCTGGCACGACGCAGGGGGGAACGGCTGAGGAGGCTGCCCGGCGTACGGCAGACGGCTTCATGAGCGCCGGCTTCCCCTGGTACGGGCTGGACGAGGCGTTCACCGGTCCGCGCCGGCTGATGCATGTGGGCACCGCGGCGGACGGAACCGTTCAGCACGGCGCCATCGGTCACGGCGACGAGCCGTCGATACGGTCCGAGGTGGCGGGAACGGCCAAGGAGCGCTTCGCCGTGGTCGTGACGGTCGCGGCGAGCCCGCTGCGGCACAGCGGCGACGGTACGGGCGTCCTGGACGCCACGACGGCCTCGTCCGCGGCCTGGCTGGCCGGCTCGGGCCTGCTGGCCCACACCTGGCCCCCGCAGCTGGACCACTCGCTGCGCGACGACTGGCTGGACCAGCAGACGGAGACGGCGTTCGAGCTCGCGGACGACCTGGCGGGTCCGGCGTGGTCGATGCTGTCGCTTCCGGTGGACGGGGTGCCGACGCCGTTCCACTATCGCGAGTCCGAGTTCGGCTGGGTGCTCGCCGGGACGACCGCCGGCACCCGCGACGACAGCCGCACCGCGGGAGTGCACATCGGGGCGTACGGCCGAGGGATGAGCGCGTACGGCCTGGCGTTCGCGGTGGTGGACGTGTCGGCCTACCCGGCCTGACCGCGGCCCGCCGTCCCCGCCCCTTCCCGAACAGCTCCTCGGGCGAAGCCCGGTTCCGGTCCGGAAGAGGACGGGGAGGGAGAGCCGCCCGTCAGAACTTGTTGCGCGGCGTGATGCCGAGGCTCATGCCCGACAGGCCGCGCTGGCGGCCGCCCAGCTTGCCCGCGATCGTGCGCAGCGCCGAGCCCGCGGGGGATTCGGGGTCGGTCAGCACGACCGGCTTGCCCTCGTCGCCGCCCTCGCGCAGCCGCACGTCGATCGGGATCGAGCCCAGCACCGGCACCGTCGTGCCGGTCGTCCGCGACAGGCCCTCGGCGACCTTCTGACCGCCGCCGGTCCCGAAGACGTCGACCATCTCGTCGCAGTGCGGGCACGGCAGGCCCGACATGTTCTCGACGACGCCCACGATCTTCTGGTGCGTCTGCACCGCGATGGAACCGGCCCGCTCCGCGACCTCGGCGGCCGCCTGCTGCGGCGTGGTGACGACGAGGATCTCGGCGTTCGGCACGAGCTGGGCGACCGAGATCGCGATGTCACCCGTGCCCGGCGGCAGGTCGAGCAGCAGGACGTCCAGGTCGCCCCAGTAGACGTCGGCGAGGAACTGCTGGAGTGCGCGGTGCAGCATCGGCCCGCGCCACACCACGGGCGCGTTGCCCGGGGTGAACATGCCGATGGAGATGACCTTCACGCCGTTCGCCGACGGCGGCATGATCATGTTCTCGACCTGGGTGGGACGCCCGTCCGCCCCCAGCATCCGCGGCACGCTGTGGCCGTAGATGTCGGCGTCCACGACACCGACCTTCAGCCCGTCGGCCGCCATCGCGGCCGCCAGGTTCACGGTCACCGAGGACTTGCCGACGCCGCCCTTGCCGGAGGCCACCGCGTACACCCTGGTCAGCGAGCCGGGCTTGGCGAACGGCACCTCGCGCTCGGCGGTCGTGCCCCGCAGCGACGCCGCCAGGTCCTTGCGCTGCTCGTCGCTCATGACGTCGAGCGAGACGTCCACGCGGCTGACGCCGTCGACGCGGGCGACCGCGTCGGTCACGTTCTTCGTGATCGTCTCGCGCATGGGGCATCCCGAGACGGTGAGGTACACCGTGACGGCGACCGTGCCGTCGTCCCCGATGTCGACCGATTTCACCATGCCCAAGTCGGTGATCGGTCGGTTGATCTCGGGGTCGTTCACCGTCGCCAGTGCCTCGAGCACCGCGTCTTCCGTAACCATACGGACGATGGTACGGCGCTGCCTCCCGCCCGGGGAAAGCCCTGTCAGCGGTCGCCTTCGTCACGGTGCCTGCGGTGCTCGGGCGGGAATAGTGCGCGCCGCTCCTCCATCTCCTTGATCAGGTCCTGGAACTCGGAGCGGATCCAGTCCCGCGTCGCGACCTCCCCGAGACCCATGCGCAGCGCCGCGATCTCCCGGGTCAGGTACTCGGTGTCGGCGATCGACCGCTCGTTCTGCTTGCGGTCCTGCTCCAGATTGACCCGGTCGCGGTCGTCCTGCCGGTTCTGCGCCAGGAGGATCAGCGGCGCCGCGTACGAGGCCTGCAGGGACAGCGCCAGCGTGAGGAAGATGAACGGGAACTCGTCGAACCGCAGGTCCTGCGGTGCGGTGACGTTCCACACCACCCAGGCGATGATCGTCACCGTCATCCAGACGAGGAACCGGCCCGTTCCGATGAAGCGCGCGATCTTCTCCGACAGCCGCCCGAACGCCTCGGGGTCGTACTCGGGCAGCAGGACGCGGCGCGGCGGACGCGGCAGGTCGAGCCGTGCGCGGGCGCGCGACGCGGCGCTCGCACCCGCCGGCATGCGCTCACGCGCCTCGCCCCGCTCCGCCGATCCGAGCTCGCCGCCGCTACCCATGCGCGGACTCCTCGAACTCGGTCTCGCGCCAGTCCTCCGGCAGTAGGTGGTCGAGCACGTCGTCGACGGTGACCGCCCCGAGCAGCGAGCCGCTCTCGTCGACGACCGGCGCGGCGACCATGTTGTACGCGGCGAGATAGCTGGTGACGGCGGGCAGCTGGGTGTCCGGCGACAGCGGCGGCAGGTCGTTGTCGACGATCGAGCTGACGAGGGTGAACGGAGGGTCCCGCAGCAGCCGCTGGAAGTGGACGGTGCCCAGGAACTTGCCCGTCGGCGTCTCGTCCGGCGGCCGGCACACGTACACCTGCGCGGCGAGCGCGGGGGAGAGGTCCGCCTGGCGGACGCGGGCGAGCGCGTCGGCGACCGTGGCGTCGGGGCGCAGCACGATCGGCTCGGTCGTCATCAGCCCGCCCGCCGTGCGCTCCTCGTACGACATCAGCCGGCGCACGTCGGCCGCGTCGTCCGGGCGCATCAGCATGAGCAGCCGTTCCTTGTCCTCCTCGGGCAGCTCGGAGAGCAGGTCGGCGGCGTCGTCGGGGTCCATGGCCTCCAGCACGTCGGCCGCGCGCTCCTCCTTGAGCTTGCCCAGGATCTCGACCTGGTCGTCGTCGGGCAGCTCCTCCAGCACGTCGGCGAGCCGGTCGTCGTCGAGCGCGGCGGCCACCTCGGCGCGCCGCTTGGGGGAGAGGTGGTGCAGCACGTTGGCCAGGTCGGCGGGGCGCAGCTGCTCGAAGGTGGCGAGCAGGCTCTCGGCGCCCTGCCCGTGCTCCTCCAGCGAGAAGCCGGTGACGGCGGACCATTCGAGGGTGAGCGTCTCGCCCTTGCGGCGCAGGGCGCCGCCCTTGCCCTTGCGTACGAAGACCTTGTCGATCTCCCAGTCGCGGCGGGCCGGCAGCTGCTGGATCGCCACGTCGAGGACGGTGGCCTCCTCGCCGGTTTCCACGAGGCGCACCCGACGGTCGAGCAGTTCGCCCAGTACGAGGCGTTCGGTCGGGCGCTGCTCGAAGCGGCGCATGTTCAGCACGCCGGTGGTGATGACCTGGCCCGATTCCACGCCGGTGACCCGGGTCATGGGCAGGAAGATGCGGCGGCGGCTGATGACTTCGACGACGAGGCCCAGCAGCCGTGGCGGGCGCCGCCCGACGCGCAGCATGGCCACCAGGTCGCGCACCCGGCCGACCTGGTCGCCGTTGGGGTCGAAGACGGGTACGCCCGCGAGGTGCGAGACGAAGACCCGGGGGGCGCCTGCTGCCATGCCGCCCCTCCTTTGCCGGAAATGCCGTTGTTCGACTGGTTCAGGCTAGCCCGTCACGTTCGTGGTCGCCCCGTCTCACGTCCGTCCGGCTCTCTGCAAGACCCCTGTTCCGGCACGGGTACGCTGCGGTCTGCCATCCCCCAAGATGAGAGAGGCAGGGCGCTGGTGACTCCCCTCCTTTCGGCCGGCCGGGCCCGTCGTGCCCTGCTTGCCGTCGTGCTGTGTGCCGGGCTGACCGTCGGGGTCGCGGCGTGCGGCGAGGACCCGGACGCGGGCACCAACGGGATCGGCAGACTGACCGCCCAGGAGATCGAGAACAAGGCGCGGGCGGCGGCCGACGGGGCCACCGCGGTGCGGCTGTCGGGGACGCTGGTCAGCAAGGGCGGTACGTACAAGCTCAACATGCGGCTCAAGCAGGACGGCGGCACCGGGTCGGTGACGTCGAAGGACAACACCTTCGAACTGCTGCGCATCGGCGACACCCTGTTCCTGAAGGCCGACGCGGGCTTCTGGAACCACGCGGACGGCGAGGACGGCGAGGAGCCGAGCAAGGCCGACGAGGAGGCCGCGGACAAGCTCGAGGACAAGTACGTGAAGGTGCCGCAGGGCGACCCCTCGTACAAGCAGTTCCGCGGCTTCACGGACATGGATGTGCTGCTCGACGGGCTGCTCGGGATGCAGGGCGAACTGAGCAAGGGCGACCGGACGCAGGTGGGCGGCGTGCGCACCATCAAGGTCCTCGCGGCCAAGGGGGAGGGCGGCGTGCTGGACGTGTCGCTGATGGGCAAGCCCTACCCGCTGAAGTTCACGCGGGCCGGCGGCGCGGGGGTGCTCACGCTCGGGGACTGGGACAAGGACTTCGAGCTGGCCGAGCCGTCGAAGGACGAGACGCTGGACTACGGCGGCCAGCTGCCGAAGACGTCCGGCGACTAACCCTCGTCGACGAGGTCCAGGACCCGCGCCACGGGCGTGCCGATGAGCGCGGGCGCCTTCTCGCGCGACGGCCAGACGTCCGCGACGAGCGCGTCGCGGAAGCGCTCGGCCTCGCCGGCGGTGGCGAACTCCAGGTCGACGACGACGTACGCCGGATTGTCGACGGGCTGCTGGACGCGGTACGCGCGCACGCCGTGCCTCCGACGGAATTCGGCGTGCCGGTCGAACGCGGCCTTCCAGGTGGTGAGGTCGGTGATCGCATGCTCGATGTGCAACGTGACCATGCTGCCTCCTCGTCCGCCCCCTTCCATGGTGCCGTTCCGCCCCCGGGACGGCTCCCCGGCGCCGGCGAGGCGCGCTCGGTCCTGGTGAAGCGGTCCTCGCCGCTTGGGGCGCGTGCGGTGGCGGCCCGCAGCCCGGCGGACCGGGCACGGGCGCGCTTGGCACGTGGTGGCGCACTTTTCGTGCGCCTGCGGGCTTGCCGGCGACCGGCAGCATGCGCCGTGCCGGCGGGACCGGAGGCCGCGGCCGCGCGTGCGTGCCGCGTGGTCGGTGCGACCGGCCGGGGGCTGCGCGCGGGCGCGGCTCGGCGTCCCACGTGGGCGGGCCCGGAGGCGCGGCTAGGGGCGGGCGCGGCGCTTGAGGAGGAGGCGGGGTAGCGCCGCCGGGATCGGGCGGCGGGTGACGGCCGCGCTCGGGAGCGGGGGCGCGGACAGGGAGCCGTCCGGGAGGTCGGTCGTCGTGTCGCGCGGCTCCAGGCGCAGGACACGGCACTCCCGCGCCCAGCGGTCCGTCATCCGCTCCGCGTCGGGCGCGTTCAGCCGCTTGCCCTTGAGCTCGCCCACCGCCGCTTCCCACGCCTCCGAGCCCGGCGGAAGCTCGCGTACGGCGGCCGTCCACGCGACCAGACGGCCGCCCTTGTCCTTGCTGCGGACGGTGACCTCGGCGGTCCCGCCGTCGGCCAGGCCGGGCAGGGGCTGCTCGCCGGGTCCGTCGCCGACGACGTGCGCGGCGCCCTCGTGCCACACGTGCCACAGGGCGCGCGCCGGGCCGTCGCCACGCACCCAGATGAGGCCGGACTTCTTCGTGGCCTCCTCGACGAGCGCCTGGCCGAGCAGATGGGATGTCATGCCCGCAGCCTATCGACCGGCCGGCCGGTCAGAGCCAGCCGTTGCGCTTGAGGGTCCGGTGGATCATGAGACAGATACCGGCGATCCCGGTGAGCACCATGGGATAGCCGTACTGCCAGCGCAGCTCCGGCATGTAGTCGAAGTTCATGCCGTAGACCCCGCAGACCGCCGTGGGCACGGCGATGATGGCCGCCCAGGAGGTGATCTTGCGCATGTCCTCGTTCTGCGCGACGGTCGCCTGGGCCAGGTTGGCCTGGAGGATGGAGTTCAGCAGCTCGTCGAAGCCGATGACCTCTTCCTGCACCCGGGCGAGGTGGTCCGCGACGTCGCGGAAGTACTTCTGGATGTCCGGGTCGATCAGCCGCATCGGCCGCTCGCTCAGCAGCTGCATCGGCCGCAGCAGCGGCGAGACGGCCCGCTTGAACTCCAGCACCTCCCGCTTGAGCTGGTAGATCCGCCCCGCGTCGCTGCCGCGCGGGCTGCCCTTCGCGGGCGCGGAGAACACGTCGATCTCGACCTCGTCGATGTCGTCCTGCACCGCCGCGGCGACCGCGATGTAGCCGTCGACCACGTGGTCGGCGATGGCGTGCAGCACCGCCGACGGCCCCTTGGCCAGCAGCTCGGCGTCCTTCTGCAGACCGTGCCGCAGCGCGCGCAGCGAGCCCTTGCCGCCGTGCCGGACCGTGATGACGAAGTCCCGCCCGGTGAAGACCATCACCTCGCCGGTCTCCACGACCTCGCTGGTCGCGGTCAGTTCGGCGTGCTCGACGTAGTGGATGGTCTTGAAGACGGTGAAGAGAGTGTCGTCGTACCGCTCCAGCTTGGGCCGCTGGTGGGCGTGGACCGCGTCCTCGACGGCGAGCGGGTGGAGCCCGAACTCCGCCGCGATTCCCGCGAATTCGGCCTCGGTCGGCTCGTGCAGTCCGATCCACGCGAAGCCGCCGCCCTCGCGCACCCGCAGCATCGCCTCGTGCGGCGTCTGGCAGGCGGCGCTCTCCAGCCGCTTGCCGTCGCGGTAGACGGCGCAGTCGACCACCGCGCTGGACGCGGACGGGTCGCGCGTCGCGTCGTAGGTGCTGTACGAGGTGCTGCTCTTGCGCAGGGCCGGGCGGACCGCTGCGCGCAGGTCACGGATCATCGACATGGCTGGCTCCTTCACGGAGAGGCCGTCGGCGAATGGCGTGGCACAGCCCGGAATGGGGACGTGGGACATACGTCCGCAAAGCGGGCGGCACCGCAGGGTCGCGGTGACGGCGTTCGCTACAGACAGGCAAAAACGAAGTGCTCTTCCGTGTGCGAAGTGCCGTGGGCCCCCTGCGGGAAAGGCCTCAGCTCACCGGTCCGCGGATCGCCTGATCAGACGTGGCGCGAGGAGCGGTGCCGTGCGGAAGAGCTGCTGGTACTGCACGATCGACTTCGATCCACCGCAGCCTCACCTCCTCCGGCCGGTCCCCCGTGGGGGATGACGTGTCGTCGGGACCGGAGAGAGTGCCTCCGGCCGCTGTCGGAGGGTGATCCCCCGGCGTACTGCCCCGACCAGCGGCCAAGCCTATCAGCCGACTACGGGTCAATCCCTGTGTTTGCCCGTTCCTTACGCGCTTTATGCTCGCGACATGAATGATGTTCTCGCTCTGGTCGAGGCCCGGCTGCGCAGCGCCCTGGGCGAACCGGACGCGCGCGCCGCGGTCACCTTCCTCGGGACGGACCGCATCGAGGTCCTGCGCTTCCTGGGCGACGGCGAGGACATCGTGAGGTACGCCACTCTCGGCATGTCCGCCCAGCCGATGACGGACCCCACCGCGGCCTTCGCCGACCCGGTCGCGGGTCCGCGCGCGGAGTTGATCCTCTCGGTGCGGGCCGGGCTCGCCGACACGGACAAGGTGCTGCGGCCCCTCGCCGTACTGGCCGCCTCTCCGCAGGTGGAGGGCGTCGTCGTGGCCCCGGGCGCCTCGCTCGACGTCGGTGAACCGCTGTGGCCGGGTGCGCCGTTCAGCTCGGTGCTGGTGGCGGAGCCGGGCGGCCTGGTGGAGGACCTGGAGCTCGACGATCCGATGGACCCCGTGCGCTTCCTCCCGCTGCTGCCGATGACGTTCAACGAGGCCGCGTGGAAGCGCGTGCACGGCGCGGCGGAGCTCCAGGAGCGCTGGCTGGCGCGCGGCACGGACCTGCGCGATCCACTGCGCAGGTCCGTGGCTCTGGACTGACGGCTCCAAACAGGCCGTAACGAAGGCCAGTTGGCGAGGGCGGTGACGCCGTCCTCCGTACCGTGCCGGGGCGCCGATTCCTCGGCCTCGCGGGTGCGCGAGGCGTGCCGGGCCCGGACGGTCGCCGCGCCGGCCGCCACGAAGGGCAAGCGGACGCCGCTCCACTCCCCGATCTTCGGTGCCAGGCGGCACGGACGGCATGAGCCATGCCGAGGCCGGGCGACGCCCGCGATGACGGCCGGCGCGGTCGGTGCGAACAGCGCGTTGCCGAGGCTTCAGCCGGCCAGGAAGCCGACCGGCTCACCCACGGAGCCCGGACAGGGCAGCGAAGGTGATCACGTGCGCGAGCCCGGCCGGCGGCGTCTTGCGGCCGGCGGCGAACGCGGTGGCGAGCATGACGAACGCAGATCAGTGCGGATTGCATCCATATTCGGCTGGGCGGAGGCACGCTCCGGACGGGTGATCGTCCTTGACGCGGCGTCTGCCGGGGAGGACCGTTGACCCCTATGAGGGGCGAACCCAGTTGCCCGAAGTGCGGTGGCCGGGTGAGGGCGCCCGGTCTCTTTGCCGACTCCTGGCAGTGCGATGTGCACGGCGCCGTGCACCCGCTGCAGCCGGTGATCCCGCCCAGTGTCGAGGCCCTCGGTGTCGTGGTGCACCGCGCGAAGGTCCCGGTGTGGATGCCCTGGCCGTTGCCGGTCGGCTGGCTGTTCACCGGCGTCGCCTACGCGGGCGACGACCGCAGCGGCGGCCGGGCCACCGCCGTGGC
This sequence comes from Streptomyces sp. 5K101, assembly GCF_046506645.1. Classification (NCBI taxonomy): domain Bacteria; kingdom Bacillati; phylum Actinomycetota; class Actinomycetes; order Kitasatosporales; family Streptomycetaceae; genus Streptomyces; species Streptomyces sp. 5K101. The sequence continues at coordinate 299,646 of NZ_JBKFFO010000007.1, read as the reverse complement.
GTGCTCGGGCCCCGGACCCCTCGGCGGCATCGGTGAACTCCTGCTGATCGCCGAGGAGCTGGGTGTCGGGCTCGGCGCCCGGTACGCGGGCATCGACGGCCCCGACCCCGGCCCGCACATCCGGGTGGACATGTCGCCGCAGGTGAAGATGCTGGCCGCCGGTCGGCCGACCCCGCTGTGGCACGTGGCGGGCGCGCCGGAGGACCGTGCCGTGTTCGCCGGTGAGGCGCGGGGTCTGTGGCTGTGGGCCGTGGTGTGGCCCGAGCAGTCCGGGCTGCTGATGTACGACGAGCTGGTGCTGACGGACCTGAGGGACGCGGGCGCCGAGGTGGAGCTGCTGCCCTGCGGGGCGCTGTCGCCGCGGCTGCTGTCGTAGCCGCGACGCACGCCGCGTCGCTGCCCCGGGGTAAGGGGCTCTGCCGGACCGGTCGCCTTACGTCCGGAGCCCGCGCATGGCACGGACAGGGCGTCCGGGCCGGTTATCCTGGATCGTCCCCTTGTCCGTCCCGAGCCCCGGAGCCACGCGTGCGCATCGACCTGCACACCCACTCCACGGCCTCGGACGGTACGGACAGTCCGGCCGAGTTGGTGCACGCCGCCGCCGCTGCCGGTCTGGACGTCGTGGCCCTCACCGATCACGACACCACCCGCGGCCATGCCGAGGCCGCCGCCGCCCTCCCCGAGGGCCTGACCCTCGTCACGGGCGCCGAGCTCTCCTGCCGCCTCGACGGCGTCGGGCTGCACATGCTGGCGTACCTCTTCGACCCCGAGGAGCCCGAGCTGCTGCGCGAGCGCGAGCTCGTACGGGACGACCGGGTGCCGCGTGCCCGGGCCATGGTCGGCAAGCTCCAGGAGCTCGGCGTGCCCGTCGAGTGGGCCGAGGTCGCCCGTATCGCCGGTGACGGCTCCGTCGGCCGCCCGCACATCGCGGAGGCCCTGGTCCGGCTCGGCGTCGTGGAGTCCGTGTCCGACGCCTTCACGCCGGCCTGGATCGCGGACGGCGGCCGGGCGTACGTCGAGAAGCACGAGCTCGACCCGTTCACGGCCATACGCCTCGTCAAGGCCGCCGGCGGGGTCACCGTCTTCGCGCACCCGCTGGCGGTCAAGCGCGGCCGTACGGTGTCCGAGAGCGTCATCGCCGAACTGGCCGCGCACGGCCTCGACGGCATAGAGGTCGACCACATGGACCACGACGAGGCGACGCGCACACGCCTGCGCGGCCTCGCCGGGGAACTCGGTCTGCTGACGACCGGCTCCAGCGACTACCACGGCAGCCGCAAGACCTGCCGGCTCGGCGACTACACCACCGACCCGGAGATCTACGGCGAGATCACCCGCCGCGCCACGGGCGCGTTCCCGGTGCCGGGTACCGGCGGGACGCGCCCGTAGGACCCGCCGCCCTCCGTACACCCCTCTCCCGCAAGGCCCTTCACCGTGTTCGACGCTGCCGTTTTCGGCTCCCTCTTCCTCACCCTTTTTGTCATCATGGATCCCCCCGGGATCACCCCGATCTTCCTGGCGCTGACCTCCGGACGCGCCACCAAGGTGCAGCGCCGGATGGCCTGGCAGGCCGTGGCCGTCGCCTTCGGCGTGATCACGATCTTCGGCATCCTCGGCCAGCAGATCCTGGACTACCTGCACGTCTCCGTGCCGGCGCTGATGATCGCCGGTGGACTGCTCCTGCTGCTGATCGCGCTCGACCTGCTGACGGGCAAGACCGACGAGCCCAAGCAGACGAAGGACGTCAACGTCGCCCTGGTGCCGCTCGGCATGCCGCTGCTCGCCGGTCCGGGCGCCATCGTCTCGGTCATCCTGGCGGTCCAGCACGCGGACAGCGCGGGCGAACAGCTGTCGGTGTGGACGGCGATCGCCGCGATGCACGTCGTTCTCTGGCTGACCATGCGCTACTCGCTGGTCATCATCCGCGTGATCAAGGACGGCGGTGTCGTGCTGGTGACCCGGCTCGCAGGCATGATGCTCTCCGCGATCGCCGTGCAGCAGATCATCAACGGCGTCCGGCAGGTGATCCAGGGCTCCTGAGGGTCCCACGACGCGCCGCGCCCCCGTACGGATCTTCCGTACGGGGGCGCGTTGCGTGAAGGCTCGTAAGGGTTACGAAGCCGAGGTTTCGGCAGGCCGGATGAGGATGCGCTGGCCGATGGAGGCGGCTTGCTGCACGATCCGGTTGACGGAGGCGGCGTCCACGACGGTGCTGTCCACGGCGGTGCCGTCGACGTCGTCCAGTCGCATGATCTCGAAGCGCACGGCTTCTCCCTTCGTCTGATCCTCCTGAAGGAGAACTGCTGACAGACGGAATTCTCCGTCTGGGTACACAGGTCCACAACGCCATGCATCCTGCAAACATTCCCTACGCTAAGGAAATTTTTCGGATGCCTAACTACTGGCGGGTAGTGCTTCGGCAACGGACAATGAGCCTCGTATGAACGACGCCGAGATCGCCCGCATCGCCGCCCGCCTGGAGCGCACCAATGAGCTCCTGGAGCGGATGCTCGCCGAGGTCGCCACGACCCCTTCGACCCACGCCATCTTCGTCGACGCCGGTTACGTCCATGCTGCGGCCGGGTTGCTGGTAGCGGGTACCGAGGACCGCAGGGCCTTCGACCTCGACGCCGAGGGGCTGATCGAGGCCCTCATCGACAAGGCGCGCACGATCTTCGCCGACAGCCGCCTGCTGCGCGTGTACTGGTACGACGGCGCCCGACGCCGTATCCACACCCCCGAGCAGCAGTCCATCGCGGAACTGCCCGACGTCAAGGTGCGCCTCGGCAATCTCAACGCGAACAACCAGCAGAAGGGCGTGGACTCCCTCATCCGCTCCGACCTGGAGTCCCTCGCCCGTCACCGCGCCATCAGCGACGGGGTCCTCATCGGTGGTGACGAGGACCTCGTCTCGGCGGTCGAGGCGGCGCAGGGCTACGGCGCGCGCGTCCACCTGTGGGGCATCGAGGCCGCCGAGGGCGGCAACCAGGCGGAGCCGTTGCTGTGGGAGGTCGACAGCAGGCGGACGTTCGACCTCGACTTCTGCCGCCCCTTCATCACCCGCCGGCCCGTCACGACGTACGAGAACGAGGGCGCGCCGCCGCCCTCCCGCGACGAGGTGCGCTTCATCGGCGCCCGGATCGCGGCGACCTGGCTGGGGGAGCGGGGGCGCGCCGCGATGGCCGATCTGCTGCCCGGACACCCCTACCTGCCCGGTCCGGTGGACCAGGACCTGCTGATCGAGGCGGAACAGCTCCTCCAGCGGTCACTGCGCGGGCACGCGGTCCTGCGGCGTGCGCTGCGGGACGGCTTCTGGCAGCACCTGCAGTCCCAGTTCTGAGGGAACGGTCACTGCGAGGTCACGGCGAGGGGATGGTCACTGCGCGGGAGCGGTCGCTGTGCGAGAACGGTCAGTGCCGGTCCCAGAACCGCACCAGGGCCTCCGCGGTCTCCCGAGGGCGGTCGGTGTTCGGGGAGTGCTCCGCGCCCGCGACGACGGTCCGGTGTGCTCCGAGCCGCCGCGCCATCTCGTCCAGCAGCGGTACGGGCCAGGTGTCGTCGCGGTCCCCGGACAGCACGTGCTTGGGCAGCGGACGCACGGCGGCCAGTTCGTCGATCCGGTCCGGCTCGGAGGTCAGCTGCTGTCCGGTGGCGAGCAGTTGGGCCGGGTTGTGGCGCAGCCAGCGCCGCCGCAGGTCCTCCCGGTCGCCGTTGCGTGACGCGTCCAGGTCCTCCGGAGCGACCGCCTCCATGGCCTGCATGGCCGACCAGACCTCGTCCATGGTCATCGTGCCGAGCGCCTCCGCGAGCAGCTTCACCCGCTGCTGCTGAGGGGGACTGACCCTTGCGGGGCCGGAGGACATCAGGGTGAACGTCAGGAACGGCGAGGCGTCCAGAAGCACGGCGGCGCGGGCGATCTGCCCGCCGAGCGAATGCCCGACGAGATGCACGCTCCGGCCGGCCGCCGCAGCCTGCGCCAGCACGTCCCGAGCCAACTCACCCTGGCCGTAAGCCTTCTGGTCGCGGGGGCCCTCGGTCTCGTACTGGCCGCGCCCGTCGACGGCGACGGTCCGGTAACCGGCGTCGGCGAGCGGTTCGAGCAGGGCGATGAAGTCCTCCTTGCTCCCGGTGTACCCCGGCAGCATCAGCACGGTGCCGCGCACGCGCCCGGAGGACGGCCGCGCGTCGAGCACGGCGAAGTCGCCGCGCGCGGTCGGCAGAAGGACGGATCGGGCACAGACGGGCGGTACGAAGGTGGGCGGCCGGCTCATGGTCCCGAGGCTAGCGCGGCCCCGAGGCGGCGGCCTCGCACGGTACGCGCTACGGCTCCGCCCGGAGGGACACCGCCCACGAGAACGCGCCCTGGACGGCTGACGGTGCCGCGACGGCAGCGGGCCCGGGCCCCGCCCGTGCCCGGGATGGCTGACGGGGCCGCGACGGCACAGTCCCCGGGTTCCCACCCGCGCATGGCCCGGGGGGCTGAAGGGGCGGCGACGGCAGCGAGCCTGGGCCTCCGCCCGCGCAGGGCCCGGGGGCCGATCGGGCTGCGAGGGCAGTGGGCCCTTGGGGCTCCCGCCCGTGCACGCGCCGAGAGGCTGACGTGGGCCCGCCTGCGCATGCTGCCGGATATGACCGGGCCGCGGGCGGCAGCGGCACTGGGGCTCCCGCCCGCACATGGCCCCGGATAGCCGACGGGGCGGCGACGCCGGCGGCTTCGAGGGCTCCGCCCGTGCTCGGGATGGCTGACGGTGTGAGGGCGGCGACGCCAGGGGCTCCTGCCTGCGCATGCGCCCTGGACGGCTGACGGTGCCACGGCCCCGCCGGCTCCCGCCCGCGCCCCGGAGAAGCCGACGGCCCGGACCCCTACCGGGGCCCGGGCCGTCTCATCGTGGGGGTGGCGTCAGCTCTCGGTCTGTGCCACGGCCTTGCGCGTACGGGTGCGGCGGGGCTTCGTCTCGGCCTCGGTGCCTTCCGCGGCCTCGACGGCCTTGGTGGCGCGGGTGCGGCGCGGCTTGGCCTCCGGCTCCGTCGCCTCCGCCGTGTCGGCGGCCTTGCGCGTACGGGTGCGGCGGGGCTTCGCCTCGGCCTCGGTGCCCTCCGCCGTCTCGACGGCCTTGGTGGCGCGGGTGCGGCGCGGCTTGGCCTCCGGCTCCGCCGCCTCGACGGTGTCGACCGCGTTCGTCGCGCGGGTGCGGCGGCGCGGCTTGGGCTCCGCCTCCGGCTCCTCGACGCCCACGGCGACGGGCGCCTGCTCGGTCTCGGCGGCCGGCTTCGCGGCCCTCGTGCGGCGGCGCGGCTTCTCCTCCGCGGGCTCCGCCGTCTCCACCGTCTCCGTGACCGTCGCGGTCTCGGCGGCCGGCTTCGCGGCCCTCGTGCGGCGGCGGCGCGGCTTCTCCTCCGCGGGCTCCGCCGTCTCCACCGTCTCCGTGACCGTCGCGGTCTCCGCGACCACGGTGGACGCCGACGCCTCGACCGCCTGCGACGCACGCGTACGGTGGCGCGCCCGACGGGGCGCCTCCTCGGCGGCGGGCTCGGCGGTCGCGACCGCGGTCTCGACCGTGTCCACCGCGGCCGTCGCCTCCGCGGCCGTCGCCTCCGGCGACGCCTGCGCGCCCACCCGGGTGCGGCGGCGGCGACGCGGCGTGCGCGGCTGCGTCGGCTCCTCGGCCGGACCGGCGGACTGCTCGGGCACGGACGGCGCGGCCACCTCGGCCCCGCCGCGCGTACGCCGGCGCGGCGTGCGCGTACGCGCCGGGCGCTCCTCGCGCACGGCCGTCGACGCGGACCGGCGGCCGCGGCCGCCCGTCTCGCCCAGGTCCTCGACCTCCTCCGCCGCGAGACCCGCGCGGGTCCGCTCGGAGCGCGGCAGGACACCCTTGGTGCCCGCCGGGATGTTCAGCTCCTCGAACAGGTGCGGGGACGTGGAGTACGTCTCGACCGGGTCGTTGAAGTCCAGGTCCAGCGCCTTGTTGATCAGCTGCCAGCGCGGGATGTCGTCCCAGTCGACCAGCGTCACGGCGGTGCCGCTCGCGCCCGCACGGCCGGTGCGGCCGATGCGGTGGAGGTAGGTCTTCTCGTCCTCGGGCGACTGGTAGTTGATGACGTGCGTGACGCCCTCGACGTCGATGCCGCGCGCGGCGACGTCGGTGCACACCAGCACGTCCACCTTGCCGTTGCGGAACGCCCGCAGCGCCTGCTCGCGCGCCCCCTGGCCGAGGTCGCCGTGGACCGCGCCCGAGGCGAAGCCGCGCCGGGCCAGCTGGTCGGCGATGTCCGCGGCGGTCCGCTTCGTACGGCAGAAGATCATCGCCAGCCCGCGGCCGTCGGCCTGCAGGATGCGGGAGACCATCTCCGGCTTGTCCATGGAGTGCGCGCGGTAGACGCGCTGTGTGATGTTGGCGACGGTCGCACCCTCGTCGTCCGGCGAGGTGGCGCGGATGTGCGTGGGCTGCGACATGTAGCGGCGTGCGAGACCGATGACCGCGCCCGGCATGGTCGCCGAGAACAGCATGGTCTGGCGGCGCACCGGCAGCAGCTGGATGATCTTCTCGACGTCGGGCAGGAAGCCCAGGTCGAGCATCTCGTCGGCCTCGTCGAGGACGAGCGCGCGCACGTGCGAGAGGTTCAGCTTCTTCTGGCCCGCCAGGTCGAGCAGACGCCCGGGGGTGCCGACGATCACGTCGACGCCCTTCTTGAGCGCCTCGACCTGGGGCTCGTACGCCCGGCCGCCGTAGATGGCGAGCACACGGACGTTGCGCACCTTGCCGGCGGTGAGCAGGTCGTTGGTGACCTGGGTGCACAGCTCGCGGGTGGGGACGACGACGAGCGCCTGCGGGGCGTCGGTCAGCTCCTCGGGCCGGGCCCGGCCGGCCTCGACGTCCGCGGGGACGGTGACGCGCTCCAGCAGCGGAAGGCCGAAACCGAGCGTCTTGCCGGTGCCGGTCTTGGCCTGGCCGATGACGTCGGTGCCGGAGAGCGCGACGGGGAGCGTCATCTCCTGGATGGGGAAGGGGGAAACGATGCCGACGGCCTCGAGGGCCTCGGCGGTCTCGGGGAGGATCCCGAGATCCCGGAAAGTCTTGGGCTGCGTAGTCAGGGTGTTGCCTCTTCTGTGAGACGCGGCGCGAGGCGAACGCTGGGGGTCGTACCGCACCTGGGTACTGGGCCGGCCGTGGATTGGCCGGATGGCGCGGGACCACTGCCGTCGCTCGAGCGTCGTGCCGCTGGAGGGGCCCCTCATCTGCGGTCGCCCGCACCTGTGTGCGCACTGTCCGCGTGGAGGGCGGTCGGGGCGGAGCCGATCGGGCCACCGACCGGGCATCCTCATTCATCAGACGGCCCACCGAGCAGAAAAAAAGCCGATGCCCAGCAGGCGCATTACCACTGTACCCCGGAATCGCGCATGTGTGTTGGGGCAATTCCCGGGAAACGTCTTCAGGGCGCGGCTGACCAGGCGCTTCCCCGGATCGACGGGCGGGCTATTGTGCGCTCCATGGAGACGCCTGACAACGCCACTGAACACACCGGGATCGCCGCCCAGGACTGGGCCGCGGCCTCCGCAGACCCGCAGTACCGCGCCGCTGTCGTGGACCTGCTGGGCGCGCTCGCGTACGGCGAGCTGGCGGCCTTCGAGCGGCTCGCCGAGGACGCGAAGCTCGCGCCGACGCTCGGCGACAAGGCGGAGCTGGCGAAGATGGCCTCGGCGGAGTTCCACCACTTCGAGCAGCTGCGGGACCGGCTGACGGCCATCGAGGCGGAGCCGACGACGTCGATGGAGCCGTTCGCCCAGGCGCTGGACGACTTCCACCGCCAGACCGCTCCGTCGGACTGGCTGGAGGGCCTGGTCAAGGCGTACGTCGGCGACTCGATCGCCAGCGACTTCTACCGCGAGGTCGCGGCTCGCCTGGACAGCGACACCCGCGCCCTGGTGCTGGCCGTCCTCGACGACACCGGTCACGGCAACTTCGCCGTCGAGAAGGTGCGGGCCGCGATCGAGGCCGACCCGCGCGTCGGCGGCCGGCTCGCCCTGTGGGCGCGGCGGCTGATGGGCGAGGCGTTGTCCCAGGCGCAGCGGGTCGTCGCCGAACGCGACGCGCTCTCGACCATGCTCGTGGGCGGTGTGGCGGGCGGCTTCGACCTGGCCGCGGTCGGCGAGATGTTCTCCCGGATCACCAAGGCGCACACCAAGCGGATGGCCGCTCTGGGGCTGGCAGCCTGACCGTCGGCGTCACCCGACACGCATCCGGCCGGCCGTCCTTCCTCGCGCGGCCGGTCGTCGTCGCCCTTCAGAAAGGGAGCGCGCGGTGCAGTCTGCGCGTCGAGGGACGCAGCAGCAGTGACAGCAGCACGGCGCCGATCGCCGCGGAGCCGATAAGGGTCGCCGGCTCGTGGCCGGGACCGAGCGCGACATGCGTCACATAGGCACCGAACAGTGCGCCCAGCGTGCCCGTGGTGAAGACCGTCCGGCGGGACGGGAGCCGTTCGGCGAGATGACGCGTCGCGGCCCAGGAGAGGGCCAAGCCGATCAGGACGGAACCGAGCGCTTCCAGGAGCACTGCTGATCACCTCACGGACGTCGGCGCGGGCAGGAACGGTCACAGCCCGTACTACCCCGGGGCAACGGATCACAACCCTCCCCTGAGCGGGCGAAAAAGGCGCCTGAGCAGGGGAATCCGGCAACATGGCAGAAAACGGAGAGGGCCCGGCGGAAGCCGCCGGGCCCTTCTTCGATGTGATCGGCCCCGTGCCTACAGGGCGCCGAATCCCACACGTCGCGTCGTCATCTCGCCGATCTCCACGTACGCGAGACGGTCGGCCGGCACCAGGACCTTGCGGCCCTTCTCGTCCGTCAGGCTGAGCAGCTGCGCCTTGCCGGCCAGCGCATCGCTCACCGCGCGCTCGACCTCCTCGGCGGACTGCCCGCTCTCCAGAACGATCTCCCGGGGCGCGTGCTGCACGCCGATCTTGACCTCCACGGCTATGTCCCTCCGAACGGTCAGTTGCGTTGCGCGATCAACGCGCCGTACGCAGCACACATTAGCCCGGACACCGGACACGGCAGGCGCGGGTGCACAACGCCAGGAGCGAACAGCTTCAGCGCTGTTCGGCCGCGTGCTGCTCGCTGCCGTGCAGCGGGAAGCCCGCGATACCGCGCCACGCCAGGGACGTGAGCAGCTGCACCGCCGTGTCCCGCGGGATGCCGGAGCCGCTGGAGAGCCAGTACCGCGCGACGACCTGGGAGACTCCGCCGAGGCCGACGGCCAGCAGCATCGACTCCTCCTTGGACAGGCCGGTGTCCTCGGCGATCACGTCCGAGATGGCCTCGGCGCACTGCAACGAGACCCGCTCCACGCGCTCGCGGACGGCGGGCTCGTTCGTCAGGTCGGACTCGAAGACGAGCCGGAACGCGCCGCCCTCGTCCTCGACGTACGCGAAGTAGGCGTCCATGGTCGCCGCCACGCGCAGCTTGTTGTCCGTCGTCGACGCGAGCGCCGTGCGGACCGCCTGCAGCAGCGACTCGCAGTGCTGGTCCAGGAGCGCGAGGTAGAGCTCCAGCTTTCCGGGGAAGTGCTGGTAGAGCACGGGCTTGCTGACGCCGGCCCGCTCGGCGATGTCGTCCATGGCGGCCGAGTGGTATCCCTGAGCCACGAAGACTTCCTGGGCCGCACCCAGGAGCTGGTTTCTGCGGGCTCGGCGTGGCAGGCGTGTGCCCCGCGGGCGCGCCTCTGTCTGCTCGATGGCTGTCACGCCGCCTCCCAAGGTGGTGAACAAGCACAGTTCTTCCGGTACGCGCTGTGCGCCGCGCCGCCATCGTACTTTTGGGTAACGACGGAGTGCGTGGTGCGGACGCAGAATTTCACGGACCGGACGGTCGCGGAAGCTGCCTGTTCGCGGGCCATACGCGGACATACCGGCGGCAAGCGCGGCAGGTCACCGGTAGTCGTCCTCGTCGAGCGCGACCACGCGCGCCTGTTCGGCGGCGTCCGCCTCGTTCGCGGCGTCCGGATCGGCGCGGTTCACCGGATCGTCCCGTTCCGGGCGTACGTCGGTGTGCTGCTCGGCGGCGTCGGCCTCGGGGACCTCCGAGTCGTCGGTCGTGGCGGTGTCGTCGTCCTCGGCGAAGGTTTCCGGTTCAGTGGGATCGACTGTCATACCGCACCGCTTTCCCTGGAATGCGCCGTTTAGTACGAGCCTAGGAGTTCCCGATGGCGGGCGCTACGCGGTACGCGCCGCACCTGTGACACCGAACACACGAGTCATGACGTGATCGTCTCGTAACATTGCCCGCATGTCTTCGACCGAGCTGCCGGGCACCGCCGCCGCGAACGCCGCGGTCGCCCCCAAGGTCGCGACCGTCCGCGTCGCCGAGGGCGAGGAGCTGCGCTCCGTCACCCTGCCGGGCCTGGCCCTGACCGTCCGTTCCCGCCCGCCGGCGACTGCCGGACTGCCGCCCGCGCTGTACGTGCACGGCCTCGGCGGCTCGTCGCAGAACTGGTCGGCGCTGATGGCGCAGCTCGACGACGTGGTGGACGGCGAGGCCCTCGATCTGCCCGGCTTCGGCGACTCGCCGCCGCCGGACGACGGCAACTACTCGGTCACCGGACACGCCCGCGCGGTCATCCGCTTCCTGGACGCGAGCGAGCGCGGCCCCGTCCACCTGCTCGCCAACTCGCTCGGCGGCGCCGTCTGCACCCGGGTCGCGGCCGTCCGCCCGGACCTGGTGCGCACGCTCACTCTCGTCTCGCCCGCGCTGCCCGAGCTGCGGGTGCAGCGCTCCGCCGTGCCGACCGGGCTGCTCGCCCTGCCCGGAGTGGCCCTGCTCTTCGCGCGGATGACCAAGGGATGGAGCGCCGAACAGCGCACCCGCGGGGTACTCGCGCTCTGCTACGGAGACCCCACACGGGTGACGGAGGAGTCGCTGCGCAACGCGGTCGAGGAGATGGAGCGGCGCATGCGCCTTCCGTACTTCTGGGACGCGATGGCCAGGTCGGCGAGGGGCATTGTTGACGCGTACACGCTTGGCGGCCAGCACGGGCTGTGGCGTCAGGCGGAGCGCGTGCTCGCGCCGACCCTGCTCGTCTACGGGCGCAAGGACCGGCTCGTCTCGTACCGTATGGCGCGCAAGGCGGCAGCGGCGTTCCGGGACTCCCGGCTGCTGACGCTCCCGGACGCCGGGCACGTTGCGATGATGGAGTACCCGGAAACGGTCGCCCAGGCATTCCGGGACCTGCTCGACGACTGCAGTGGGAGCTGATCCGGGGCGTGGGACGACACAGCCGCAAGGGCCCCGCACCCAAGGGTGCCGGCTCCGGGAGCGTGCCCGGCCAGGCCTCCGGGGAGCGGGAGACCGCCGGGGCCTTGCCCGGCAGCGGTCGGCGAAGGCGGTCGGCGGGCTCCGGCCCCGAGCAGCACACCTCCGCCGGGACCGGACACTTCGCCGGACCGGCCAGGGGCGGGCACCCCGAGCACTACGAGTCCGGCGGAGGCTGGGGCGACTGGCAGACCGGCGCCCAGCAGCAGGTGCGGACCGCGCCGCCGCCCGTGGCGGTGGGCGGGCCGCGGATACCGGGGCCGCGCCGGGAGTTCGTCGAGGCCTTCGACGCACCGGCGGCCGTCCCGGCCCGTGATCCGTACGGGCCCGACGGCGATCCCGCCCCCGATGCCACGGCTCCCGGAGCTACGGGAGACGGCGCCACGGCGGACGGCGCCGACGACGAGGCCCGTCAGCGTCCGGCCAAGGGCGGCAAGGGCCGCACGTTCACCGGCGTCGCGGCGGCCGCCGTGACCACGGTCCTCGCGGTCGTCGTCGCCGGGCAGGTGGCCGCCGACCGGGACGACAGTGTCGGCGCGCAGTCGTCGCAGCGGGACCGCGGGGCCGTGCAGGAGCGCCCGGGCCGCTCCGACGGCAGGCCGGCCCCCGCGCAGGAAGCGGCCCCGCCGCCCCCGACGTACGCGCAGCTGATGGCCCGGCAGTTCCCCATCGACCCCCGACTGCGGGCGTCCGGAGACTTCGAGGCGGTCCCCGGACTGGACAGGGCGCCCGGCAAGGGACGCAAGATCCGCTATCGGATCGACGTCGAGAAGGGGCTCGACCTGGACCGCGGCCTGTTCGCCAGGGCCGTCCAGGAGACGCTGAACGACGAGCGGAGCTGGGCGCACGGCGGGGCCATGACCTTCGAGCGCATCTCGTCGGGCGACCCCGAGTTCGTCATCACCCTCGCGAGCCCCGGCACGACGGCCACCTGGTGCGCCAAGTCCGGTCTGGACACGACCGTCGACAACGTCTCCTGCGACTCGGCGTCCACGGAGCGCGTGATGATCAACGCGTACCGCTGGGCGCAGGGCGCCGAGACGTACGGGCCGGGCGCGATGGTCGCCTATCGGCAGATGCTCATCAACCACGAGGTCGGGCACCGGCTCGGCCACAATCACGTGACCTGCCAGACGCCGGGGGCCTTGGCGCCGGTGATGCAGCAGCAGACGAAGTCGCTGGACATCGGCGGCATCGAGTGCAGGCCGAACCCTTGGGTGCACCCCGGGGAATGAGGCCCTGCGGAGCTGGCCGCAGCATGACTCTGCGTGACGGAAACGCACTGTAGCGCGACGGAACGCTACCTGGGTGCGAAAGTTACGCCTATTCACCCCTTCTGGTGGCGCGATGGACAACCGTCCGTCGCGCCACCGTCGCATCCGCATAACGTCGTCCCGCTGAGAGCCGCCGGCAACCAACGGCGGCCGTCCACAAGGGAGATCGGGGGTGTACGCGTGCGGATCGGATTGATTACGGAGGGTGGGTATCCGTATGCGACGGGTGAGTCCGGGCTCTGGTGCGATCGTCTGGTGCGCGGCCTCGCGCCACACGAGTTCGACATCTACGCACTCAGTCGCAGTGCACGGCACGACGCGCTGCCCGCCCTGCCGCCGCAGGTGCGCGCGGTGTACACGGTCCTGCTGGAGGCGCCCGCGGACGACGGCGTACGCCTCGGACGGCGCGAACGGCGGCGCTTCGCCGGTCACTTCGGAAATGTGGCCGCCGCCGTCTGTGCCGGCGGCGACGGCTTCGCCGACGGGCTGTACGGCCTCGCCGACCTGGCCCGCGACAACGGCGGACTCCATGCGGCCCTGCGGTCCGAAACCGCCCTGCGCGCCCTGGAAGCCGCCTGCCACGCGCCGGGCGCGCACCGCGCACTCCGCGGTGTGACCGTCGCCGACCTGCTCACGGTCGCCGACCACCTGGAGCAAGCCCTGCGCCCGCTGTCGCTCGACTGGTACGGCGACGACGCCCTCGCCTCGGCCGACCTCTGCCACGCCACGTCCGGGGGACCCGCGACGCTGCCCGGCCTTCTGGCCAAACGCTTCTGCGGAGTCCCCCTCCTGGTCACCGAGTACGCCGTCCATGTGCGCGCGCGGTATCTCGCCGGGCGCGAGGCCGGGCTGAGCGGTCCCGTACGGGCCATGCTCGCCGGGTTCCACGGGCAGCTCGCCGCCGAGGCCTACCGGCAGGCCGCCGTCATCACCCCGGGGAACGGACACACCCGGCGCTGGCAGGCGAAATGCGGTGCCGACCGCGCCGCGGTGCGTACGGTCCACCCCGGTATGGAGGCGGACCGTTTCGCGGCCGTCGGCGAGAGCGACGACGCGGGGGACGGCGGCACTCTCGTCTGGGTCGGCAGGATCGAGCCGGCCAAGGACCTGGTCGCCCTGCTGCACGCCTTCGCCGAGGTCCGCAAGGAGGAACCGGCCGCGCGCCTGCGGCTCTTCGGCGCACCGGCGCCCGGTGAGGAGGCGGCGACCTACCTCGCCCACTGCCGGGCCCTGGCCGCGCAGCTCTTCCCCGACGAGGCCGCGGACGCGCACGCCGTCGGGGACAACCCCGTCTCCTTCGAGGAGATCGGCGGCCCTGAGACACCCGAACTCGCCGACGCCTACGCCGCCGGCTCGGTCGTCGTCCTGTCCAGCGTCGTCGAGGGCTTCCCGGTCAGCCTGGTCGAGGCGATGTTCTGCGGGCGAGCCACGGTGTCCACGGACGTCGGCGCGGTCGTCGAAGTCATCGGCGGCACGGGGCTGGTCGTGCCCCCGCGCAACCCGCGGGCGCTCGCGGACGCGTGCCTCGCGCTGCTGCGCGACCCGGAGCGCCGGGCGCGGCTGGGCGCGGCCGCGCGCGCCCGCGCGCTCGAACTCTTCACCGTGGAACAGAACCTGACGGCATTTCGCGGCATTTACCTGGAGCTGATCTCGCACTCGCCGGTGCAGCGGGAGGCCGTCGACGCCGACGGGGAGCCGCTGCCTTTCGCGCACCCGGCCGAGTCGCATGTGCCCGGCGGCTGGACGGGCGGCGCGGGCAGCCACACGCCGGGCTGGGCAGCGGCTTCCGGGCCGGGGCTCGTCGACGCCGGCTCGGCACCGCAGACGGGGAAGGAGGCAGGCCGATGAACGCGTCACGCGTCACGGGGAAAACGGCCCCCGAGGAGCCGACGGCCCTGCACGAGGACCGCGGTGTCGATCTGGAGGCCGCGGCCGACGACGACCACGTCCGCGCGGTGTGGGCGCTGGCGGCCCTGACGACCCTCGACGACATCCGCACGGAGCCCGCGTCCGGTGGCCCTCCGGATCCTTCCTCGGTACCGGAGGGGGCGGACACGGAGGGCGTCCCGCCGGATGAGGGAGGAGGCGGGCGCGGGGGCGGACGGGAGGGTGCCGGGCGTGCGGATGTGCCGGACCGGTCCTGCACACGTGGCCCGGCCGTCGGCGGGGCCGAGCCACTCGGTCGTCCGGCGCCCAGTGGCACACCCCTGGAGGCCGCGACCGGGCCCGGGCCAGGCGTGACACGTGTCACTGGCGGCGCGGGGGCCGTGGACGGCCCCGGCCGGGCGCCCGGCGACGACGGTGCCGAGAGCGCCGCCGCGCCGGACCGTGCGGCACCGCGCGGCGCGGGCGTGCCGGACCGTTTCCGCACAGCCGGCGCCACCGCGCGGGGCGAGAGCACGCGCGGTGCCGTGCGGCGCGGCGGCGTCGATCCCGTCAAAGGGCTCATCCACCGGCACCGCGAACTGTGCGAACAGGCCGTCGACCCCCTGGAGATCGCCGCGGGACTCGAGGCCCACGGGCTGACCGACCGCACCGCCGCCCGCTTCCGGCACCGGGACGTCTTCTCGCTCGCCGAGGAGATGTTCGCGCGGGCGGAGCGCGCCCCTGCCACCACGGATGACCGCCCGACGCGCGCCGCCGATTCGCGCGCCGGGCGGGTCGGGCCGTACCTGACGCCGCTGCTGCCGGGCGTCGTGTGCGCCCTGGCGGTCGCGGCCACGGCGGCCTCCGAGGGCGCCGCCCGGCTCGCGTCGGGCGCGATCGGCGCACTCGCCACGGGCCTCGCGCTGCTGTTCGCTCTGCGCCGCGGCCCCCTGCGCGCACGAGGCCGTAAGCTCCCCGCCACCCGCCTGTGGACGCTCTGGCTGCTCCTCTACGCGGCATGCGGCCAAGGACTCACGACCGAGATCGTCGCCGGCGGCCCGGACCGCCTGTGGCCCATGACCCCCGTCCCCGTCGTCGCGCTCGCCCTCGCGGTCGCACCGGCGGCCTGGTGCGCGGACTTCTTCGCCGCACAGGCGAGCCGCAGGCTCGGGACGAGCCGCGCACTGGACGACTTCGCCGCCGGGACCCGGCCCCTGCTGCTCGCCGTCCTCCTGCTGTACGTCGCGGCGCTCGGCGCACTCGTCGCGCTGACCGGGCTCGTCCTGCCCGGCGCGGGGACGCTCGGGCCCACCGCGGTCCTCGGCACGCTGCTCTTCCTGGCCCGGCTGCTCGTCGTCCACGGCTTCCCCGAGCCCGCGTCGACCGCCCTGGCCGCCGCCTGCGCCGTCGAGGCCGCGGCGCCGGCCCTGCTGCTGACGGGCAGGCTGCCCGGCCTCGACCCCGTCGCGCGCCCCCTGGAGGCGCTCGTCGGGGTGTGGGGCGCGGCCGCCGTACCCGTACTGGCCTGCGGGGCCGCCGCGCTGGGACTCGCCGCCCACGCGTTCGCGGCGCTCGCCCGGGCCTCGGCCCACACCCGCTGAACACCCGCACGCCGTTGGCACAGGCCGACGTGCTCCGCGGAGCCGACACCGCGGACAGCCGGCGTCCACGGCATCGAACGGCAACACCCGAAGGAGACTGCGCATGACCCCGAACCACCCGCACACGGCCCGTCGGCACCGAGGAGCCGCACGATGAGGGTGCTTCTGCTCGGTGCCAACGGATTCCTCGGCCGGTTCGTCGCCGACCGGCTCCTCGCCGATCCGGCCGTGCACCTCACGGCGCTCGGCCGCGGCGACGACGCCGACGTGCGCTTCGATCTCTCCGGCGGCAGCCCGGGCGCGCTCACGCGCTTCCTCGGCGCCGTCCACCCGGGTGTCGTCATCAACTGCGCGGGTGCCACCCGCGGCGGCGCCCGCGAGCTGACCCGGCACAACACCGTCGCCGTCGCCACCGTCTGCGAGGCGCTGCGCCGCAGCGGCTGCGGCGCCCGGCTCGTGCAGATCGGCTGCGCCTCGGAGTACGGGCCGTCCCAGCCCGGCTCGTCGACGGCGGAGGACGCCGTGCCGCGCCCCGGCGGGCCGTACGGGGTCAGCAAACTCGCCGCCACCGAGCTGGTGCTCGGCTCCGGACTCGACGCCGTCGTCCTGCGGGTCTTCTCACCCGTGGGGCCCGGCACCCCGGCCGGCTCCCCGCTCGGCCGCCTCGCCGAGGCGATGCGGCGGGCCATGCAGCAGGGCGACGGGGAGCTGAAGCTCAGCGGCCTCGGCGTGCAGCGCGACTTCGTCGACGTGCGGGACGTGGCGCGCGCCGTGCACGCCGCCTCCCTCTCCGCGGCCCAGGGCGTCGTCAACATCGGCACCGGGCGCGCGGTGAGGCTCAGGGACGCGGCGGCGACCCTGGCCCGCGTCGCGGGCTTCACCGGCGCGCTGCACGAACTGGACGCCCCCTCGGTCCGCCCCGGCATCGGCGCCCCGCGCTCCGAGTCCGTCGTCGAGCACCTGGCCGCCACCCCCTCCCCGTATCCCGACGGGTGCGGCGGCTGGCAGCAGGCCGACGTGCGCACCGCGCGGGACCGGCTCGGCTGGCGGCCCCGCATCAACCTCGAGGAATCCCTCGCCGACATCTGGATGGAGGCGGCATGCCGCATCTGACGAGTTCCGGAACCAGACTCTCGGCCACCGGCGCGGACAGGCTGGGCTTCGGCATCCCCGGATACGCCCACCCGCTGCTCGCGCCCTTCGAATGGGCCGAGCTGACCCGCCCGGGAGCGCCACTGCACTGGGTGGTCCTCAACGTCGCGGACGGCCCCGGCGCCCTGCCCGACCCGCACTGCCTGGAGGCGGCGGGCCGGCTGCGGAACGCCGGGGTGCGCGTCCTGGGGCACCTCGACCTCGCCCATGGGGAGCGCTCCTTCGGCGACATCGTCGCTGACGCCCGGCACTTCACCGACTGGTACCGGGTCGACGGCTTCCTGCTGGACCGCTGTCCGGTCGAGCGCGCGGAGCTGGCGCAGGTGCGCCGCACCACCGCCACGCTGGACGCCATGACGGGCGGCGGCCACCTGGTCCTCGGGCACGGCACGCACCCGTACGCCGGATACGCGGAGGCGGCGGACCAACTGGTCACGTTCTCCGGGCCGTGGTCGGACTACCGCTGGTCGCAGGTGGCGGAGTGGACGGCGGACTACCCGCCGGAGCGGTTCGCGCACTTCGTCCACGGGGTGCCGCGCACGCATCTGGAGGAGGCCACCCGCATCGCGCGCTGGCAGGGCGCCGGAACGATCTTCTTCACCGACCGGGGATCTCCGGACGCGAGAAAGGAGCAAAGCTGCCCATACGAGGCGCTGCCCGGCTACTGGGACGAAATCGTCTCGCAGATCGGACCAGGTGTCTCGGAATGAGAAGGGCCGTGGCAGTGTTACGGGAAGAACAACCGTACTGATACCGATCTACGGAGTCCCCGTGTCGCTGCCACCCCTGGTCGAGCCAGCTGCTGAGCTCACCGTCGACGAGGTCCGCAGGTACTCCCGCCACCTGATCATCCCCGACGTGGGGATGGACGGGCAGAAGCGGCTGAAGAACGCCAAGGTGCTGTGTGTGGGCGCCGGCGGCCTGGGTTCGCCCGCCCTCATGTACCTCGCCGCGGCCGGCGTCGGCACGCTCGGCATCGTGGAGTTCGACGAGGTCGACGAGTCGAACCTGCAGCGTCAGATCATCCACAGCCAGGCGGACATCGGCCGCTCCAAGGCCGAGTCCGCCCGCGACAGCGTCAAGGGCATCAACCCGTACGTGAACGTCGTCCTCCACGAAGAGCGGCTCGAGGCCGAGAACGTGATGGACATCTTCAGCCAGTACGACCTGATCGTCGACGGCACGGACAACTTCGCGACCCGCTACCTGGTCAACGACGCGTGCGTGCTGCTGAACAAGCCGTACGTCTGGGGCTCGATCTACCGCTTCGACGGCCAGGCCTCCGTCTTCTGGTCCGAGCACGGCCCCTGCTACCGCTGCCTCTACCCGGAGCCCCCGCCGCCGGGCATGGTTCCCTCCTGCGCCGAGGGCGGCGTGCTGGGCGTGCTCTGCGCGTCCATCGGCTCCATCCAGGTCAACGAGGCGATCAAGCTGCTCGCCGGCATCGGTGAGCCGCTGGTCGGCCGGCTGATGATCTACGACGCCCTGGAGATGCAGTACCGCCAGGTCAAGGTCCGCAAGGACCCGAACTGCGCGGTCTGCGGGGAGAACCCGACCGTCACCGAGCTCATCGACTACGAGGCCTTCTGCGGCGTCGTGTCCGAGGAGGCCCAGGAGGCGGCGGCCGGTTCGACGATCACTCCCAAGCAGCTCAAGGAGTGGATCGACGACGGCGAGAACATCGACATCATCGACGTCCGCGAGGTCAACGAGTACGAGATCGTCTCGATCCCGGGCGCGCGGCTGATCCCGAAGAACGAGTTCCTGATGGGCAGCGCCCTGCAGGACCTGCCGCAGGACAAGAAGATCGTCCTGCATTGCAAGACGGGTGTCCGCAGTGCGGAAGTCCTCGCGGTGCTCAAGTCGGCGGGCTTCGCCGACGCGGTGCACGTCGGCGGCGGCGTGATCGGCTGGGTCAACCAGATCGAGCCGGAGAAGCCGGTCTACTGACCGAACGCGCAGGGGCCCCGGACCGCACACGCGGTCCGGGGCCCCTGCCGTTGCCGTCCTACCGGCAGACCGTCCCGTCCTTCGGAACCGTGCCTCTCAGCAGATAGGCGTCCACCGCCCGGTCCACGCACGCGCTGTTGCCGTACGCGCCGTGCCCCTGGCCCCGGTAGGTGATCTGGACGCCCACGCCCTTGCCGAGGGCCTCCTTCATCGCCTTCGCCCCTTCGTACGGGGTGGCCGGGTCGCCCGTGTTGCCGATGACGACGATCGGCGCGGCGCCGGCGGCGGAGACGTCCGGGTGCGTCCACATGCCCGGCACCGGCCAGTCGGTGCAGCTCATCAGGCCCCAGGCCAGGAACTCGCCGAAGACGGGCGACGCCTTGCGGAACGCGGGCAGCTTCGCCTTGGTCTCCTCCAGCGTGTACCGCTCCTTGGAGTCGGCACAGCCGATCGCCATGCCGGCCGCCTGGATGTTGCTGTAGGTGCCGGTCTCCGAGCGGCCGGTCAGCGCGTCGGAGAAGGCGAGCAGCAGCGCGCCGCTGCCGCCCTCCGCCTCGTCGAGGCCCTGCTCCAGCAGCTCCCAGTACTCGCGCGAGTACAGCGTCTGCGCGATGCCGTTCAGCGCCTGGCTCTGCGTCAGCTTGCGTTCCCCGATGCCGGGGATCGGCCTCCGGTCCAGTTGGTCGAGGAACCCGATGATCCAGTCCTGCATCTCCGCGACGGTGGAGCCGGGGAGCCGGCAGTCGTCGCCACGGCTCACGCAGTACTTCAGGAAGTTGGTCAGCGCCAGCTGGAAGCCCTCGGCCTGGCCGAGGGAGCCCTGCTCGGCGTCCTCGCTCGGGTCGACCACCGCGTCGAACACCGCTCGCCCCACCCGCTGCGGGAACAGGTGCGCGTACACGCCGCCCAGCTCCGTGCCGTACGAGATCCCGAAGTAGTGCAGCTTGTCGTCGCCGAGAACCGCGCGCATCAGGTCCATGTCGCGTGCGGCGTCGACGGTGGCGACATGGGGCAGCTCGTTGCCCGAGTTCTCCTCGCAGGACTCGGTGAACGACTGGATGCCCCCGACGAACTTCGCCTCCTCGGACGCGTCGTCGGGCGTCGAGTCCTGGGCCACGTACGCGTCCATCTCCCGGTCGTCCAGGCACTCCACGGGCACGCTGCGGCCGACACCGCGCGGGTCGAAGCTCACCAGGTCGTAGCGGGCCTGGAGGGTGCCGTAGTCCTTGGCGGCGGCGGGCAGGGTGGCCACGCCCGAGCCGCCGGGGCCGCCGAAGTTGAAGACGAGCGAGCCGATGCGGTTCGCCTGGTCGCGGGCGCGTGCGCGGATGAGGGCCAGCTCGATGGTCTCGCCGTCCGGCTCGTCCCAGTCGAGCGGCGTGTCCAGGAACGAGCACTCCCAGACGGTGCCACCGGGCAGCGGGGACGGTTTCGGCCCGCCGCCCTCGGCCTCGGAAGGCGCCGGGCAGGGCTGCCACTCCAGCACCTGGGCGGCGAGATCCTTGGGGCGGTCCTCGTCGTTCCCCCCGCCGTCCCCGCAGCCGGCGGCGGCCAGCAGGACGGCGACGGCGGTGGCGACGGCGGCCGTACGGGCCGGTGCACGAGTGGTCGGCATAGGGCCATCGTGCGACGGCGCGGCTTGCTCCGCACGGGCGAACGGTCCATGCGGGTGGTGGACCGGTCAAGGTACCGTACGGGTGGCCTCGCTGCTCCGTACGGGTGATTTCCGGGCGGTGCGGCGGAGAGCGGCCGTCAGAGCGCGCCCTTGCGCGTGAGGTGGTTGAAGGCGAACCACCCGGGCAGCACCGGCAGCCAGAGCGTCATCGTGCGGTACAGCAGCACGGCGGGCGCGGCGACCTCCTTGGGCAAACCCACCAGCAGCAGACCGCCCACGAGCGCGCCTTCGACGGCGCCCACACCGCCCGGAGTCGGCGCGGCCGACCCGAGGGCGTTGCCCGCGAGGAACACCACGGCGATGGTCGCGTAGCTGAGCGGCTGGCTGCCGCCGCCGAAGGCCCGGATCGACGCGTCCAGGCACAGCACGAACACACCGGTCAGCATCAGCATCCCGCCGATGCCCGTGAGCAGTTTCACCGGCCGCTGGAGCACGTCGAGCATGCGCGGCACCACCCCGGCGAACAGCGACCGCAGCCGGGTGGCGACGAACTTCCGCAGGAACGGGATCGCCGTCACGACCAGCACCAGCACGGCGACCGTCAGCAGGCCCGCGATCACGGTCCTCGACGGTGTGAACGTCGTCGTCCGCTCCGTCCCGGTCAGGTAGCCGAAGGCCAGCAGGAGCAGGATGTGCGCGCCGAGACCGAACAGCTGCGACGCGCCCACGCTCGCCACCGCCAGCCCCGGCCGTACCCCCGAGCGCTGCAGGAAGCGCGTGTTGAGCGCGACGCCGCCGACCGCGGCCGGGGCCACGATCTTGACGAACGACCCGGCGACCTGCGCGAGCACGGTCCGCCCGAACCCGACCCGCTCGGGGACGAAGCCCAGCAGGCTCATCGCAGCCGCCACATAGCTCAGCGCCGAGAACCCGAGGGCCGCGGCGACCCAGCCCCAGTGCGCCTTGTCGAAGACCGTGCCGAAGTCGATCCCCGTGATCTGCGACAGCAAGAAGTACGCGGCGACGGCGCCGGCGATGAAGCTGACGAGCGTACGGGGCCTGATCCGCTCCAGCCGGACCGGCTCGACGGGCGCCTGCGGGCGGATCAGCAGCACCTGGCGGCGGATCTGCGAGAGCAGGTCCTCCTCGCGGGCCTCCTCCATCGCCTCGTCCAGGGCCCGCTTGTCGGCCAGCTTCTCCGCGCGCTCGACCTTGCGGGCCGCCTTGCGGTCCTCGGCCGCCGCGTCCGGCGTACGGGCCTTCCTGGCCGCCGCCGACGCCTCCAGCACCGCCTCGCGCTCGCGCTGGGCCCGGTCGCGCGCCTGCTGGCGCAGCGTGGCACGGGTGGAGCGGGTGAGCGCGAGCGGCTGGAGCAGCGGCAGACAGTCGGCGACCTTGTCGGGGCCGAGCACCTCCACGGCCGCGGCGACCGCCCGCTCCGCACCCACCCGCAGACCGAGCGTGGTCAGCATCTGGGCGATGTCCATGCGCAGGACCACGTCGCCGGCCGCGATCTCGCCGCCGCGCAGGTCCGTGACGACGACCCGGCCCGCCTGGTCCACCAGGATCGCGTCCCCGGCGAGCCTGCGGTGGGCGATGCGCCGGGACTGGAGCGCCTTCACCTGACGCCAGGTGCCGAGGACCACCTCGTCGGTGATCTCCTTGTCCTCCAGCGCGTCGAGCACCTGCCCGCCCTGGTGCTCGTAGACGAGCATCACGGCGTCGGGGCCCAGCTCGGAGGTGGCGATGAGCTTGGGCGCGTTGGCCCCCGCCGCGATCGCCGCGTAGGCCAGCAGGGCCTCCTGTTCCAGGGCCTGGCGCAGCGACTGGATGGAGCGGCGCGTGGTGATCGAGCGCAGCGTCAGGCGACGCCACACCCGGTAGAAGAAGCCGTGTGCCTGCTGCTCGCGGTCGACGACGGTCACGTCGAGCGGTGGACCGTCCTCCAGCGAGACCAGATACCGCCGGCCCCGGTCCTGATCGGCGTTCTCCGGGGTGTCGTCGGCGCGCATCGCGGACACCGGGTGGAAGCCGACGTGGCGCAGACCGGCGAGCAGGTTCTGGCCGGTGGGACGGACGTTGGGGGAGCCGACCGCGTAGAGGGTGCCGTACGCGACGGTCCAGCCGAGGAGGACGGTCAGGATGATCGAGAAGGGTGTGGTGTACCCGGCGACCAGCATGGCGAACGCGTCCAGCAGCAGGACGACCCACAGCACCACGCGCCAGCGCGGCCTGCGGGCCATACCGACGGCCGTCATGTACGCGATGACGGGCGCGAGGTAGCCGTGCACCGGGTCCGTCAGTCCGTTCGCCTGCGGCTGGGTCAGCGCGTCCTGGAGGCTGCCGGGGGCGCTGCGCGAGACCCACAGGTCGGTGGCGAGCGTCACGCCGTGGGCCAGGACCGCGGCGAGCACGCCGTCCGCGATCCGCAGGCCGTCCCGTTTGACCAGGCGTTCGATGGCGAAGGCGACCGGGACGAGCAGCACGGCGATGCTCGACACCAGGCCCGCAAGCTTGACCAGCAGGTCCGGGGCCTGGCCGGTGCCCTTGCTGATGTCCGACTCGAGCCCGGTGGTGGTGCCCTGGGCGAACGCGGCGACGGCCAGGACCACGGCGATCACCAGGATGCCGACGAGCAGCCGCATCAGGTCCGAGGGGCGGTGGACCCGGGCGGCGAGCAGCGGCTCGTCACCGAAGACGCGGTCGGCGCGGTTCATGTCGGCACGCGCCGGGCCGTGGGGACCGCCGGCCTCCGCGTCTGCGGGGTCCTCGTCCGAGGGTGGGGTGGCGCCGGCGCGCGTGTGTGGAGGCGGGGTGGCTCCGGCTCCTGTGCGCGGAGGCGGGGTGGCGCCGGAGTCGGCGGGCGCGGCGGCGTCGGCGCCGGCCGGGGCGTTCGCGGGCGTGGCGGAGCCGGCGCCGGCCGTCGGTTCCCGGTCCGCCGCGGGCTGAGCGGCGTCCCGGCCGGTCGGCGGAACAGGCAATTGCGGATGCGGCTCGCGCTCAGGGCCGCCTGCCGCCTTCGAAGGCTGCACGCCCTGCTCCTTCACCGTCTCGGTCTCTTCTTGATCTCGTATCACCAGTCACCGCCCGCACGATGGTGGCACGACCGGACGACAGAGGGGGGCATCAGGGTGTATCGCGGGGGCGTCGGGCGCGCGAGATGCTCCTCTTTGCCGTCCGTGCACCGGTTCACACCCTCTCCGGCTCGTTGTCGGTGGCATACGGCAGGATGGGTCGGATGGACGACCGGACGGACGAGTTGCCCCAGTACCCCGCCTACGCGGAGCGGGTGCTGGAGGTCGCCGAGCTGATCCCGCCGGGCCGCGTGATGACGTACGGGGACGTCGCGGAGTGGCTCGGCGAGGGCGGACCCCGCCAGGTCGGCCGTGTGATGGCGCTCTACGGCGGCCCCGTGCCGTGGTGGCGCGTCGTCCGGGCCGACGGGGTCCTGCTGCCCGGCCACGAGCTGCGTGCACTCGACCACTATCGCGCGGAGGGCACTCCGCTGCGGGACGCGTCGCGCGTCGCGGAACGACATCTGCCGCGCCTCGACATGAAGCGGGCGCGGTGGGACGGCGTGGAGCAGCGCGACGCAGGCCCGGGCGGCGCCGTCCCGGGAGATGTGCCTCACAGCGGAGGGGCTCACAACGGGGCTCACATAGGACAGCTTCCGCCAAACGGCGGCGCTGCGGGGGGTCCCGCGACCGTACGGGGTACGTGACGCGACCGCTGCCCGCGCGTCCCCGCAGGGCGTAGCGTCCCTTGCGCGCGGCACGCGCCGCACTCTCCTCATCAGCACACCCCCCCAGGACCGGCGATCCACGTGAGTTCCTCCTCCACAACCGGGCGTACGGCGTACCCGCACCAGGTACGCCGGAGGTCCCCGGGCGCGTACCGACTGGTGCGCACCCCGCCGGTCCCCGTGGAGCCCCCTCACCTGGACGCGGCGCAGCGCGCCGTGGTTGACCACGGCCACGGGCCGCTGCTGGTCCTGGCGGGACCGGGCACCGGAAAGACGACCACTCTGGTGGAGGCCGTCGCCGCCCGGATCGCCCGGGGCGCGGACCCGGCGCGCATCCTCGTGCTCACCTTCAGCCGCAAGGCCGCGGTCGAACTGCGCGACCGCATGGCGCTGCGCCTGGGAGGCGCGCACGGGCCGCAGGCGACCACGTTCCACTCCTTCTGCTACGCCCTCGTACGGGCCCACCAGGACGCCGACCTGTTCTCGGAGCCGTTGCGTCTGCTGTCCGGACCCGAGCAGGACGTCGCCGTACGGGAACTGCTCGCAGGCCAGATCGACCTGGAACGCCACGGTATGGCCGGCGTGCGCTGGCCCGACGAGCTGCGGGCCTGCCTCACCACGCGCGGCTTCGCCGACGAGGTGCGGGCGGTGCTGGCACGCAGCCGTGAGCTCGGACTCGGCCCGGACGCCCTGGCGCGCTTCGCGGCCCGTACCGGCCGCCCCGACTGGGGGGCGGCGGCGGCCTTCCTGGCCGAGTACCTGGACGTGCTCGACATGCAGGGCGTACTCGACTACGCGGAGCTGGTCCACCGCGCGGTGCTGCTGGCGGAGAACGTGCTGTCGCCGGGGGGCCTCCCGTACGACGCGGTGTTCGTGGACGAGTACCAGGACACGGACCCGGCACAGGTGCGGCTGCTGCGGGCGCTGGCGGGCGGGGGCCGCACGCTGGTCGCCTTCGGCGACCCGGACCAGTCCATCTACGCCTTCCGGGGCGCCGATGTGAACGGCATCCTCGACTTCCCCGACGCCTTCCGGCACGCGGAGGGCAGGCCGTCGGACGTCGCCGTGCTGACGACGTCCCGGCGCAGCGGGGCCGCGCTGCTGGAGGCGACGCGCCTGCTGACCCGCCGTATGCCCCTGACCAGGCTCCCGGCCGACAAGGTCCGGGCGCACCGGGAGCTGGCGGCGGTCCGGGAGGGCGGCCGGGTGGAGGCGTACACCTACCCGACGGCGTCCACGGAGCTCGACAACATCGCGGACATCCTGCGCCGGGCCCATCTCGAGGACGGGGTGCCCTGGCACGAGATGGCGGTCCTGGTCCGCGCGGGCGGCCGCACGATCCCGTCCCTGCGGCGCGCACTCACGTCGGCGGGTGTCCCCCTGGAGGTCGACGGCGACGACATCCCGCTGCGCCACGAACCGGCGGTGGCCCCGCTCCTGACAGCGCTCCGAGTGGCGGCGACGGCGGCGGCCCGCGCCCCGGTCGCGGGCCTGGAGGGGCCGGACGGCTCCGGGGGCGTGCCGGCCCCGCGCGAGGACACGCCACGCGCTGGGACGGATGCGGACGTGGTGGTGGACAGCTCCGGGGACCCGAAGCCGGAGCCCGTACGGGCAGCGGACCCTCCTGCCCCCGCCGACGACGTTCCGCACGCGGAGGGCGCGGACGGCGGGCCCGAGGACACCCGCGTCGAGGAGCCCGTAGACGGCGGTAACAGCCCCCGTGCCGAGGGGCTCGCCGACGGCGGCGTGCCGCGCGGCGAGGAGGCCGCCGACGTTCCGCACGCGGAGGGCGCGGGCGACGGGCCCGAGGGCAGCCGCGCCGCAGGTGCCGAGTCCCCGGCGGGTGACGGCCCCCGCGCCGAGGGGCCCGCGGTCGGCGGCGTGCCGCGCGGCGAGGAGGCCGACGACGTTCCGCACGCGGAGGGCGGGATCCGTGACGTGCAGGGGCCGCTCGACACCGAGACCGCGCTCAGCCTGCTCACCTCGCCCCTCGGCGGCATGGACTCCGCCGACCTCCGGCGCCTCGGCCGGGCCCTGCGCGACGAGGAGCGGGCCGGGGGCAACCGCCTGCCGCCGCCCTCCGACCAGCTCATCACCCGCGCGCTCGCCGAGCCCGAGCGCCTCGTCGCGCACGACCCCGCCTACGCCCGCGGCGCCCAGCGGCTCGGTGCCCTGCTGCGCAAGACGCGGGAGCTGCTCGAAGGCGGCGGCACCGCCGAAGAGGCGCTGTGGCTGCTGTGGGACGGCACCTCCTGGCCGCAGCGCCTGGAGCGCGCGGCCTTCCGCGGCGGCGCGGCCGGCCGCAACGCCGACCGCGACCTCGACGCCGTCTGCGCCCTCTTCGAGACCGCCGCACGCGCCGAGGAACGCACCGGCGGCCGCGGCGCCCTCAACTTCATCGAGGAGCTCGACGCCCAGGACATCGCCGCCGACACTCTCACGCGCAGACGGGTCCGCCCCGACGCCGTACGGCTGATGACCGCGCACCGTGCCAAGGGACTCGAGTGGAGTCTCGTCGTCGTCGCGGGCGTGCAGGAGGGCCTGTGGCCGGACCTGCGCCGCCGCGGGTCCCTGCTGGAGGCCGACCGCATCGGACGCGACGGCCTCGCCGAGCCCCTCACCCCCGGCGCCCTCCTCGCCGAGGAACGCCGCCTCTTCTACGTCGCCGCCACTCGCGCCCGCGACCGGCTCGTCGTCACCGCCGTCAAGGCCCCCGCCGACGACGGCGACCAGCCCTCCCGCTTCCTCACCGAACTCGGCACCGAGCCGCGCGACGTCACCGGCCGGCCCCGGCGCCCCCTCGCTGTCGCCCCGCTCGTCGCCGAGCTGCGGGCCACCACCGTGGACCCGGACGCCTCCCCGGAGCTGCGGGACGCCGCCGCCCGCCGTCTCGCCCGGCTCGCGGCGCTCACCGACGACGAGGGCCAGCCCCTGGTGCCGTCGGCGCACCCGTACCGCTGGTGGGGCATGTACGACCCCACGCACAGCGCCGCACCGCTGCGCGACCGGGACCGGCCCGTCGCCCTTTCGGGCAGCGCGCTGGACCAGCTCGCCAACACGTGCGCCCTCCAGTGGTTCCTGGGACGCGAGGTCAAGGCGGCCGCCCCGGCCACCGCGGCCCAGGGCTTCGGCAACGTCGTGCACGTCCTCGCCGACGAGGTCGCGTCCGGCCGCAGCCCCGCCGACCTCGCCGTCCTCATGGAACGGCTCGACTCCGTCTGGGACGCCCTCGTCTTCGACGCCCCGTGGAAGTCGAAGCAGGAGAAGGAGCACGCGCGCGTGGCGCTCGAACGCTTCCTGCGCTGGCACGTCATGGACCGCGGCGGACGGACCCCGGCGGCGACCGAGCACGACTTCGACGTGACCCTGGAGGCGGGGGAGTACGAGGTGCGCATTCGCGGCTCCATGGACCGTGTCGAACAGGACGCCCAGGGCCGTGCCTACGTCGTGGACTTCAAGACCGGCAAGCAGTCGCCCACCCGGGACGAGGTCGCCCGGCATCCCCAGCTCGCCGTGTACCAGCTGGCCGTCCGCGAGGGCGCCGTCGACGAGGTCTTCGACGGCACGCGGCCCGAGCCCGGCGGCGCCGAACTCGTCCAGCTGCGCCAGCCCGCAGCCAAGAAGGAGGGCGGCGACGCACTGCCCAAGGTGCAGGCCCAGGAGGCGCTTTCGGGGGAGTGGGTCGGCGAGCTGCTGGCCAACGCCGCCGGCCGGGTGCTGGACGAGCGTTTCACGCCGTCGACCGGCCAGCACTGCACGCACTGCACGTTCCGCGCCTCGTGCAGCGCTCAGCCGGAGGGCCGCCAAATAGTGGAATGATCGGTGTTTTGTCGGGCTTTGATCCCTTTGCCTGCATCCAATGAAGGTCCATGGCAGCCGGTAGTGGCTGCGGCAGGCGGATCTTCGAGGAGCGACACATGGCGGCCACGAGAAAGTCCCTGACCACGGCGATCGTGTGCGTGAGCGCGATCGCCGCACTGGCGGGCTGTTCCCAGGACGGCGGCATCAAGGCCAAGAGCGCGGCGGGCCAGGGCCAGGTGCCCGCGACCACGACGAGCGGTGCGACGGGTGACCCCCTGGAGGGCCTGAGTGCCGAGCAGGTCGCCGAAAAGGCGGTGGAGACGACGAGGGCGGCCTCGTCACTGCGCATGAAGGGCGAGATCGAGCCCGAGGGAGAACGGGTGTCGGTCGACCTCACGATGGACGCGAAGAACAACTGCACGGGTCGACTGGGCGTCAAGAACGGCAGCGCTGACCTCCGCAGGCTCGGCGAGGTGCTGTACATCAAGGGCGACGAGACGTTCTGGCGCGCCTCGTTGAGCAGCCGCGCCACCGCCGTGCCGGACGGCGGCAACACCGACACCGTGATCGAGCTGATGAAGAACCGCTGGATCAAGATGTCGACGAGCGCCGTCGCGGACGTGCGGGGCGTGTGCGACCTCGACGAGATGCTCGCCGGGCTGGACGAGGAAAAGGCCAAGCGTGCGCGCCTGACACGCGGTGAGGACACCGAGATCGACGGTGTACCCGTGGCGGTCCTCCTGAAGAAGAAGGGCCGGGAGACGACGACCGCCTACGTGGCGAGGGAGGGCAAGCCGTACCTCCTGAAGGTCGTCAGGTCGGACAGCGGCGAACCGGGCACGGTGACGTTCTCGGACTACGACAAGCCCGTGAAGGTCACGGCGCCGCCCGCGGACGAGGTCGTGGACCTGGAGAATTTCGGCGGCGGCACACAGTTCGGCACGGGGACGGGGACGGGCACCGGCGCGGATGTCGAGTCGGCGGGACCGGGCGCGGCGGGTGCCGAAGCCGGTGGGGGAGCGGATCCGGACACCGGCACCGACACCGACACGGGAGCCGACGCCGACGGGACCGACGCCGGCGAAGGCGGCGATGCGACCACGCCCTGACCCCGGCCTCCCGTCCCGGCCCGTGGCGGCCACCGCTGTCAGTGGTCCCCATTAGCCTCTCTGAGGTGACCGCACGCATCACCGATCCCGAGCAGCTCAAGGAGCTCCTCGGCATTCCCTTCACCCCGGAGCAGACGGCCTGCATCACCGCGCCGCCCGCCCCGCAGGTCATCGTGGCCGGTGCCGGCTCGGGGAAGACGACGGTGATGGCGGCGCGTGTGGTGTGGCTGGTCGGCACCGGCCAGGTCGCCCCCGAGCAGGTCCTCGGTCTGACGTTCACCAACAAGGCGGCGGGCGAGCTCGCCGAGCGCGTCCGGACGGCGCTCGTGCGGGCGGGCGTGACGGACCCGGACGCGATCGACCCCGACAACCCTCCGGGCGAGCCCCGCATCTCGACGTACCACGCCTTCGCCGGACAGCTGCTGACCGACCACGGCCTGCGCATAGGACTCGAACCGTCGGCGCGGCTCCTCGCCGACGCCACGCGCTACCAGCTCGCCGCCCGGGTGCTGCGCGAGGCACCCGGACCGTATCCGGCGCTCACCCGGTCCTTCCCCTCGCTCGTGAGCGACGTCCTAGCGCTCGACGCCGAGCTGGCCGAGCATCTGGTGCGCCCCGAGCAGCTCGCGGCGTACGACACCGAGCTGCTGGGCATCCTGGAGACCACGAAGCTGAGCAACGCCGACCTCCGCAAGGTCCCCGAGGCGGCAGCGGCACGCCGCGAGCTGCTCGATCTGACCGTTCGTTACCGGGCGGCCAAGCGCGAGCGCGACCTGCTCGACTTCGGCGACCAGATCGCGCTCTCCGCCGAGCTGGCACTGACCAGACCCGAGGTCGGCACGATCCTGCGGGACGAGTTCCGGGTCGTCCTGCTCGACGAGTACCAGGACACGTCGGTGGCCCAGCGGCTGCTGCTGTCCGGTCTCTTCGGGCAGGGCACGGGGCACGCCGTCACCGCGGTCGGCGACCCGTGCCAGGCGATCTACGGCTGGCGCGGCGCGTCCGTGGCCAACCTGGACGACTTCCCGCGCCACTTCCCGTTCCCCGACGGCAGCCCCGCCGCCCGCTACGCGCTCAGCGAGAACCGCCGCAGCGGCGGCCGGCTGCTGCACCTGGCCAACGGCCTCGCGGCTCCGCTGCGCGCGATGCACGAAGGCGTGGAGGCGCTGCGGCCCGCGCCGGGCGCCGAGCGGGACGGCATCGTCCGCTGCGCCCTGCTGTCCACGCACGCCGAGGAGATCGACTGGCTCGCCGACTCGATCGCCCACCTGGTGCGCACCGGCAAGGAGCCCGGCGAGATCGCGGTCCTGTGCCGTACGGCCGCCGACTTCCCCGAGATCCAGGCGGCACTGGTCGCGCGTGACGTCCCCGTCGAGGTGGTGGGCCTGTCCGGGCTGCTGCACCTGCCGGAGGTCGCCGACCTGGTGGCCGTGTGCGAGGTCCTTCAGGACCCGGGTGCCAACGCCTCGCTCGTACGCCTCCTCACCGGCCCGCGCTGGCGGATCGGGCCGCGCGACCTGGCGCTGCTGGGCCGGCGTGCGCGGCTGCTCGTGCACCGGACCGGCGCCGACGACGACCCCGACCAGCGCCTCGAGGCGGCCGTCGAGGGCACCGACCCGGCCGAGGTCGTCTCGCTGGCCGACGCGCTGGACACCTTCCTGGAGCCGGGCGGCGGGGAGGACGACAGCCTGCCGTTCTCGGCCGACGCGCGGGTGCGGTTCGCCCGTCTCGCCACCGAGCTGCGCGAGCTGCGGCGGTCGCTGGCCGACCCGCTGATGGACGTCCTGCACCGGGTGCTGACCGCCACCGGACTCGAGGTCGAGCTGTCCGCCTCCCCGCACGCCCTCGCCGCCCGCCGGCGCGAGACCCTCGCCAACTTCATGGACGTCGCCGCCGGTTTCGCGGCGCTGGACGGCGAGGCGACGCTGCTGGCGTTCCTCGGCTTCCTGCGGACCGCCGCGCAGTACGAGAAGGGCCTGGACAACGCCCTGCCCGGCGGCGAGAACACCGTCAAGGTGCTGACGGCCCACAAGTCGAAGGGCCTCGAATGGGACGTCGTCGCCCTTCCGGGCCTGGTCGCCAAGCACTTCCCGAACGACCAGGCGCGCGAGTCCTGGACCTCCCAGGCCAAGGTGCTCCCGCATGCGCTGCGGGGTGACGCGGACACGCTCCCGGACGTGCGCTCGTGGGACGCGCGGGGCCTGAAGGCGTTCAAGGAGTCGATGAAGGACCACCAGTACACGGAGGAACTGCGCCTGGCGTACGTGACGTTCACCCGGCCCCGCAGTCTCCTCCTCGGCTCGGCGCACTGGTGGGGGCCCAGCCAGAAGCGCCGCCGGGGGCCTTCGGCGTTCCTCCAGGCGCTGTACGACCACTGCGCGCAGGGCCACGGCGAGATCGAGGTCTGGGCGGAGGAGCCCGAGGAGGACGCGGAGAACCCGGCGCTGCGGGCGGGGGACGCGGACCACGCCTGGCCGCTGCCACTCGACCCGGCGTCCCTGTCCCGCCGGCGCGAGGCGGCGGAGACCGTGCTGACCTACATGGCGTCCCTGGCGACGGCACCGCCCACGCCTGCCGCCGACCCGGCCGGTGCCGACGAGCCCGACGACTGGGACTGGCCCGAGGAGCCCCCGGCCGACGAGGAGGAGCCGCCCTACGCCGACCTGGACGTCCCCCCGCTCGTCCCCCACCAACAGGACCGATCCCCCGAGCGCCCCCCTGCCGCCGGTCCGGCCCATGCCGACCCCACCCGTGTCGAGCCGACGCAACCGCTGCCCACCCCGCCCACGGGCCCCGGGCCCGCGGCACCGGCCCCTGCGGCGCCGGGGCGTGCCGAGCCCACAGCGCCGATCACCGCGCCGCCTACGGCCGACGAGCTCACCCCACCACTCACCACCGCGCCCGCGCAGGAAGAGGTCGGCGGGCAGGCCACAGCGCCGGCCTCGCGCCGCGAGGCCGGCGGAGCGGGCGGCGTCATACCTTCGCGCCGCGAAGCGGGCGCGGCCCGGGGCGTGGGGGCCCCGGGCCCCGCGTTCGACGAGCGGTCGGGCCGGGGGACCGGGGGCCTGCCCCCCGTTGAGGGAAGCGGAGGGGCGGGGGACCTCACGCCCGAGGACGCCCGCACCATCGCCTCGTGGGACCGCGACCTCCACGCGCTCACCGGCGAACTCCGCCGCACCCGCGCCGCCACCCGTGACGTCCTGCTGCCGCGGTCCCTGTCCGCCTCGCAGCTGCTGCGGCTCGCCGCCGACCCCGACGGCTTCGCCCGCGACCTCGCGCGGCCCATGCCCCGGCCGCCGCAGCCCGCCGCGCGGCGCGGCACCCGGTTCCACGCCTGGGTGGAGTCGCGGTTCGAGGAACTGCCGCTGCCCATGCTCGACCCCGACGACCTCCCCGGGGCCCCGGGCGCCCCGGGAGCCGCCGCCGACGGGCACGACATCGCCGACGAGCAGGACCTCGCCGCGCTCAAGGACGCGTTCGACCGCACCGAGTACGCCCGCCGCACCCCGTACCGCGTCGAGGCGTCGTTCCAGATCACCCTCGCGGGCCGCGTCGTACGGGGCCGTATCGACGCGGTGTACCGCACCGGGGAGCACACCTACGAGATCGTCGACTGGAAGACGGCCCGCGACGGCACCGCCGACCCCCTCCAGCTCGCGGTCTACCGCCTCGCCTGGGCCGAGCAGCAGGGCGTCCCGCCGGACGCCGTGGCCGCCGCGTTCGTCTTCGTCCGCAGCGGAGAAGTCGTCCGGCCTGGAGCGCTCCCCGACCGCGCCGGGCTGGAGCGCATCCTGCTGGGTGGGACGGCCGACGAGTCGGAGCCGGTGGCCCGTTAGGCTCAGGAGCATGAGCGCGACCCCGGACAACGCCGTCCGTACGTACATCGAGCAGCACCGCACCACCTTCGTCGACGACCTCGTCGAGTGGCTGCGGATCCCGTCCGTGTCGGCACACCCCGACCACGACGACGACGTACGGCGCAGCGCCGAGTGGCTCGCGGCCATGCTCGCGGAGACCGGCTTCCCCGTCACCGAGGTCTGGCCGACGCCCCGCGCCCCCGCGGTGTTCGCCGAGTGGCCGTCCAGCGACCCGGACGCGCCCACGGTGCTGGTCTACGGTCACCACGACGTGCAGCCCGCGGCCCGCGAGGACGGCTGGCGCACCGACCCGTTCGAGCCGGTGATCGAGGACGGCCGTCTGTACGCGCGGGGCGCCGCCGACGACAAGGGCCAGGTGTTCTTCCACACCCTCGGCGTACGCGCGCACCTCGCCGCCACCGGACGCACGGCACCCGCCGTCAACCTCAAGCTCATCGTCGAGGGCGAGGAGGAGTCCGGCTCTCCGCACTTCCGTGCGCTCGTCGAGGAGCACGCGCAGCGCCTCGCGGCCGACGCCGTGATCGTCTCCGACACCGGCATGTGGTCCGAGACGACGCCCACCGTCTGCACCGGCATGCGCGGCCTCGCCGACTGCGAGATCACCCTGTACGGCCCCGACCAGGACATTCACTCCGGTTCGTTCGGCGGCGCCGTCCCCAACCCGGCCACGGTCGCCGCCCGTATCGTCGCCGCCCTGCACGACGAGGACGAGCGCGTCACCGTCCCCGGCTTCTACGACGGCATCGCGCCCCTGGGCGACGCCGAGCGGGAGCTGTTCGCCGAGCTCCCGTTCGACGAGGAGTCGTGGCTGCGCACCGCCAAGTCCCACGGGACGCTCGGCGAGGCCGGGTACACCACGCTGGAGCGCATCTGGGCCCGCCCGACCGCCGAGGTCAACGGCATCGGCGGCGGCTACCAGGGTGCCGGCGGCAAGACGATCGTCCCGTCGTCGGCGTTCGTGAAGCTGTCCTTCCGGCTGGTGGCCGGACAGGAGCCGGACAAGATCGAGCGGGCGGTCACCGACTGGGTCGCCGCCCGCGTCCCCGCCGGGATCCGCCACGAGATCGTCTTCGGCGCCGCCACCCGCCCGTGTCTGACGCCGCTGGACCACCCGGCCCTGCGGTCGGTCGTACGGTCCATGAGCCGCGCCTTCGACGGCGAGAAGATCCGCTTCACGCGCGAGGGAGGATCCGGCCCGGCCGCCGACCTCCAGGACGTCCTCGGCGCCCCCGTCCTGTTCCTCGGCATCTCCGTACCGTCCGACGGCTGGCACGCACCCGACGAGAAGGTCGAGCTGGACCTGCTCGTCAAGGGTGTGGAAGCATCCGCCCACCTGTGGGGCGACATGGCCGACGCACTTCGCTGAACCGACACCGATCACCCCGGGGGAGTTGGAAGAACACCGTGAGCACCGAGAGCTACGCCGCCGCAGACCGCCCCATCGCCCTGACCGCACAGAGCGGCATCGACCGCGAAGCGCACAACCGTCTGGACGAGGCGTGGCTCGCTGCGGCATGGAGCCACCCCACGACCCGGGTCTTCGTCGTCTCCGGCGGCCAGGCGCTGATCGACGACACACCGGACGGCCGCACCGAGCTGGTCATGACGCCCGCCTTCGAGGCACCGGTCACCGAGACCCACCGCTACTTCCTCGGCACGGACGAGGACGGGGTGCGCTACTTCGCTCTCCAGAAGGACTCACTGCCGGGCCGCATGGACCAGTCGGCCCGGCCCGCGGGACTGCGCGAGGCAGGCCTGCTGCTCAGCCCGCGGGACGCGGGGCTGCTGGTGCACGCGGTGGCACTGGAGAACTGGCAGCGGCTGCACCGCTTCTGTTCACGCTGCGGCGAACGCACGGTCATCGCGGCGGCGGGCCACATCCGCCGCTGCCCGGCGTGCGGCGCCGAGCACTACCCCAGGACCGACCCCGCCGTGATCATGCTCGTCACGGACGAGGAGGACCGCGCGCTGCTGGGCCGCCAGGTGCACTGGCCCGAGGGCCGTTTCTCGACGCTCGCGGGCTTCGTGGAGCCCGGCGAGTCGATCGAGCAGTCGGTGCGGCGCGAGGTGCGCGAGGAGGTGGGCGTCACCGTCGGTGACGTGCAGTACGTCGCCAGCCAGCCCTGGCCCTTTCCCTCCAGCCTGATGCTCGGCTTCACCGCGCAGGCGACGTCGTCGGAGATCACCGTGGACGGCGAGGAGATCCACGAGGCGCGCTGGTTCTCCCGGGAGGACCTGCGGGCCGCGTTCGAGTGCGGGGAGGTGCTGCCTCCCTACGGGATCTCGATCGCGGCCCGCCTGATCGAGCTGTGGTACGGCAAGCCGCTGCCCAGGCCCGGGGATCTTCTCTGACGCTCCGGCCCTCGCGTCGCGCGGGGCCGGGCACGGGGACGAGCTAGGCGCCGATCTTCTGCTTGACCTGGGCAAGCGACGGGTTCGTCAGCGTGGAACCGTCCGGGAAGAGGACGGTCGGGACGGTCTGGTTGCCGCCGTTGGCCTTCTCGACGAAGGCCGCCGAATCCGGGTCGAGCTCGATGTTGACCTCGGTGTACGCGATGCCCTCACGGTCCATCTGGCTCTTCAGGCGGCGGCAGTATCCGCACCAGGTGGTGCTGTACATCGTCACAGTGCCCTGCATCGTCTCTCGTGCTCCTCAGCTCGCGGGTGCGTGTTCACCTCGCCCTAGAACGTAAGCGACCGGCCCGGCGATTCCCGAACCCGCGGATGGGCGGGTGGCGGGGGTGCGGGTGGGGATGCGGTGCGGGGGCGGGTGCCGGGGGTGCGGGTGCGGGTGCGGTACGACGAATACCGGGCCCCTGTGGACAACCGCCGCACCGGCCTCCTGGGACCTGGCAGCATGGCGGGGTGACAGCAGCAACGCACTCCTCTCTCTTCCCGCAGGTCCCCGAGTCGGCCGACGCGGTGCTCGACGGACTCGACCCCGAGCAGCGCGAGGTGGCGACCGCCCTGCACGGTCCGGTGTGCGTGCTGGCCGGTGCCGGCACGGGCAAGACGCGCGCGATCACCCACCGCATCGCGTACGGCGTCCGCGCGGGGATATTGCAGCCCGCCAGTGTGCTCGCGGTCACGTTCACCAACCGGGCGGCCGGCGAGATGCGGGGCCGGCTGCGCCAGCTCGGCGCCGGCGGCGTCCAGGCCCGCACCTTCCACTCCGCGGCCCTGCGTCAGCTGCAGTACTTCTGGCCGAAAGCCGTGGGCGGCGACCTGCCCCGGCTGCTGGAGCGCAAGATCCAGCTGGTCGCCGAGGCCGCGGCCCGCTGCCGCGTCCGCCTCGACCGGAACGAGCTGCGGGACGTGACCAGCGAGATCGAGTGGGCCAAGGTCACGCAGACCGTGCCGGCCGACTACCCGGCCGCGGTCGCCAAGGCCCTGCGGGAGGCTCCGCGCGACCCGGCGGAAATCAGCCAGATCTATGCGATGTACGAGCAGCTCAAGCGCGACCGCTCGGCCATCGACTTCGAGGACGTGCTGCTGCTCACGGTCGGCATCCTCCAGGACCGGCACGACATCGCCGAGCAGGTCCGCCGCCAGTACCAGCACTTCGTGGTCGACGAGTACCAGGACGTCAGCCCGCTCCAGCAGCGCCTGCTGGAGCTGTGGCTCGGGGACCGGGACAGCCTGTGCGTGGTCGGCGACGCCAGCCAGACGATCTACTCGTTCACCGGCGCCACCCCGGACCACCTGCTGAACTTCCGCACCCGCCACCCCGACGCGACCGTGGTCAAACTCGTCCGCGACTACCGCTCCACCCCCCAGGTCGTCCACCTGGCCAACGGACTGCTGGGCCAGGCGCGCGGCCGCGCAGCCGAGCACCGCCTCGAGCTGGTCTCGCAGCGCGACTCCGGTCCCGAGCCCGCCTACGTCGAGTACGGGGACGAGCCCGCCGAGGCCGAGGGCACGGCTCGCCGCATCCGTGATCTGATCGCCGCCGGCGTCCCGGCCGGCGAGATCGCCGTCCTCTACCGGATCAACGCCCAGTCCGAGGTCTACGAACAGGCCCTGGCCGATGCGGGCGTCCCGTACCAGCTGCGCGGTGCGGAGCGCTTCTTCGAGCGCCAGGAGGTCCGCGAGGCCGGGGTCGCCCTGCGCGGCGCCGCCCGGGCGGGGGCCAACGACTCCTTGCTCGACGACGCCGAGGACTTGCCCTCCCAGGTCCGGGCCGTGCTCTCCACGAAGGGCTGGACCACCGAGCCGCCCGCCGGATCGGGCGCGGTCCGCGACCGCTGGGAGTCCCTCGCGGCACTGGTCCGCCTCGCCGAGGACTTCGCCCGCGCCAGGCCCGGCGCGACGCTCGCGGATCTCGTCGCCGAGCTCGACGAGCGCGCCGCCGCGCAGCACGCCCCGACGGTCCAGGGCGTCACGCTCGCCTCCCTGCACTCGGCCAAGGGCCTGGAGTGGGACGCGGTGTTCCTGGTCGGCCTCACCGAGGGCATGATGCCGATCACCTACGCCAAGACCGACGAGCAGGTCGAGGAGGAGCGTCGGCTGCTCTATGTGGGAGTCACCCGAGCCCGGCTCCACCTGTGCTTGTCCTGGGCGCTGTCCCGTGCGCCGGGCGGCCGCGCCTCCCGTCGCCCGAGCCGTTTCCTGAACGGACTGCGTCCCGGATCGGCCGCGCCCGGCGCCCGCGGGGCCGGAGGCGCGGGCGGTGTCGAGCGCGGGAGTGGGGGCAAGCGCAAGCGGCGTGGGCCGGTGTTGTGCCGGGTTTGCGGCAAGACCCTCACGGATGCCGGTGAGATGAAGCTGATGCGCTGTGAGGACTGCCCCTCGGACATGGACGAGGCTCTGTACGAGCGGCTGCGCGAGTGGCGCTCGGACCGGGCCAAGGACCTCGGCCAGCCGGCGTACTGCGTCTTCACCGACAAGACCCTGATGGCGATCGCCGAGGCGGTGCCGGGAACGGAGGGGGAGTTGGCCGGCATCTCGGGGGTCGGCGGCCGCAAGCTGGAGCGCTTCGGTGCCGATGTGCTGGCCATCTGCGCAGGTGGGGAGCCGATGGGGGCCGACGAGGAGATTGATGCGAACTCGTCGAAAAAATAGTTTGCGCCCGCCCAGGCAATCCCCATAGGTTCTTAACCACGAGAACGGCGGCTTCTCTGAAGCCCTGTCCTCGTGCTGTACTTATCCGAATACCGCGACCGGCTCGCCCGGTCCCCGAGACGCCGAGAGGAGGCGAATCCAGTGATCAGCATCAAGACCAGCTTCATCAGCACCGCCAAAATGACCGATCGCTCGGTCGCCTCCGCCTGCTCGCTCGGCTTCTCCTCGGCGTTCATCGGCACCGGTATGTCCGGCGACTTCGCCGTCCTTCCCGTGTCCGGCATGGGCGGTCTGCCCGTCCTGGAGCGCAATGAGCGACCGACCAAGGCACTGGAAGCAGGAGTAGCAGCGGCAGAGGCTCGGGCCTATGCCTTTGCGGCGGCCAGTGCCGAGACCCAGCAGCAGACGACGCACCACCACTCGAAGTGGGCCTTCCGTGGGCTCGAACCCTGGAGTGATCCAGCCTGATCCAGCATCAGGCCGGCGCCTTCAGGGCCGCGGAACCCCACCCGGGATCCGCGGCCCTTCTGTTTTCCCCAGCGGGATGACAAAGCGAAGGGGCCTCGGGACCAGAAGTACCCGGTACCAACAGCCAACCGGCCGACCGGCCGGCACGACAGACGAGGAACAAGACACCGTGCAACTCGAAGCGCACGCCCCGTCCGTACCGCCTTCCCAGCCGATCTCCCCGCCCGCCCTTCCCGAGGACTCCACCTTGACTCCCCTCACCGCGCTGTCCGCGCTCGACGACGCCATCGAGAACCTCGGCGTACCGGTCCCCTGCCGTTCCTACGACCCGGAGGTCTTCTTCGCCGAGTCGCCGGCCGACGTCGAGTACGCCAAGTCCCTCTGCCGTACCTGCCCGCTGATGGAGGCGTGCCTCGCGGGCGCCAAGGAGCGGCGTGAGCCGTGGGGTGTCTGGGGCGGAGAGCTCTTCGTCCAGGGTGTCGTCGTCGCCCGGAAGCGGCCGCGTGGCCGTCCGCGCAAGAACCCGGTCGCGGCATGAGCACCGCAGGCACCATCGACCGACCCCTCACGCACGATCCCCATAAGCAGGCCCCGATGACCTCCTCCGCCAGCGAGCCCTCCGGCTCCGCCACCCCAGCCGTCACCACCATCGGCGCGAACGCCTCGCGTCAGAACAGGACCCGCGAAATGCAACTCATCCCAGAAGCCCTGGCTCGTGCGCATATGAATGAGCGCCGGCGTGAAGCCGATGCGGAACGCCAGGCCGTGCGCCTGGTCGCCGCCCGGCGGATGCAGCGCCGCGCCGAGCGCGTGTCGATGCGCGCCCGCCGCGCACTGGCCATGGCCGTCATGCACTGAGGCACACGCTGTCCCCGCGGGGGCCGGTTCGAACGGACCGGCCCCCGCGGTGCGTTGCCGCGCGGGCCGTCCGGGGCGGCGGTATCGTCGCGAGGTGGACCAGGACAAGACGCCGCAGCCCGGAGAGCAGGGCGCGCAGACACCGGGCGCGGAGAGCACTGTGTGCTCCCGATGCGGTGCGACCGCCGAGGGGACGCCGGTCACCTGGACCTGTTCCGTGGAGAACGGGGTCCCCCTCTACCTGTGCGAGGACTGCGCACGGGCCAACATCAGGTCGATCGAGGGCAGGCTCGACTCGTCCTGGTGGTGACGCCGCGCGTCGGAGACTGCCCCGCCCGTCCTGTGGGTCAGCCCTGCGCCTCCAGCGCCGCACCCTCGCCGGGTCCCTCCAGCTCCTCGACCGCCTCGCGGATGTCGCCCTCCTCCTCCGGATCGAGGAACCCTGGCAGCCAGTCCTCCAGTTCCTCCCGCAGCCGCACGGAGGCTTTCAGCTGGCAGAGCACGCCGATGGTGCTCAATGTCACACGGTGTATCAGCAGGTACGCGGGCGGCAGGTTGAGCTGCTTGCCCAACTGGTGTGCCGGAGAGCGGATGTCGGCGATCCGCGCCGCCTGCGCACGCATCCAGCCGCGCGTGAAGGTGAACTCCTCCGCCTCCGCGGGCTCGATGATCGGCAGCAGGTACTCCAGGACCGCTTCCGGGTCGAGGTCGATCGTCTCCTTGACGAAGCCCTCCTCGCACAGCATCCGGTAGACGGCCTCGGCCTCGCCTGCCAGCGTCATCCGCAGACATTCGCCGATGGTGTGCGGGAGCCCGCCCGGCAGCCGGTCCACCGTGCCGAAGTCCAGCACGCCGAGCCGCAGAGGCTCGCCGTCCTCGCCCGGAAGGAGCCGGAAGTTGCCCGGGTGGGGGTCGGCGTGCAGAAGTCCCGTGCGGGCGGGGCCGGAGAAGAGGAACCGGGAGAGCAGCTGGCCTGCGCGGTCGCGCTGCTCAGCTGTGCCGTCGGCGATCACGTCGGCCAGCGGTATGCCGTCGATCCACTCCGTCACCAGTACGTGGTCGCACTGGTGGACGACGTCCGGCACGACCACATCGGGATCGCCGGCGAACTCCGCAGCGTGCTCGCGCTGCGCCTGCGCCTCCAGCTCGTAGTCCAGCTCCTCCGAGACCCGGTCGCGCAGTTCGGCGATGAGGGGCTTGATGTCCATCCCCGGGACGAGGGGGCCCAGGAGCTTGGCGAAGCGGCTCAGCTGGGTCAGGTCCGACAACAGGGCCTCACCCGCGCCCGGGTACTGCACCTTGACCGCGACCTCGCGTCCGTCGTGCCATACGGCCCGGTGCACCTGGCCGATGGAGGCGGCGGCCGAGGGCTTGTCCTCGAAGCTCAGGAAGAACTCGCGCCACTCCTCGCCCATCCGCTCGGCGAGCACGGCGTGGACGGTGCGCGTCGGCATCGGGGGAGCGGCGTCCTGCAGCTTGGTGAGTGCCGCGCGGTAGGGGCCGGCGACCTCCTCGGGCAGGGCGGATTCGAAGACGGACATCGCCTGCCCGAACTTCATCGCGCCCCCCTTCAGCTCGCCGAGCACCTTGAACAGCTGCTCCGCCGTGCGCTGTTGCAGCTCACGGGCCACGATCTCCGCGGACTTGCCGCCGATCCGCTTGCCGAGCCCCCACGTGGCCCGGCCGGCGAAACCCAGCGGCAGCGCGGCCAACTTCGCGGTACGAGTGACCGCCTTCCGGGGAAGATCAGACATACGCCCCTCCAAATCCCAGCCGGCATGCCGCAGCTGCCTTACGGCACTGCGCCGTTGACGGCGGTTACCGAGCCATTGTCTCGTGCGTCGGACCGATCCCCGAGGTGTCTCTCCTCTCAGTCCTGCCCCCGGCACCGCACGGGCAGTCGGCGTGGGGCGCGATCCGCTCGGACCGCCACTGCACGGACGGCAGCGACACCTCCCAGCGGGCGTCGGCGCTCGACGGCAGGTCACCGTCGAGGAAGGACAGCGCGTGGCACGCGGCGAGCCCGGCGACCGCCGTGGCCAGCGTGGCGTCACAGGCCGCAGGCACCGCCCTGCGGCGCCCAGAACGCCACTGCGCGAGCAGTATCGACCGGGCCGGATCGCGTTCGGCCCGGTCCCGCTCCAGACAGGCGGCGCAGGCCGTGCTCCCGGGCAGCACCAGCGGCCCGACCACACCCGTCGCCTCCACAACACCCGCGTAGAGATGGGGAATCCCGGTGGTGATCCAGTCCTCGGCGGGCAACGGGTCCGGTGCGTAGGCGCC
Source organism: Streptomyces sp. 5K101 (assembly GCF_046506645.1). NCBI lineage: Bacteria > Bacillati > Actinomycetota > Actinomycetes > Kitasatosporales > Streptomycetaceae > Streptomyces > Streptomyces sp. 5K101. The sequence goes on along the minus strand of NZ_JBKFFO010000007.1, from coordinate 257,677 downwards.
GAGCCCGTCGCGCGGGGCCACCACGACGAGACAGAGCGCGGGCTCGCCGCCGCCCGGCTCCGCCACCTCCGCCCTGCGCGGAGCGCGGTCGGGCGCCGAGCGGCGGACCAGACGCCGGGCCGCCGCGTCCCGCCGCTGCCCGACGTCCTCGGCGGTCAACCCGCCGGGCGTCACGTCCCCCGGCTCGGCGAACCCGCCGTCGAGCACCTCGACCCGCCCCACTCCCGCCGCCGACAGCGTCGCGGCGACCAGGGCGCCGACGCGTCCGGCGCCGCGCACCTGGACCCGTATGGCCCGCCGCGCCGCCAGCCTCCGCATCGCGCCGCCCGGCTCGCGGTGGACCACGGACAGCGACGCCAGGTCCGGACGCAGCCGGTCGACGGCGTCCGGCCTCCTGCGCAGCGAGTCAGCGGCCGGCCCGCCGGCTTTCGGGTCGTCCAGGAGCCCCGCGGCCGCCAGCCGGCCGACCAGCGCGTCGGCCCGCCCGTCCGACAGCCCCCTCGTGCGCGCCTCGGCGCGCAGGAGATCCAGCCCCCGGGTGCCGTCCAGCAGGTCGATCAGCGAGCCGGTCGCGGTGTCCAGCGGCCCCACCGTCACCGCGTGCGCGGATGTCACTCCGACCTGCACGGACTGGCGGTCGCGCCATGCCCGCCGCAGGGCAGGCTTCATCATCGGATGCATTTCCGTCCCCGTTCCCCCGTCGAATTCATGGTCTTCTTCTTCGGACCGTGTTCGGACTCTTCGGACCGCTGTCAGAATGCCCGTCCGTGCCGAGGCGTGTGAAAAGTTGTCCACAGGTGCGGGGCATTAGTCGTTCAAACCGTGCAGCCATGGAGTGGATCAAGGGCGAACCGTCCCCTGGGCGGGACTTCCCGTACTGACAGCGGGTAACGTCGGGGCGTGCCCGTCGACCCGTCCCCTCGACTCACCGGGGAGAACACAGCGCGCGGCGCGGGAACCACGCGAAACGCCGGTCGTCACCCGCACCGCGGGCCCGCCACGAGCGCGGTCGAGGTCCGCCGGAGCGCCCGGCGCAGCAGAACGGTCTCCGCCTACCGCGAGGGCGACCGCACCATCGTGCTGATCCCCGCCCGGATGTCCGAGGCCGAGGAGCGCCGGTGGGTCGACGTCATGCTGGACAAGCTCGCGGCGCAGGAGAGCAAGCGCGTCCTCGGCGACCGTGAACTCCACGAGCGTGCCGAGCGGTTGTCGGAGCAGTACTTCGACGGACAGGCAAAGCCCGCATCGGTGCGGTGGGTGACGAATCAGAACACCCGTTGGGGCTCGTGCACTCCGGCCGAGGGCAGCATCCGGCTCTCGCATCGGCTGCAGGCCATGCCCGAGTACGTCGTCGACTACGTGCTCGTCCACGAGCTCGCCCACCTGCTGGTGCCCGGGCACGGGCCGCGCTTCTGGCGGCTGCTGGAGGCCTATCCCCGTACCGAGCGGGCCCGCGGCTACCTCGAAGGCGTGGTCGCCGCAGGCCGGCTGCCGCACGTGCCCGGCGCGCGCGAGGAGTGAGCGCCGCCCGGGCGCGCAGTGGCGACCCGGTGCAATGTGCGGCGTCAACGGCCCGTTGTGGACCAGGTGTCGACGGTCCTGTACCGAATGTGTACCGGCCTGGGTCCATGTCGCCCGAAGCGGATAGCCTGGCGCGACGCATTCGTACATTCGGGATGGGGGACGGTCGTTACGCATGGCCAGGGAATTCCAACGGGGCCACAAGGCCAAGATCAGTGATCTGACGGCGGGAACGGATCTGTACGTAGGCGTGCAGATCGCTGCTCCTGGACTGACCTTCGACATCAGCTGCTTCGGCCTCGATGCGAACGAGCAACTCTCCGACGACCGGTACTTCATCTTCTTCAACCAGCCGAAGTCGCCCGAGGAGTCCATTCAGCTTCTCGGTGCGCAGGCCGGTGACACCGAGTCGTTCCGCGTCACTCTGGACCGCATCCCGGCGAGCATCCACAAGCTGTCCTTCACCGCCACGATCGACGGCGCGGGGCAGATGTCGCAGATCGGCCCCGGTTACATCCGGATCGTCGCGGGCGGCGAAGAGGTCGTCAGGTATGCCTTCACCGGCTCCGAGTTCAGCACCGAACGCGCGGTGATGCTGGGCGACTTCTACCTCAAGGACGTGTGGCGGTTCGCCGCCGTCGGGCAGGGCTTCGACGGCGGCCTCGAGGCGCTGCTGAAGAACTTCGGCGGAGAGGTCGCCGAGGAGGAGCCCGCCGCGCAGCAGCCGCAGGCCGCCGCGCCCTCGTTCGCGCCGCCCGCGGCACCTGCCGCGCCCGCGCCCGCCTTCGGTGCCCCGCAGGCTCCCCAGGCCCCGCAGGCCCCCGCTCCCGCCCCCGGCTTCGGCGCTCCCGCGGCCCCGGCTCCGGCCCCACAGGTCCCCGCGCCGGGCCCGCAGGTGCACGCCGCCCCGACCATGGCGGCCCCCATGGCACCTCCCGCCGGCACCGTGCCGCCGCCCGCGCCGTCCCCGTACGGCCAGCCGCAGCCGCCTCAGCAGCCGCAGTACGGCCAGGTCCCCGGCCAGATGCCGGGGCAGGTGCCCGGCCAGGCCCCGCCGCCCGGAATGCCGTACGGCCAGCCCGCCCGCGGCCCGTACGGCCAGCAGCCCGGCATGCCGCAGGGCGCGCCGCAGGGAGTCCCCCAGGGTGTGCCGCAGACCGGCGCCGGCCTGCAGTCGGCCCTCCAGCCCTACCGCGAGACGCCCACCGGGCAGCGCTGGACCCCGCAGAACCAACAGATGATGCGGGTCGACCTGACCATGGGCGGTACACCGGTGCTGGCCCGTCAGGGCAGCATGGTCATGTACCAGGGCAAGGTCGACTTCAGCTACAAGGGCGCCGGGTTCGCCGGCCGGATCGTCGGCAACGCCACGGGCCAGGAGATGCAGCTGATGCGCTGCAGCGGACGTGGCCAGGTCTTCCTCGCGGAGAACGGCGCACACCTGCACTCCATCGAGCTGCAGGGCGACGGCATCTGCGTCTCCGCCGAGAACGTGCTCGCCTTCGACGAGTCGCTGCAGCACGAGGTCCGGCGCATCGAGGGGCACGGCATCCCCGGCGGCGCGCTGTTCACCATGATGTTCCACGGCACCGGCACCGTCGTCGTCAAGACACAGGGCGTCCCCGTCGTCCTGCCGGTCACGCCCACGACGTTCGCCGACAGCAACGCGGTCATCGCCTGGTCGGCGGCCTCGCAGGTCATCCTCTCCAGCCAGGTCCGGCTGCGCCGCAACGCCTACCCGGGACACAGCGGCGAGACCGTGAACCTCCAGTTCCGGGGCGCCCCCGGCAACTTCATCGTCGTCCAGCCCTACGAGGTCTGAGGGAGCCCGGATCATGAACCAGCAACTCGCGGGCTTCGCCCCGACCCCCGTCACGGCCCGGATGGAGAACCACGGCCGCACCATGCTCAAGGTCGCCATGGCCACCGGCCAGGACCTGTACGCACGCACCGGCTCGATGGTCGCCTACGAGGGCTTCGTCCAGTACGAGCCCAACCCGCCCGCCGTCCGCCAGATCGCCTCCCAGTGGGTGACCGGCGAAGGCGCGCCGATCATGAAGTGCTCCGGCGACGGGCTGCTCTACCTCGCCGACTACGGCGCCGACGTCGTCGTCATCAACCTCGACAACGACTCCATCTCGGTCAACGGCACCAACCTCCTGGCCTTCGACGCCCATCTCCAGTGGGGCGTCGAGAAGGTCAAGGGCCTTGCCAAGTTCGCCGGCCAGGGCCTGTGGAACGTGGAGGTCGCCGGCACCGGCTGGGTCGCCCTCACCTCCCGCGGCACACCCATCGTCGTCGACTGCGGCCGCGGCGAGGACGAGACGTACGTCGACCCGGACGCCCTCGTCGCCTGGTCCCCGAACCTCAAGGTGAAGGGCAAGCGCAGCTTCAAGGCCTCCTCGCTGATCGGGCGGGGCAGCGGAGAGGCGTACCAGATGGCCTTCTCGGGCCAGGGCATCGTCGTCGTACAGCCGAGTGAGGACAGCACCGACCGCCTGCGGATCCGGGGCTGAGGGGGAGCGAGAACACACCATGCAGAGTCCGCTTTTCGGCTACGCCGAGCAGCAGTCCCAGGACCGCTACGTCGTACAGAACCCGCAGCTGCTGCGGGTCACTCTGACCGGACAGGACGACATCCTCGCCCGCAAGGGCGCGATGGTCGCCTACCAGGGGCTGGTCGACTTCGACGGCGAGTACCAGACGAGCAGCCAGCGCAGGGCCCGCGCCAACACCGGTGAGGGCCTCGACCTGATGCGCTGCTCGGGCCAGGGCACCGTCTACTTCGCCAATCTCGCCCAGTACGTCCACGTCGTCGACGTGGACCAGGAGGGCATGACCGTCGACAGCGCCTATGTGCTGGCGCTCGACTCGACGCTGCACACCGAGGTCATCGCGGTGGACAGCCAGTACGGCATCTCCGGATCCGGCAAGTACCAGCTCAACATCTCCGGCCGGGGCAAGGTCGCGCTGATGACGTCCGGGCAGCCCCTGATGATGCAGGTGACGCCGGACAAGTACGTGAACGTGGACGCCGACGCCATCGTGGCCTGGTCCTCCGCGCTGCGCGTGCAGATGCAGGCCCAGACGCACTCCTCGAACGTGCGCCGCCGCCGCGGCAACACGGGAGAGGGCTGGGAGTTGAGCTTCCTGGGGCAGGGCTTCGCCCTCGTCCAGCCCAGCGAGGTCATGCCCCCGCAGAACGCGGACCTCGGACAGGGCCTGCGGGCCCAGTACGGCGTGGGCCAGCACGGCTCCCACGCGCAGAACCAGAACAACGCCTGGAACTGACGCGTACCCACGCAAGGGGCGGTCGCCGTCCCCCTGCCTTCGGCGGGGAGACCCCGAGCCGACCGCCCCTTGCCCAGGGGTGCTGCGGCACCATGGGCGCTACAGGGCCGCCCGCGTGCGCTCCAGAAGCCGTACGACGGAGGCGTCGGCGACACCCGCCACCTCGTCGTAGGCGAACCAGCGCAGATCCAGTGACTCCTCGCTGATCGCGGGGGCGGAACCGGCCGGGGCCAGTGCCGCGTACTGCACGTCCAGGTGCCAGTGGCACGGCGCGGGGATCGCGTGCCGGTCCAGGGTGACCGGGCCGCCGGGCAGCAGGGACAGCCCCGGGATCCCGGACTCCTCCGTGGCCTCGCGCAGCGCCGCCGCGGCCAGGGTCGTGTCCTGGGGCTCGCAGTGGCCGCCCATCTGCAGCCACATGCCGAGCTTCCGGTGCAGCGTCAGCAGCACCCGCCCGCGCTCCGGGTCGACGACCAGGGCGCTCGCGGTGAGATGCCCGGCCTCGCAGGATTTCCACATCCCGTCCGGATGCGCCGCCAGATGGTCCAGATACGTCTGCCGCAGCGCGGCCTGGCCGTCCTCGTGGGCCCCGTAGCCCTTGAGCACGAGGACGGCGTCGTCGTGGAGGCTCACTTGTCGGTGTCGTCCTCGCCGCCGGCCGGACCCTCGGGCTTCTCGCCGGACTCTCCCGGCCTGCCCTTGGCGGCGTCCGGCTTGCCGAGGTCCGGCGACGTGCCGCCGGCGGCCTCGCCGAGCATCCTGTCCAGCTCGGAGAAGTCCAGCTGCTCGCGGTGCACGAAGCCGTCCGGGTCGTCCAGGTCGGTGGCGGTCGGCAGCATGTCCGGGTGCTCCCACAGGGCGTCACGCCCGTCGACACCGCGGGCGTCCGTCAGGGAGGCCCACAGCCGCGCGGCGTCCCGCAGCCTGCGCGGACGCAGCTGCAGACCGATCAGGGTCGCGAACGTCTGCTCCGCCGGGCCGCCGGACGCGCGCCGCCTGCGCAGCGTCTCGCGCAGGGCGCTCGCGGACGTGAGCCGGGACGAGGCGGCCTCGTGGACCACCGCATCGACCCAGCCCTCGACCAGCGCGAGCGCCGTCTCCAGCCGGGCCAGGGCCGCCTTCTGCTCCGGGGTGTCCTCGGGCTGGAACATGCCCTGCTGCAGCGCCTCCTGCAACTGCTCGGGGTGCGAGGGGTCGAACTGGCCGACCACGTCCTCCAGCCTGGACGTGTCCACCTTGATTCCGCGGGCGTACCCCTCGACCGCTCCGAACAGGTGCGAGCGCAGCCACGGCACATGGGCGAAGAGCCTCTGGTGGGCCGCTTCGCGCAGCGCCAGGTACAGCCGCACCTCCTCCCTGGGCACGCCCAGGTCCTTGCCGAGGGCGTCCACGTTCAGCGGGAGGAGCGCGGCCTTGCCGGCCGGGCCCAGCGGCAGGCCGATGTCGGTCGAGCCGACCACCTCGCCGGCCAGGACGCCGACCGCCTGCCCGATCTGCTGCCCGAACATCGCCCCGCCCATGGAGCGCATCATGCCGATCAGCGGGCCCGCCATGGCCTGCATCTCCTCGGGCAGCACGTCGCCCATGGCGAGGCCGACGCGCTCGGCGACCGGGTCGACGAGCTGCTGCCACGCCGGAAGGGTCGCCTCCACCCACTCCGCGCGGCTCCACGCCACGGCCGTGCTCGCGCCCGACGGCAGCGAGGTCGCACCGTCCAGCCACAGGTCGGCCAGCCGCACGGCCTCCTCGACCGCGGTGCGGTCCACCGGGCCGACGCTCGCGTCCTTGACGCCGTCCGGCGTGCCCTGGGAGACCGTCTGGCGGGCGATCTGCTTGGCCATGTCCCAGTTCACCGGGCCGCCCTCGTAGCTCAGCATCTGGCCGAGCTGCTGGAACGCCGCGCCGAGATCGTTGGGGTTCAGCGAGCCGAACATGGCGGCGAAGGGGTTGTCCCCGCCGCCCTCGCCGAAGCCGAAGCCGAAGGGGTTGGACGGGGATCCGCCGGAGCCCTGGCCACCTCCGGCGGGATTCCTCTTCTTGCCCTCGTCGCCGTTCTCCGGCTCCTCCGGCGGAAGGCCGAATCCGAATGGGGTGTCACTCACGGGTTTCCTCGGCTCGTAGGGCCGCCGGCTCTTTGCCGGCGGCGACTGCCCGACAACACCACCCAGCCTATGCGGCCGGGGGGCCGTGCGGCTTCGACATCCGGGCCGCTTGCGGGCTCGGTGCCCCGCCGGCACGTGGCCTGCGGCAGGATGGACGCCACCTGGTGCGTATGCGTCATTCGCTTGCGTATTGAAGACAACCGCTGGAGACGCCTGGTGAGTTCCCCAGATCCGCAGGTTCGCGCAGCGCGAAACCACTCAACCGCGGCCGCCGGCCGCGTGCCCGAGGGGCGTGGCCCCGTCGTGGCCGTCACCGGTGCCGCCACGGGCGTCGGCGCGCTGCTCACCAGGCGCCTTGCCGCGTCCGACGACATCAAACAGGTCATCGCGATCGACGAGCGCCGCGGCGAGGTCCCCGAGGCGCACTGGCACGTGCTCGACGTCCGTGATCCGGCGATCGCGGAGAAGCTGCGGGGCGCCGACGTGGTGGTGCACCTCGCGCTGGACCTCGACCTGGAGACCGACACGGCCGCCCGTACCGCGTACAACGTGCGCGGCACGCAGACGGTCCTCACCGCCGCCGCGGCGGCCGGTGTCCACCGGGTCGTCCTGTGCACCTCCGCGATGGTCTACGGGGCGCTGCCCGACAACGACATCCCGCTCTCCGAGGACGCCGAGCTGCGCGCGACCGCCGAGGCGACCGGCGTCGGCGACCTGCTGGAGATCGAACGCCTCGGCCGCCGCGCGCCCCGCGCCCATCCGGGGCTGAACGTCACCGTGGTCAGGCCGGCCGTTCTCGTCGGCGGCACGGACACCGCGCTGACCCGCTACTTCGAGTCGCCCCGGTTGCTCGTGGTGGCCGGATCCCGGCCGGCCTGGCAGTTCTGCCATGTCGAGGACCTGGTGAGCGCTCTGGAGTACGCGGCGCTGGAGAAGGTCGAGGGGGAGCTCGCCGTCGGCTGCGACGGATGGCTGGAGCAGGAGGAGGTCGAGGAGCTCAGCGGCATCCGCCGGATGGAACTGCCCTCGGCGGTGGCCCTGGGCGCGGCCGCCCGGCTGCACCGCATCGGCCTCACGCCCTCCCCCGCGGGCGACCTCGCGTACACGATGCACCCCTGGGTGGTGAGCGTGAGCCGGCTGCACGACGCGGGCTGGCGTCCGGGGTGGACGAACGAGGAGGTGCTGGCCGCCCTGCTGGAGGAGGTCGAGGGCCGGCACACCGTCGCGGGCCGCCGCCTCGGCCGCAAGGACGCCACGGCCGCCGGCGCCGCGGGCGCGACGGTCGCGCTGCTGGGCACGGCGGCGCTGGTGCGACGAGCCCGCAAGGCACGCCGAAGGATCTAGGTCCTCCTCCTTTGCGGTGCCGGGGCACGCGCGCCCGGCACGATCCGAAAGAGGAGGCCCAGGCCGCAAGGACCTGTGCGGAAGGCCGCGCCCCTGTAGGAGACTCCAAGCCCGTTCGGGGCCGAACCGTGCCAAGGGCTATTCCGCGCTGTCGGTGCCGTGCGGCACGATGGCCCCATGGCACGCACGTACGACCACCCCGGCGAGCAGGCGGCGCAGGACCCCATCCGGCTGCTCGCGATCCGTGACACCCCGCTCTCCGTCGACGAGGTCTTCGCGGCCGTGGGCGACGACGCCGCGGGCGGCACCGCGCTGTTCGTCGGCACCGTGCGCAACCACGACGGCGGCGCCGATGTCGACACGCTGGGTTACTCCTGCCATCCGACGGCGGAGGCGGAGATGCGCCGCATCGCCGAGAAGGTGGCCGCCGAGTACCCGGTCAGGGCGCTCGCCGCCGTCCACCGTGTGGGTGACCTGGCGGTAGGGGATCTCGCCGTGGTGGTCGCGGTTTCGTGCCCGCATCGCGGGGAGGCGTTCGAGGCCTGCCGGAGGCTGATCGACGACCTCAAGCACGAGGTGCCGATCTGGAAGCACCAGAAGTTCTCGGACGGCACCGAGGAGTGGGTCGGAGCCTGTTGAGCTCCAGGCGCAGGGCTGGGCGTCCCCGCCGAAGGCAGGGGGAGGGGGGAGCCTGCTGAGCGCCGGTGCAGTCCCGGCGCCGCTTCCCTGACAAGCCGTCAGTGCGCTTCCTCCGGTGAAACCCGTCGGCCCTCATCCGCCCCGATTTGCGTAACCGCACCCCTGCCGTGAGCGTTGATCTCACAGATGGCTAATCTGCTGATCACTCAGGCGTTCGCTCATGGGGTAGGGAGGTCGCGATGGCAGTTCTGGCCTGGTTGCTGATTCCGCTGTTCACTGCTGTCGGTGCGGCGATATGGGCCGGCTGGGCCCAGCGGAACCGCACGACCGGGGACATCGCCGAGCTCGCCGGGTACGCGCGCTTCCGTGACGCGATGGAGAAGGCCGCCTCCGGTACGGATGCCGTCCGACAGTGATCCCGAGCGGGCGCAGGTGCCGGAAGGCCCTCGTGCGGACCGGCCCCGGCCGTCCTCGCACAGGCTCGTCCCGTACTGTCGTTCCATGCCACGCCGCACTGCGACGATGCTCGCCTCCACCCTCGTCTTCATCGCGCTGCTCTGCGCAGGCGTCTTCTTCAAGGTCCCGTACGCGGAGATGTCGCCCGGCCCGACGGTGAACACCCTGGGCGCCGCCGACGGCGAGCCGGTACTCAAGATTTCCGGCCGCAAGACGTTCCCGACCACCGGGCACCTCAACATGACGACCGTCAGGGTGACCGGGGCGGACTACGAGATGAGCCTCGTGGAGGCCCTCTACGGGTGGCTGGCCCACGACAACGTGGTGGTGCCGCACGACACCCTCTACCCCGACGGGAAGACCGAGGAGCAGTCGACGCAGGAGAACGCCGAGGAGTTCAGCCAGTCCCAGGAGAGCGCCAAGGTGGCGGCGCTGAGGGAGCTGAAGATCCCGGTGGCGTCGCGGGTGGTGGTCGCCAGCGTCGTCAAGGGCTCCCCCTCGGAGGGCAGGCTGCATGCCGGCGACGTCATCCGCGCGGTGGACGGCACCGAGATCAAGGATCCCGGGGACGTCGCCGAGCAGGTCGTGAAGCACAAGCCGGGCGAGGACGTCGTCTTCACCGTCGTCCCCGCCAAGGCCGCCGCCGCTGCCGAGAAGGCGGGCAAGGAGCCCCAGGCCACCCGGAAGGTCACGATCACCGCGGTGAAGGCCCAGGACGACAACCGCGCGATCGTCGGTATCCAGGCCGGTCCCGACCACACCTTCCCGTTCACCATCGACATCAACCTCGCCGATGTCGGCGGCCCGAGCGCCGGTCTGATGTTCGCCCTCGGCATCGTCGACAAGCTGACCGAGGAAGACCTCACCGGTGGGAAGTTCGTCGCCGGGACCGGCACGATCGACGAAGACGGCAAGGTCGGACCGATCGGCGGCATCGAGATGAAGCTCGTCGGCGCGCGCAAGGCCGGCGCCGAGTTCTTCATGACCCCCGCAGGCAACTGCGCCTCCGCCGCCTCGGACATCCCGGACGGCCTGACGCTGGTCAAGGTCGACACGATGGCCGACGCGACGAAGTCCCTGGCGAAGATCCGCTCAGGCGACACCGAGGACCTGCCGAGCTGCACGAAGGGCTGAGCCCGGCAGACGCCGGCCGCCCCGCCCCGGCAGACGGCGGCCACCCGGGCTGACCGCGGTCCGCCCGCGAGACGGCGGCCACTGGCGAGGCGGGCTGAGCCCGGCGGCCGCCCCGCCCCGGCGGACGGCGGCCACCCGGGCAGACAGCGCCCGCCCTGCAGACGGCAGCCGTCGGCGGGGCGGGACACACGGCGCCCTCGCCGCGTCCGGCCCGTCGGGCTCGGATCAGTCCTCGAACGTCGCCGCCAGGGCCTCCGCGAGGCCCGGCACCAGGCCGCCGCCCGTCAGCACCTCGTTCGGCGAGTCCTTCTCGCGCAGGCGCAGGGCCGACTCCCGCGCCCCGTCGCGGAGCACGGCCACCGTCATGCGGACCTCCTGGCGGTCCGGGTGGGAGGCGACCCAGGTGGTCAGGGCCGCCTCGTCGAGGCCGTCCGGGACGGAGGCCTCGGCGGACGGCGGCAGCATCAGGCGCTCCACCGTCAGCGCGCAGCCGACGACCGCGTCGGGCCAGGCGATCGTGCCGAGGAACTCGTCGAGCGGGGTGCCGGCCGGGATCTCGTCCTGCTCGATCGGGGTGAGCGGGGCGGCCGCGTCGCCCTCGTCGAGGCCGAGCTGGGCGGCCAGACCCGGCTCCTGGGAACGCAGCTGGGCGGTGTCGACCAGGGCGAAGAGCCGGGCCGGCTGGTCCCAGCCGAGCGTGGCGGAGTACTCGTCGATCTCGAGCACGGCGCGGGTGAGCGGGCTCGCGGCGATCGGGCCCGAAGGGGGCTGGTTGTCGGGGGCGGGGGAAGAAGCGTTGGACATGGTCAATATCCTGCCTCCTTCCTGCCCCGCGGCGGGAACTAGGTAAAGCCTCAGTAAGTTGCATCAGTGGGGCTCTACGATCGCGGGGCCCGATTCACACGACCGCGAACTTCGAGGTGCGCACGTTGGCTTTCCAGATGCCGGACCGCGGCGGAGGCCCGACCGGGCCACGGATGAGAGTGGGCCGGCCGTCCCGGCGTGTCCGGACCCTGCTCATGACACTGGGCGTCCTGGCCGCACTGGCCATGGTGTTCGTCATGTTCGCCGGGTTCTGGACCGACTGGCTCTGGTACCGCTCCGTCAATTACTCCTCCGTCTTCACGACCACCCTGTGGACCAAGATCGGATTGTTCGCCGTCTTCGGCCTGCTCATGACAGCGGCTGTCGGCCTGAACATCTGGCTGGCCCACCGGCTGCGGCCGCCGCTCAGCGCGATGTCGCTGGAGCAGCAGAGCCTCGACCGGTATCGCATGGGCATCGCCCCGTACAAGAAGTGGGTGCTCCTCGCGATCACCGCTCTTGTCGGGCTGATCGCCGGCGCCTCCGCCACCAGCCAGTGGCGGACCTGGCTGATGTGGGTGAACGGCGTGCCCTTCGGCCAGAAGGACCCGCAGTTCCAGATGGACGTCGCGTTCTACGCGTTCGACCTGCCGTGGTACCGCTTCCTGCTCGGCTTCGGCTTCGCGGCCGTGGTGCTGTCCCTGATCGCCGCCGCCCTGACCCACTACCTGTACGGCGGGCTGCGGATCACCAGCCCGGGCGCGCGGGCGACGGGCGCGGCCACCGGCCACCTGTCGGTGCTGCTGGGACTGTTCGTGGCGCTCAAGGCCGTGGCGTACTGGCTCGACCGGTACGGACTCGCGGTCAAGTCGAGCGACTTCAAGGCCACGAGCAACTGGACCGGCCTGCGCTACGTCGACGCCAACGCGTATCTGCCGGCCAAGACGATCCTGTTCTGCATTGCGGTGATCTGCGCCGTGCTGTTCTTCGCCACACTCTGGCGCCGGACCTGGCAGCTGCCGATGATCGGCTTCGGGCTCATGGTGCTCTCGGCCATCCTGATCGGCGGGCTCTACCCGGCGATCGTGCAGAAGTTCCAGGTCCAGCCGAACGAGCAGGCCAAGGAAGCCGAGTACATCCGGAAGAACATCGAGGCGACGCGCAAGGCGTACGGCATCGACGGCGTGAAGCCTACGGACTACTCGGGTCGCGGACAGATCAAGGACGCGGAGGAGCAGCGCAAGGACGCCGACTCGGCGGCCAGCTACCGCATAAACGACCCCAACATCGTGTCGCCCACGTTCCAGCAGCTGGAGCAGGAGCGGAAGTACTACCAGTTCCCCTCCACGCTGGACATCGACCGGTACAAGGGCCAGGACACCGTCATCGGTCTGCGTGAGCTCAACCTCCATGGCGTCGACAAGCGCAACTGGATCAACGACCACTTCACGTACACCCACGGCTACGGCGCCGTCGCCGCGAAGGGCACGGACACCGCCAGGGGCACCGGCGGCGCCCCGGAGTTCACCGAGTCCGGCCTCCCCTCCAAGGGCAGCCTCGGCGACTACGAGCAGCGGATCTACTACGGCGAGAAGACCTCCCAGTACTCGATCGTCGGCGGGCCCCAGAAGGAACTCGACTACGAGAAGGACGGCGGCGGTCAGGTCACCACGAGCTACGCGGGCAAGGGCGGCATCGACCTCTCCGGCGCGCTCAACCGCGCCGCGTACGCCGTCGCGTTCAGCGAGCCGCAGATCCTGTACTCAGGGGCGATCGGCGAGGGTTCGAAGATTCTCTACAACCGCACGCCCAAGGAGCGTGTCGAAGCGGTCGCCCCGTGGCTGACCATCGACGGCGACGCCTACCCGGCGGTCGTGGGCAAGCGGATCCAGTGGGTCGTCGACGCCTACACGACGACCAACGGCTATCCGTACGCGTCCCGTACGACGCTCGGGGAGACCACCTCCGACTCGCTCACCGACCGGCAGCGCGCGGTGGTCGCCCAGCAGAACCAGGTCAACTACATCCGGAATTCGGTGAAGGCCACGGTCGACGCCTACGACGGCACCGTGACCCTGTACGAGTGGGAGGAGAACGACCCGGTCCTCAAGACGTGGAAGAAGGCGTTCCCCGGCACGGTCAAGCCGAAGTCCGACATTCCGGACGAGCTGAAGGCCCATCTGCGGTACCCGCAGGACATGTTCAAGGTCCAGCGCGAGCTGCTCTCGCTGTACCACGTCACCGAGCCCGCTCCGTTCTACAACGCGAGTGACGCCTGGCAGGTGCCGAACGACCCCACCAAGGCCGACAGCAACGCGGTCCCGCCGTACTACCTGTCCCTCAGGCTGCCGGGGCAGGAGCAGCAGCAGTTCTCGCTGACGACGACGTTCACCCCCAGTGGACGGCCCAACCTGCGGGCCTTCATGGCGGTCGACGCCGACGCCATGAGCCGCGACTACGGCAAGATCAGACTGATGCGGGTGACGGACGACAAGGTCGACGGGCCCGAGCAGGTGCAGAGCCGGCTCAACAGGCACGACCCCATCGCCACCTTCGTCCGCGACCTCAAGGGCGCCGACTCGACCATCAAGTACGGCAACCTGCTGACCGTCCCCCTGGACAGCGGCTTCCTGTACGTCGAGCCGATCTACGCCCAGGGCCGCGGCTCGGAGTTCCCGCTGCTGAGCAAGGTGGCCGTGGTCTACGGCCAGCGGATCGGCTTCGCCGACGACCTGGGCGGCGCGCTGTCGCAGGTGTTCGGAGAGGCCGCGCCGGACGAGGGGACCACCCCGCCGACCCAGCCCGAAGAGCCGCCGACGCAGCCCGCCGAGCCGCCCGCCACGGGCGAGGCTGCGCTCAAGGACGCCATCCAGGACGCGCAGAAGGCGTACTCGGATGGCCAGGCAGCCATGAAGCGGGGCGACTGGACGGCCTACGGCAAGTCGCAGGACGAGCTGCAGAAGGCACTCCAGCGGGCCGCGGACGCCGAGGCCCGGCTGAAGGAGCCGGGCCAGGGCGGCTGACGGGATCCACCCCGCGTCGTGATACCTTTACGGCACAACGACGCGGGGTGGAGCAGCTCGGTAGCTCGCTGGGCTCATAACCCAGAGGTCGCAGGTTCAAATCCTGTCCCCGCTACTGGAAGAAGAGGGCCCGGATCCTTGAGGATCCGGGCCCTCTTCGTGCTGACCTGACACCTTCGGGGGGTTCTCTCCCGAAGTGCGTGCCGGAGTGCGCGAGTTGGGCACGGGCGTGTTTGACTTATCTCTCTGTGGGCATGTCGACAAAACGCTGAAGTGACCTCACTGGCTGCGGTATACCAGGTGTACGCGGGTTGCAGGTGGTGCGACGATGGAATGTATGGGGGACAGGGCAACTCTGTTGGAGACAGGGCGGTTTGCACAGCCGCATGCAGGGAACGCGCCGGACGCGATGCATCCCGTCGACGCCGTCGAGGTCGTGGACGCGGGGAACGCCTCCGGTCGCGGCGACGACGTCGTCACGACCGGAGACATCGGAGCCGCGGCGAACGTCGATGCCGAGGAGACCGCCGGCATCGAGGCACGCCACCGCAGCGCCGCGGACCACGGCGACACGGCGTCGATGAGTGTGCTCGGCGCACTCCTGCTGCGCCGGGGGGATCTGGACGGCGCCGAGCCCTATCTGCGCGGCGCGACCGCCGACGGCGACCGCGCGGCCGCCAACAACCTGGGCGTCCTGCTGCACCAGCGCGGCTACGCGGACGAGGCGGCCGGCTGGTGGCGCATCGCCGCGGTCGCCGGTTCGGCGGCCGCCGCCCACGCACTCGGGCGTCACTTCCGCGAGCGCGGCGACGAACCGGCCGCCGAGTACTGGCTGCGCCAGTCCGCCGAACAGGGCCATGCCCTCGGGGCGTACGCACTGGCCGACCTGCTGGAGCACCGCGGTGAGGACGGGGCCGAGCGCTGGCTGCGCACGGCCGCCGAGCAGGGGCACCGCGAGGCCGCGTACCGCCTGGCCAGGGCGCTGGAGCGCCGCGCCGCGGAGGAGACGCGCAAGGGCGAGGGCGTCGGCCCGCTCGGCCCGCCCGCCACGCCGTCCCGTCCCGCGCCGGGTGGCCGCCGTGCCCCCGGCTCGGGCGCCGGTGGCGCCCGCGCGGCCGGCGCCGCGCGGGGTGACGGAGTGCCGAGCGGCCGGAAGCCGGGTGGCGGCGTGCGTGCGGAAGGGGCCCGCGGGGGCTGGCAGACGGATGCCGGGCTGCGCGTGCTCGCCGAGGCGGAGGCCGCCCGCCCCGGCGGTGTGCGCGAGCCGAGCCCGCTGGACGAGGCCGTCCAGTGGCACCGGCAGGCCGCCGCCCGCGGGCACCGGCGCGCCGCCCTGCATCTCGGCGCCATCCTCGAGCGGCGCGGCGAGCTGAAGGAGGCCGGCCGCTGGTACCTGACGGCCGCCAAGGACGGCGAGGCCCGGGCCGCCTGCGCGCTGGGGTTCCTGCTCCGGGACGCGGGCGACGAGGAGAGCGCCGCCGTGTGGTGGCTGCGCGCCGCCCAGGAGGGCGACGGCAACGCGGCGAACGCCCTCGGCGCGTTGCATGCCGCCCGTGGCGAGGCACAGAGCGCCGAGCGCTGGTACCGCGCCGCCATGGACGCGGGCGACGTGAACGGCGCGTACAACCTCGGGCTGCTGTGCGCCGCCCAGGACCGCACGGCCCAGGCCGAGCAGTGGTACCGCCGCGCCGCCTACGCGGGCCACCGCGAGGCCGCCAACGCGCTCGCCGTCCTACTCCTGCAGGCCGGGGACCACGCCGGAGCCGAGCCCTGGTTCTCCAAGGCGGCCGAGGCGGGCAGCGTCGACGCGGCGTTCAACCTGGGCATCCTCCACGTCGGCCGGGACGACGACCGCACCGCGCTGTCCTGGTACGAGCGTGCAGCGGCGGCCGGACACACCGAGGCCGCGCTCCAGGTCGGCATCGCCCGGCTCAAGGAGGGCGACGAACAGGCCGCCGAGCGCCACCTGCGGTGCGCGGCGGGCGGCGGGAGCGCCGAAGCCGCGTTCCGGCTCGCCACTGTGCTGGACGCGCGCCGGCCCCCGCCGGGCCCGCCGGCCCTCGGCGAGCCGATGGCGGAGAAGAGCGAGTGCGAGGAGTGGTACGAGCGTGCCGCGGAGCAGGGGCACCGCCGCGCCCAGGTGCGGGTCGGCATGCTCGCCGCGGCCCGCGGGGACACGGCCGAGGCGGCCCGCTGGTACCGCGAGGCCGCGGAGGCCGGCAGCCGCAGCGGCGCGTTCAACCTGGGGCTGCTGCTCGCCCGCGAGGGCAGCGAGCGGGAGGCCGCCCTGTGGTGGACCCGCGCGGCGCGGGCGGGGCACGGCAGGGCCGCCCTGCGGCTCGCGTTGCTTGCCGCCCGCAGGGGCGAGCTCGCCGAGGGGCAGCGCTGGTGCGCCCGGGCGGTCGAGCTGGGGCCGGCGGAGGTCGCGGAGCGCGCGGCGAAGCTGCGTGAGGCGCTGATCCAGGAGCTGACCGCGTAGCCGGGGGCCCGGCGAGGCCGCGGGAAGGGATTTGCTCTGGTCCACGGGGTCCCGTAAGGTGGTGTTCACCGACGCGGGGTGGAGCAGCTCGGTAGCTCGCTGGGCTCATAACCCAGAGGTCGCAGGTTCAAATCCTGTCCCCGCTACTGAAACGAAGGCCCGGATCCTGGAGATCCGGGCCTTCGGTCGTTTCCGGCCGCCCGATTCCCCTGCCGGACCGCCCGGACCGCCCGGACCCGCATGGACCGCCCGGACCCGCATGGACCGCCCGGACCGCCGGACCCGACTACCGGACCGCCCGACCGCCGACCACACGGACCCGATCCGGCCCGTGATCGAGCCGGTCCGTGATCCCATCCCGCCCCGCGACCTGACGAAGAAGGGCCCCGACGATCGTGTCGGGGCCCTCCGTGGTGGTTACGTGCTACGCGGCAGCGCAGTTCGGGCAGGTGCCGCGGTAGGTCACCTCGACGTCCGAGATCGTGAAGCCGAAGCGCTCCGAGTCGGGGAGGTCGGCCAGCGGGTTGCCCGACGGATGGACGTCACGGATCGCGCCGCACTGGGCGCACACCAGGTGCTGGTGGGGCCGGTGGGCGTTCGGGTCGTAGCGCTTGGCGCGGCGGTCGGTGGCTACCTCCAGCACCTCGCCGAGGCTGACCAGCTCGCCCAGCGTGTTGTAGACGGTGGCCCGGGAGATCTCGGGCAGGCGCTCCACGGCGCGCGCGTGGACCTCGTCGGCCGTCAGATGGACATGGTCGCCGTCGAGGACCTCGGCCACGACGCGCCGCTGCGCGGTCATGCGCCAGCCGCGTCCGCGGAGTCGTTCCAACAGGTCACTCATAGGGCCAGCGTAACAGTGAGGGCCCCCAGGTCCCGAACGGGTGTGACTTTGGATGTTAACTTGACTTAGACAAAGTCCATCGTAGGATCGGGACCAGCGCTTACCAGGACAGGTAGTGCTGAATTCGATCAATGGGCAGAACGACGCAGGAGGCGCACGTGACGCAGGGACCGCTCACCACGGAGGCCGGAGCCCCGGTCGCCGACAACCAGAACAGCGAGACGGCGGGCGTCGGCGGTCCGGTTCTCGTCCAGGACCAGCTCCTCCTCGAGAAGCTCGCGCACTTCAACCGCGAGCGCATCCCGGAGCGCGTGGTCCACGCCCGCGGCGCCGGCGCGTACGGCACCTTCACGCTCACCCGTGATGTCTCGCAGTGGACGCGTGCGAAGTTCCTCTCCGAGGTCGGCAAGAAGACGGAGACGTTCCTGCGCTTCTCGACCGTCGCGGGCAACCTGGGTGCGGCGGACGCGGTCCGCGACCCGCGCGGCTGGGCGCTGAAGTTCTACACCGAAGAGGGCAACTACGACCTCGTCGGCAACAACACCCCGGTGTTCTTCATCAAGGACGCCATCAAGTTCCCCGACTTCATCCACACCCAGAAGCGCGACCCGTACACGGGCAGCCAGGAGGCGGACAACGTCTGGGACTTCTGGGGCCTGTCGCCCGAGTCCACCCACCAGGTGACCTGGCTGTTCGGCGACCGCGGCATCCCCGCCTCGTACCGCCACATGAACGGCTACGGCTCCCACACCTACCAGTGGAACAACGAGGCCGGCGAGGTCTTCTGGGTCAAGTACCACTTCAAGACCGACCAGGGCATCAAGAACCTCACCCAGGACGAGGCCAACAAGCTCGCCGGTGAGGACCCCGACTCCCACCAGCGCGACCTGCGCGAGGCCATCGAGCGCGGCGACTTCCCGACCTGGACCGTGCAGGTGCAGATCATGCCGGCGGCCGAGGCGGCGACCTACCGCTTCAACCCGTTCGACCTCACCAAGGTGTGGCCGCACGAGGACTACCCGCCGATCGAGATCGGCAAGCTGGAGCTCAACCGCAACCCGGAGAACATCTTCGCCGAGGTCGAGCAGTCCATCTTCAGCCCCGCCCACTTCGTGCCGGGCATCGGTCCCTCGCCGGACAAGATGCTCCAGGGCCGCCTGTTCGCCTACGGCGACGCCCACCGCTACCGCGTCGGCATCAACGCCGACCACCTGCCGGTGAACCGCCCGCACGCCACCGAGGCGCGGACGAACAGCCGTGACGGCTTCCTGTACGACGGCCGCCACAAGGGCGCGAAGAACTACGAGCCCAACAGCTTCGGCGGCCCGCACCAGATCGACCGCCCGCTGTGGGTCGGCTCCGCGGTCACCGGCGTGACCGGCGACCACGCCGCGCCGTCGCACGCCGAGGACAACGACTTCGTGCAGGCGGGCAACCTCTACCGCCTGATGTCCGAGGACGAGAAGGGCCGTCTGATCGGCAACCTCGCCGGCTTCATCGCCAAGGTGTCGCGCGACGACATCGCCGAGCGTGCGATCAACAACTTCCGTCAGGCGGACGGCGACTTCGGCAAGCGGCTCGAAGCCGCGGTCCAGGCCCTGCGCGGCTGACCCGCTTGTCGTGGCCGGAGGGCCGGATCCCTGTTCGGGGGATCCGGCCCTCTCGGTGTCTGTATGCGGTCGCGCCCGTTCGTCTGTGCGGGTCCGGTCAGCCGGTGATGGATCCCGCGTGCCGCCGGGCCGGGGCCCAGCAGCGGATGATGTCGCGGACGGAGACGACGCCGATGGGGCCGCCGCCGTCCATCACGATCAGATGGCGGAAGCCGCCGTGCGCCATGGCCCCGGCCGCCTCCTCCAGGGTCCAGGAAGGTGCGGCGAACACGACGTCGGTGGTGGTGTGCGTTCCGGCGGTCTCCAGGTCCGGGTTCTGACCCGAGCCGACCGAGTTCAGGATGTCGCGCTCGGTGAGGATCCCGAGCCCCAGGTCGCCGTCGAGGACGACCGCCGCGCCGACACGTCGTGCGGCCATCAGACTGGCCGCCTGGCGGAGTGTGTGTGCGGGTCCGATGGTGAGGACCACCGTGCTCATGGCGTCACGAACGAGCATGGACGGAGCCACCTCCTTGGTGTACCGGTCGTTAGGGAACCGATTCACAAGTTCACAAGTGGGGGGACTTTCAGAGTTGCAGTCCCCCACCCGGGCAGCAAGGGGGCGTGCGCGGCGTATTGGGCCGCGCACGAGAGTTTCCGATGGCGCGGGCGTGCGCCGTGCGGGGTCAGTACCGCTGGTTCAGATAGCCCAGGAGCTCGCGGTGCAGCAGCCCGTTGGACGCGGCGGCGTTGCCGCTGTGCGGTCCGGGAGTGCCGTCGAGGCCGGTGAACGACCCGCCCGCCTCCTGCACCACGATCGCGGGGGCCGCCATGTCCCACAGCGACAGCTCCGGTTCGGCGCAGATGTCCACCGAACCCTCGGCGACCATCATGTACGACCAGAAATCGCCGTAGCCCCGGGTGCGCCAGCAGGCACGCGTCAGGTCCAGGAACCCGTCGAGACGTCCTTGCTCCTCCCAGCCGCTCAGCGAGGAGTACGCGAACGACGCGTCCTGCATCCGCTCCACCTTCGAGACATGGAGCCGCGTCGCCGACGTCAGACTGCGGCCGGTGTACGCGCCCGCGCCCTTCGCCGCCCACCAGCGGCGGCCCAGCGCCGGGGCCGACACCACGCCCACCACCGGCTCGAACCCGCTCTCACCCGCCTCCATCAGCGAGATGAGCGTCGCCCACACCGGAACGCCGCGCACATAGTTCTTGGTGCCGTCGATCGGGTCGACGACCCAGCGCCGTGGACCGGTGCCCTCGATGCCGTACTCCTCGCCGAGGATCGCGTCGCGCGGCCGTGCCCGCTGGAGCTGGCCGCGGATCAGCTCCTCGGCCGCCTTGTCGGCCTCGCTCACCGGCGTCATGTCCGGCTTGGTCTCGACCTTGAGGTCCAGGGCCTTGAACCGCTCCATCGTGGTGGCGTCGGCGGCGTCCGCGAGGACATGGGCGAGGCGCAGATCATCGTGGTAGTCGGGCATGTCGCCACTCTATCGGTGCAGGAACGGGGTGTTCCTGGCGGCGGCTGCGGCCCCGAGGCGCGCTGTCCCTTGACAGCCCCGGCGGGTCCGTCAACCCTGTGCCCACACACGCTCGGCCAGGGAGGCACGATGCCCGCAGCGCGAGAGTCCCTGCTGAACGCCGCGCTCGTGGCGCTCGGCGAACTGCCCTGGGCCCGGGTGCGGATGGCCGATGTCGCCGGGGCCGCGGGCGTCTCCCGCCAGACGCTCTACAACGAGTTCGGCAGCAAGGACGGCCTCGCCCGCGCTTTGGTACGGCGCGAGGCCGACCGCTATCTGCGCGGAGTCGAACGGCTGCTGGCCCAGCGGACCGAACCCGCCGAACGGCTCGTCTCCCTCGCCGAGTGGACCGTCGTCGAGGCCCGCACCCGGCCGCTGCTGCGCGCACTGCTCACCGGCTGCTGGGGCGAAAGGCTGCCCGTGCCGCGCCCGGCACGCCGGGGCGGCGCCCAGCCCGTCGTGCCGGCCCAGCGCCGCGCCGACGCCGGGCCTCCGGCCCCGGCCGAACTGCTCGCGGCCGTACGGGACCGGTCGCGTACCGCGGTCGGGCATGCGCGGCGGTCACGGGAGGGGCGCGCCACCGACGACCCGGCGGATCTGCCGCAGCGCTGCGAACTCGCCGTACGCCTCGCGCTGTCCTATGTGATCGCGCCCGTGGGGGAGCCGGTCGCCCAGCTGGTGCGGGCCTGTGTCGGCGGAGCCGGGGCCGTGGTCACTGCGCCGAGCCCGAGAGCTGCAGACCGATGACGCCCACGATCACCAGAGTGATCGAGACGATCTTGAGGGTGGAGACCAGGTCACCGAGGAAGAGCATCCCGTAGATGGCCGTGCCGGCGGCGCCGATCCCCGTCCACACCGCGTACGCGGGGCCCACGTCGAGCCTCCTCAGTGCGAGGGTCAACAGGCCGAAACTGCCGAGGGCGAACGCCCCGAAGGCGATCGTCGGCCACAACCGGGTGAACCCGTGCGACAGCTTGAGGCAGACGGCGAAGCCCGTCTCCAGCAACCCGGCGACCACCACCAGCAGCCACGCCATCGGTCTTCGGCCTCCCGTCATTCGGTGAATGCTCGATCTGGGACTGCTTGATCTGGGACCGGTCGATCTGGGCCTGCTTGGTCCGACTTGGTGTGATTATGCACTTACCGGCGGTCGCGGACCGCAAACGCGGACGACTCAGTCACCTTCGCGCCGCTCCCGCGTCGCCAGCAGCCGCCGCAGGGAGTACAGCCGGGCGGGATCCGCGTGGCCCTCGGCCACCCAGTCGTCCAGCGCACAGTCCTGCTCGTCGTGCGAACAGGCGCGCGGGCAGCCCTCCGTGCCGGGCTCCAGATCGGGGAAGGCGTGGATGACGCGGGACGGATCGACATGGTGCAGACCGAACGACCGCACGCCCGGCGTGTCGATCACCCAGCCCCCCTTCTCGTCCGCGAGCGGCAGGGCGAGCGCCGACGTGGTCGTGTGCCGGCCCCGGCCGGTGACCGCGTTGACATGGCCGGTGCTGCGCCGCCGCTCGCTCGGCACCAGCGCGTTCACCAGGGTCGTCTTGCCGACGCCCGAGTGCCCGACGAACGCCGTCGTCCGGCCCACCAGGTGCTCGCGCACGCGCTCGGCCGCGAGACCGTCGACGAACTCCTCGCGGGTGGTCACCACATGGGGCACACCGAGTGCGCCGTACATCTCCATCAGCTCGTCCGGCGGGGCAAGGTCCGACTTGGTCAGCACGAGCAGCGGCTCCAGACCGCCGTCGTACGCCGCGACGAGGCAGCGGTCGATCAGCCGGGGCCGCGGCTCGGGGTCGGCGAGCGCCGTCACGATCGCGAGCTGGTCCGCGTTGGCCACGACCACGCGTTCGTACGGATCGTCGTCGTCGGCCGTACGCCGCAGCACCGAGCTGCGCTCCTCGATCCGCACGATCCGGGCCAGGGTGTCCTTCGCGCCCGACAGGTCACCGACGATGCCGACCCGGTCACCCACGACCGCCGCCTTGCGGCCCAGCTCGCGGGCCTTCATCGCCACCACGATCCGGTCCTCGACCAGACACGTCAGCCGGCCGCGGTCGACGGTGAGGACCATCCCCTCCGCCGCGTCCTCGTGCTTGGGCCGGATGCTGGTGCGCGGGCGGTTCCCCTTGCGGTTGGGACGCGAGCGGATGTCGTCCTCGTCGGTGTGCTTGCCGTAGCGGCGCATGACGTCAGGCCCCGAGCATTTCGGCCCACATCCGCGGGAAGTCGGGCAGCGTCTTGGCGGTGGTCGCCACGTTCTCGATCTGCACGTCCTTCACCGCGAGACCGATGATCGACCCGGCGGTCGCCATCCGGTGGTCGTCGTAGGTGTGGAACACGCCGCCGTGCAGCGGGCGCGGGCGGATGTGCAGGCCGTCCTCGGTCTCGGTGACGTCGCCGCCGAGCTCGTTGATCTCCTTGGTGAGCGCCGCCAGCCGGTCGGTCTCGTGCAGCCGCAGGTGCGCCACGCCGCGCAGCGTCGAGGGGGAGTCGGCCAGCGCCGCGACCGCCGCGATGCCCGGCGTGAGCTCGCCGACCTCGCCCAGGTCCACGTCGATGCCGTGGATGCGGCCACTGCCCGTGAACACCAGCGCCGTGCCGTCCGGCGTCGTCGTCAGCTCGCAGGAGCCGCCCATCTCGGTGAAGATTTCGCGCAGCGCGTCACCGGGCTGGGTGGTGCGCTCGGGCCAGTCCGGGATCGTGACCCGGCCGCCGGTGACCAGCGCGGCCGCCAGGAACGGCTGGGCATTGGACAGGTCGGGCTCGATCGTCAGGTCGCGGCCCAGCAGGGCGCTGTGCGAGACCCGCCAGACGTCCGGCTCGCCGCCGGTCTCCGGCTCGTCGACCTGGGCGCCGACCGCGCGGAGCATGTCGACGGTCATCCGGATGTGCGGCATCGAGGGCAGCCGGCCGCCCACGTGGCGCACCTCGACGCCCTGGTTGAAACGCGGTGCGGACAGCAGCAGCGCGGACACGAACTGGGACGACGACGAGGCGTCGATCCGCACTGGACCGCCGTCCAGGGCGCCGCCGCCGTGCACCGTCATCGGCAGTGCCCCACGGCCGTCGTCGTCGATACGGGCGCCGAGGGTGCGCAGCGCACCGATCACGCCGCCGAGGGGGCGCTCGTAGGAGCGCGGGTCGCCGTCGAAACGGATCGGGCCGTCGGCGAGCGCGGCGACGGGCGGCAGGAAGCGCATCACCGTGCCCGCGTTGCCGACGTCAACCGTGGCCGGGCCATGCAGACCCGAGGGGATGACGCGCCACGCCTCGCCGGCGCCGCCCGTCGTGCTGGAGGAGACGGTCTCCTCGATGCCGACGCCCATCGCCTGGAGCGCGGCCGACATCAGGAGGGTGTCGCGGGAGCGCAGTGGGCGGCGCAGCCAGCCCGGCTCGGCGGCGAGGGCGGCCAGGACGAGCGCGCGGTTCGTGACCGATTTCGATCCGGGCACGGTGACGGTCGCTTCGACGGCTCCGGTCGCGTAGGGGGCGGGCCAGAGGGCGGGATGCACGGTGCTGTCGGTCATGGCCATCACTTTAGTGGCTAGGCGCCGACCGCCTTTCGAGGTCAGAGCCCGAGCAGCCACCGCCCTCCGCCGATCAGCGAACAGAAGGCCACCAGATGGAAGAACGCCAGCCACACGGCGGGTGGCACGTGAGTGAGCCGCCCGAGCTGGTCCGCGTCCGAGTCGGGCGCCCCTCCGTGGCGGCGCTTGGACTGCAGCTCGAACACCGGCCGTACGCCCCCGAGCAGCATGAACCACACGGCCGTGTAGGCGAAGAGAGCCTGTACGCCTGGTTCCGTCAGCCAGGACACGAGCAGGAACGCGGCGCCGGTCACGGTCACCGTCAGGACGCCGTACGCGTTGCGGACCATGACGAGCAGCGCCAGCAGCAGCGCCGTGGCCGCCCACAGCAGCAGCGTGATGTGGTGCGCGGCCAGCAGCCAGGCGCCGCCGAGGCCGAGCAACGGGGTGGCGGTGTACCCGGCGGCCGCGGTCAGGACCATGCCGAGCCCGGTCGGCCTGCCGCGGCTGACGGTCAGGCCGCTGGTGTCCGAGTGCAGCCTGATGCCCCGGAGCGAACGGCCCGTGACGAGGGCGATCAGGCCGTGGCCGCCCTCGTGCGCGATGGTGACCGCGTTGCGGGTCACCCGCCACAGGGAGGTCGGTATGACGACGGCGAGCGCCACGAGCCCGGTGACGACGACGAGCCAGGGCTCGGGGGCGTCCTGGGTCCCGAAGAGCCGGTCCCACAGACTCTGCGCGGACGCGTCAGCGAGGACCGTGACGGTGTGTGTCGTGACCATTTCGCGGGCGGCTCCCTCGGACGCGTACGGAAGTGGCAGTCTGGCACCTATGTGCGGACGGTATGCAGCGAGTCGTAGGCCCGAGGACCTGGTCGGGCTGTTCCAGGTGGAGAAGTGGGAGCCGGAGGAGACCCTCGCTCCCGACTGGAACGTGGCCCCGACCAAGGAGGTCTACGCGATCCTCGAGCGTCCTGTGAAGGACGCGGCCGACAAGCGTCCGGTTCGGCAGATGCGGACGCTGAAGTGGGGCCTGGTGCCCTCGTTCGCCAAGACGCCCGAGGGCGCGGCCCGCATGATCAACGCACGCGCCGAGACGGTGCACGAGAAGCCGTCGTTCCGCAGGCCCTTCCTGACCCGCCGCTGCATCCTGCCGGCGGACGGTTATTACGAGTGGGTGACCGGGACCGGGGAGCGGGAGCTGGAGGTCGAGGGGAAGAAGAAGCGCCCCCGGAAGCAGCCGTACTTCGTCACTCCCGCGGACGGCTCGGTGTTCGCGATGGCGGGCCTGTACGAGTTCTGGCGCGACCGCACGCTTCCGGACGGCCATCCCCAGGCCTGGTGGGTGACCTGCTCGGTGATCACCACGGACGCCGAGAAGGGGCCGCTCGGCGTGGCACCGGCCGAGGGGCCGCGGTCGCTGTCCGACATCCACCCCCGGATGCCCCTGATGCTGGTGCCCGACCGCTGGGACGCGTGGCTGGACCCGTCGACGACCGACCCCGCCGAGGTCCGCGCCCTGCTCGCGCCGCCGCCGGAGGGGCTGATGCGGGCGTATCCGGTGACGACGGCGGTGAGTAATGTGCGCAACAACGGGCCGGAGCTGCTGGAGGAACTGGCGGGGCCGGAGGAGCCGGTGCTGTTCTGACCCTGCGGGAGCCCTTTCCCCACCCCGCCCCTTCCCGTAACCGGGCTCCGCCCGGACCCGGTACCGCGCTTCGCGCGGTCTTCCGGGGGCCGGGCCCCCGTACCTCCCTACGGCCTGGCGGCCGTGGGTGGGCCTGGGCGAAGCCAGGGGGAGTGCCCCGGCGGCGCCCGGGGGTGCGCGTCGCGCCTGTCGGGGCTCCGCCCGTACCGCGCTTCGCGCGGTGTCCTCAAGCGCCGGACAGGCTGACAAAGTCAGCCCCGCCGGCGCTTGAGGCGCGGGGGTCCGGGGGCGGAGCCCCGGGGCGTGGCCGGCGCGCGTCAGAATGGGCGCATGGAGCGGAGAGAGAGCGTCGCCGTCGGGGACGGGCAGGCACGGATCACCTGGTACCCCGGCAAGCGCGCGCACACCGTCCTCGCGCTCGGCCACGGGGCCGGCGGCGGGATCGAGGCGCGGGACCTGAAGGCGATCGCGGGCGCCCTGCCGTCGCACGGCGTCACCGTCGCCCTCGTCGAGCAGCCCTGGCGGGTCGCCGGCAAGAAGGTCGCCCCCGCGCCGAAGACGCTCGACACCGGATGGCGCGGCGTGTGGCCCGCCCTCGCGAAGCCCGGGCTGCCCGTCGTCGCGGGCGGCCGCAGCGCCGGTGCGCGCGTCGCCTGCCGCACGGCCGTCGAGCTCGGCGCCGCCGGCGTGGTCGCGCTGAGCTTCCCGCTGCATCCGCCCGGCCGCCCCGAGAAGTCCCGCGCGGACGAACTGCTGGGCGCGGGCGTGCCCACCCTCGTCGTGCAGGGCGGCAACGACCCCTTCGGCAGGCCCGAGGAGTTCCCCGACGGATCCTACGAACTCGTCGAGGTGCCGTTCGGGGATCACGGGTTCGCCGTGCCCAAGAGGGCCGGGATCGGGGAGGCCGAGACCCTCGCGACGATCACCGGTGCCGTGACCCGTTGGACGGCCGTGCTCCGGGAATGAGACGCGGGTGCGCACTGTTGTGGCGGATGTCAGTACAGAGCATGAGTAGGGAGTCCGCCGCATGGGTACGACCTTCTGCCCGACAGCCGAGCGCGCCACCGGGCTGGACTGGACGGTGCTCTCACAGGGCATGAGCGGGCCGGTTCCGGCGGTGGGCGGTGCGAATCGGCATGCCCCGTCGCAGCGTGGTCGACTATTCTCCGATTCGAGCGGGTCCGCTCTCGGATCCGTCACAGCGTTGGAGGAGGTGGGTGCGGTCACTGGGACCGACGCAGGGACCGACGACGGCCGGGCGGAGCAGTCCGAGGAGACGGCCGCCGAGCGCAATGCCCGTTTCGAGCGGGACGCCCTCGGCTACCTCGACCAGATGTACTCGGCCGCCCTGCGCATGACGCGCAACCCGGCGGATGCGGAGGACCTCGTGCAGGAGACGTACGCCAAGGCGTACGGCTCGTTCCACCAGTTCCGCGAGGGCACGAACCTCAAGGCGTGGATGTACCGGATCCTCACGAACACGTTCATCAACTCCTACCGCAAGAAGCAGCGCGAGCCACAGCGCAGCGCCGCGGAGGAGATCGAGGACTGGCAGCTCGCCCGCGCCGAGTCGCACATGTCGACGGGGCTGCGTTCCGCGGAGTCGCAGGCCCTTGACCACCTGCCGGATTCGGACGTCAAGGAAGCGCTGCAGGCGATCCCCGAGGAGTTCCGGATCGCTGTCTATCTCGCCGACGTAGAGGGCTTTGCGTACAAGGAGATCGCGGACATCATGGGAACACCCATCGGTACGGTGATGTCCCGCCTGCACCGCGGCCGCCGCCAGCTGCGCGGCATGCTCGAGGACTACGCCCGCGAGCGCGGGCTCGTCCCGGCCGGTGCGGGGGAGTCGAACGACGCGAAAGGCTCGGGCTCATGAGCTGCGGAGAGCCGCACGAGACGGACTGCTCTGAGGTCCTGGACCATCTCTACGAGTTCCTCGATCACGAGATGCCCGACAGCGACTGCACCAAGTTCGAGGTGCACTTCGAGGAGTGCTCCCCCTGCCTGGAGAAGTACGGCCTGGAGCAGGCGGTCAAGAAGCTGGTGAAGCGGTGCTGCGGTCATGACGACGTGCCGAGCGACCTGCGGGCCAAGGTCATGGGGCGTATCGACCTGATCCGTTCGGGCCAGGCCGTTCCCGACCAGGACGTGGCGACGGCACAGGAGTAGCCCCGCCGGAGACATACGCACCTGCCTGAGGCGCGCCACGGATCGTGGCGCGCCTCACGTGTTCCGTGATGTTCACCCGTACGTGCGAACAGGTCCCGTACGGCCGCCCCTCACCTCTCGTCTCGCTAGCGTGTGGCTGGATCGAGGAGGGTGCGGGGCAGTGACGGCCATCACGAAGGCGGCATACGCTGTCATCACGGGTGCCGTCCTCGGCGCTGTGGTCTGCGCGGCCCCGGCCGTGACGGCTCCCACGGCGCCCTGGACCGCGGTCGCGCTGCTCGCCGGCCTCTACGCGGTGTGTGAGATTCCCGCCCGTCTGCGCCCCGGCCACTCGCTGCCGGTCGGGGCCGGTTCGTTCTTCCCCGTGCTGCTGGCGGCCGCCTTCCTGCTGCCGGCCCCGGCCGCCGCGCTCGTCCCCGTCCCCGGCGCCCTCCTCGGCCGGTCCGGCCGGCCGTCGCCGGGGGCCCGCCGCGTGTGGCGCGCCGCCCAACTGGCGCTGTCGACCTGGGCCGCGGCGCGGGCGTACCGCCTCGCCGGCGGTGACAGCGGCCTGACCGCGCCCGACTTCCCCTCCGTGCTGGTGCACGCGCTCGCCGGGGCGCTCGCCTTCTGCCTGGTGCTCTCCTCCCTCGACGGCGCCATCCGCGCGACCGCCGAGCAGCTGCCGTTGCGCCGGGCCGGCCGGGCGCTGTTGCCCGTGTCCCCCGCCCCCTACTGCGTGCACGGCCTCGCCGGGCTGATGACGGCCGTCCTGTGGCGCAGCCCCTACGGGCCGGTGTCCGCACTGTTCGTCCTGCTGCCCATGTACATCTCCAGCTGGATGTACGCCCAGTACCACCGTGAGCGCGCGGCCCACCAGGCGACGATCCGCGCGCTCGTCCAGGCCGTCGACATCAAGGACCGCTACACGCGCGGTCACAGCGAGCGCGTCGGCCGGGCCTCCGTGCTGATCGCGCGGGAACTGCGCATGGCGGACGAGCGGCTGGAACTGCTCCGGTTCGCCGGGATCCTGCACGACGTGGGCAAGCTCGGGGTGCCCACCCGCGTCCTGCGCAAGGAGGGGCCGCTGACGCCCGAGGAGCGGCGCGTGATCGAGCTGCATCCGGAGTACGGGCACGAGATGGTGCGCGGCATCGGATTCCTGGGCGAGGCGCGGGCGGCGATCCTGCACCACCACGAGCGGCTGGACGGCAGCGGGTATCCGTACGGGCTTGCCGGTGACCAGATCCCCGAGTTCGCGCGCGTGGTGGCGGTCGCGGACGCGTTCGACGCGATGACCTCGACCCGCTGCTACCAGCGGGCCCGCCCGGTGGCAGCGGCCCTGGAGGAGCTGGAGCGCTGCGCGGGGACGCATTTCGACCCGCGGATGGTGGCGGCGCTGGTGCGGGCGCTGGACCGCGGGGGCTGGGAGACGACCGTCACCTCGGACGAGGCGGCACCGCTGGGGCCGCCGCGGCAGGAGGCGCCGAGCGGCTCGCGCCGGGTGCGCACCGGATGACCGCGGCCCTGCCGGGCCGGGCCGTCGTCGCCGTGTACGCGGCCGCCGCCTGCCTCACCGCCGCAGCCCTCGGCCAGGTCGCCTGGAGCGGCCTGGCCGGACCCATGAACGCCCTCACCTTCGGGATCTGCATCGCGGTGGGGGAGCTCGCGCGCTCGGGGGCCGCGGCCGGGGCGGGGGCGCCCGCCGCGGTGGAGGGGGCGTGGGGCAGGGAACCCGCGCCGCTCGCGGCCGCCGGCGCCCTCGCGTACGCCCTGCTCGGCGA
Organism: Streptomyces sp. 5K101; assembly: GCF_046506645.1. Classification (NCBI taxonomy): domain Bacteria; kingdom Bacillati; phylum Actinomycetota; class Actinomycetes; order Kitasatosporales; family Streptomycetaceae; genus Streptomyces; species Streptomyces sp. 5K101. Next base: position 227,816 of record NZ_JBKFFO010000007.1, on the reverse strand, counting down.
GTGCGCCGGGCGGCCCACCGGCCACAGCCCCCTCCAGGTCGTCGCCGTCGTCGTCGCGGGCACGCTCGCCGGGGCCGTACCGCACGTCGCGCGTGGGCGCGGCCCCGGGCCGGACCACGTGGCCCGGCGGGTGCTGACCGTCGGGTTCGCCGCGGTGTGCTTCCAGCCGCTGTACCACTCCGGCGCGTTGGAGCACCGCATCGGACACGGCCCCCTCCACGCCCTGTTCCTGCTGGTGCTCCTCGTGCTCACCCTGCTGTGCGACGCGGTGCTGGCGGCGGTCCTCCTCGCGGCCCGTCCCGGGTACCCGTACGGGCCGCTGCTCCGCGACGAGCTGCGCGCGCTGCCCGGCATAGGGTCCGCCGTGTGCGCGACCGGTGCCGTGATCGCCCTCGCGGTCGCCGTCGCCGGCCTGTGGGCGCTGCCCGTCTTCTGCGTGCCGCTGCTGCTGACCCAGTTGTCGTTCCGCCGGTACGCCGCGGTCCGCACGACCTACCGCCAGACCATCGCCTCCCTCGCCCGCGCCACCGAGATCGCCGGCTACACCCCGCCCGGCCACGCCCGCCGGGTGGCCGCGCTCAGCACGGCCGTGGGCCGGGAGATGCGGCTGTCGGGGCCCGAGTTGACGGTGCTGGAGTACGCGGCCCTGATGCACGACATCGGACAGCTGTCCCTGGTCGACCCCGTACCGGACGGGGCCACCGCCGTACTGCCGGCCGCCGAGCAGCGCCGTATCGCGCTGCTCGGCGGTGCGGTCGTGCGGCGGACCGGGGTGCCGCCCGCCGTCGCGGCCGTGGTGGAGCAGCAGGCCGACCCCTACCGGGAGCAGTCCCTGCCCGCGCGGATCGTCCGCACCGTGAACGCGTACGAGGACCTGGCCCAGGGAAGTGGAGGAAGTGCGGGCGGAGCGCTCGCGGCACTGGAGCGGCTGCGCCTCGGCACGGGCCACGACTACGAGCCGGCGGTCGTGGAATCACTGGCCAGAGTCCTTGCCCGAGGCGGTCTCGGCCCGGTGCCACCCGGGTAACCCATGGGTAATGAGCGAGCCTGCGACCGGGCATGGTTGGATGCGAAAGAAGGCACAGAAGCGGGCCACTCAGGCATGCGTCCGGGACAGACACCCGAGCGACCGGCAGGCGGGAATCGTGAGGATCTTCGGGAAGGTACGGCATCGGCCGTCCGCCTCGTGGCGGCAGGCCACCGACCGCGCGTTCACGCTGATCGGCGACGGCCGGTACGAGGACGCGGGGGCGCTGCTGACCAGGGCGGCGGATCTCGAGCCCTGGCTCTCGGAGTCCTGGTTCAACCTGGCGCTGCTGCACAAGTTCCGGCACGACTGGGAGCAGGCGCGGGCCGCGGGGCTGCGTGCCGTCGCCCTGCTGGACAAGGAGACCGGCGCCCCGGACTGGTGGAACGTCGGCATCGCCGCCACCGCGCTGCAGGACTGGCCGCTGGCCCGCCGTGCCTGGCAGGCGTACGGGCTGAAGGTGCCGGGAGCCGCCGCGCCGAACGGTGAGCCCGTCGGCATGGACCTCGGCAGCGCCGCCGTGCGGCTGTCGCCCGAGGGCGAGGCCGAGGTGGTCTGGGGCCGCAGGCTCGACCCGGCCCGGATAGAGGTGCTCTCCATCCCGCTGCCCTCGTCCGGGCGGCGCTGGGGCGAGGTCGTCCTGCACGACGGCGTGCCGCACGGCGAGCGGACGACCAGCGCGGGGCCCTCCTATCCCGTATTCGACGAGATCGAGCTGTGGGCGCCCTCGCCCGTGCCGACCTGGGTGGTGCTGCTGGAGGCGGCGACCGAGGCCGACCGGGACGCGCTGGAGAAGCTGGCGGCCGACGCCGGGTTCGCCGCCGAGGACTGGTCGTCCTCCGTGCGGCTGTTGTGCCGGGCCTGTTCCGAGGGCCGGATGCCGAGCGCCGAGGGCGAAGGCGAGCACCTGGACCCGCACGACCACAGCGAACCGGGCCACCCGGGCCCGCTGGGCCACCGCACGGCGGGTGACCTGTGGTTGCCGGAGCGCGAATGCGGTATCGCCGCGCCGGCCGGGCTCGTGCGCGGCCTGCTGGACGGCTGGGTCGCGGACAGTCCGGACAGCCGGGAATGGCGGGATCTCGAAGAAGTCTGCTGACGCCTGCCCGTAGGCTGTACGGACACGTAGTGACCGGGCATCGGGCCGGGGATCGGGTACTGAGAAGGGCGTACGGCTGACATGGCGTCGCAGCACGAGACGGACCAGCAGGTCGACGACGGTTTCGTCGTGGACACGGAGAACTGTGAGGAGCGCGAGCGCGCGTACCGCGAGCGCGGCACCTCCCGCCCGATCACCGTCGTGGGCAACCCCGTGCTGCACAAGGAGTGCAAGGACGTCACCGAGTTCGACGACAGGCTCGCCGCGCTCATCGACGACATGTTCGCCAGCCAGCGCACGGCGGAGGGCGTCGGCCTCGCCGCGAACCAGATCGGCGTGGACCTGAAGGTCTTCGTCTACGACTGCCCCGACGACGAGGGCGTGCGCCACGTCGGCGTCGTGTGCAACCCGGTGCTGGAGGAGCTGCCCCCGGAGCAGCGCAACCTCGACGACTCCAACGAGGGCTGCCTCTCCGTGCCCACGGCGTACGCCTCGCTGGCCCGCCCCGACTACGCGGTGGTGCGCGGACAGGACGCCCAGGGCAACCCGATCAGGGTGCGCGGCACGGGCTACTTCGCCCGGTGCCTGCAGCACGAGACGGACCACCTGTACGGGTACCTCTACATCGACCGGCTTTCCAAGCGCGACCGCAAGGACGCGCTGAAGCAGATGGCCGAGGGCACCCCGCGCTACCCCGTCGTCGCCAACGACTGAACCGTCGGGCAGGCCGAGGGCCCCGCTCCGTGCGAGCGGGGCCCTCGTACGGCACCCGCCCGTCATTGGACCGACAAATGACGGCAGCCCAGGGGCTGTTGACGCGCGTCGACCGTCCCGCCAGTCTCTGCTGTGGACCGCTCTCACGGCTCTCATCGCAGGGAGACTTCATGCTGAGACGTACGGCACGGATTCTGCTGTCCATTGTCATGCTCATGGTTGCTGGGCTCACGGGGGTCGTCGCCACCGCCGGCACCGCGCAGGCCGACGACTGCTACACCTGGTCGCGCACCCTCTCGCAGGGGGCGTCCGGCGCGGACGTCACCCAGCTCCAGATCAGGGTGGCGGGCTACCCGGGCTACGGCGGCGTCCTCGCCATCGACGGCGCCTACGGCCCGGCGACCACCGCCGCCGTCAAGCGCTTCCAGGCCGCCTACGGCCTCGCCGCCGACGGAGTGGCCGGACCCGCGACGTACAGCAAGATCTACGCGCTGCAGGACAGCGACTGCACGCCTGCCCACTTCAGCTACGCCGAACTCAACGACTGCAACTCCACCTGGTCCGGCGGCGCGGTCAGCGCCGCGACCGCCAAGTCCAACGCCCTGCGCACCATGTGGAAGCTGGAGGCCATGCGACACGCCCTCGGCGACCAGCCCATCACCGTGACCAGCGGCTTCCGGTCGTACGCCTGCAACGAGGCGGTCGGCGGCGCGTCCAGCAGCCGGCACCTCTACGGCGACGCGGCCGACCTGGGCGCGGGCCCGCACTCGCTGTGCAAGCTGGCCCAGCAGGCCCGCTACCACGGCTTCAACGGCATCCTCGGTCCCGGCTACCCGGGCCACAACGACCACACGCACGTCGACCACCGCAGCAGCCGCTACTGGTCGGCTCCCAGCTGCGGCATCTGACCACGGAAGCGGCCCGCACCTCCCCCGTGCGAGGTGCGGGCCGCGGCCTGTTCCGCCGTGGAACAGAGACCCCGGATCAGAAGTCGTCGTCGAAGGCGACCGAGCCCTCCACGGCGACCTGGTACGCCGACGGGCGGCGCTCGAAGAAGTTCGTCAGCTCCTGCACGCCCTGCAACTCCATGAAGGAGAACGGGTTCTGGGAGCCGAACACCGGGGCGAAGCCCAGCCGCGTCAGGCGCTGGTCGGCGACGCACTGCAGGTACTCGCGCATCGACTCGGTGTTCATGCCCGGCAGCCCGTCGCCGCACAGGTCACGGCCGAACTGGAGCTCCGCCTCGACGGCCTCCCGGAGCATGTCCGTGACCTGCTGCCGCAGCTCGTCGTCGAACAGCTCCGGCTCCTCCTTGCGGACCGTGTCCACGACCTCGAAGGCGAAGTTCATGTGCATCGTCTCGTCGCGGAACACCCAGTTGGTGCCCGTCGCCAGTCCGTGCAGCAGGCCGCGGGAGCGGAACCAGTAGACGTAGGCGAAGGCGCCGTAGAAGAACAGGCCCTCGATGCAGGCCGCGAAGCAGATGAGGTTCAGCAGGAAGCGGCGGCGGTCGGCGGCCGTTTCCAGCTTCTCGATCTTCTCGACCGAGTCCATCCACGTGAAGCAGAACTGGGCCTTGTCGCGGATCGAGGGGATGTTCTCGACCGCCGCGAAGGCCGCCGCCCGCTCCTCCGGGTCGGGCAGGTACGTGTCGAGCAGCGTCAGATAGAACTGGACGTGCACGGCCTCCTCGAAGAGCTGACGGCTCAGGTACAGCCGCGCCTCGGGGGAGTTGATGTGCTTGTAGAGCGTCAGCACCAGATTGTTGGCCACGATCGAGTCGCCCGTCGCGAAGAACGCGACCAGCCGGCCGATCATGTGCTGCTCGCCCGGCGTCAGCTTGGCGAGGTCGGCGACGTCGGAGTGGAGGTCGACCTCCTCCACCGTCCAGGTGTTCTTGATGGCGTCGCGGTAGCGCTCGTAGAAGTCCGGGTAGCGCATCGGGCGCAGGGTGAGCTCGAAGCCCGGGTCGAGCAGGTTCTTCTCGGTGGAGCGCATTACTGGCAGGCCTCGCAGGACTCGGGGTTCTCAAGGGAGCAGGCGACGGCGTCGGGATCGGCGGCCGCCTGGACGGGGATGGTCGCCTGGGCGGCGCGGGCGATGCGGGTCGCCGGGCGCGAGCGCAGGTAGTACGTCGTCTTCAGGCCCTGCTTCCAGGCGTACGCGTACATCGACGACAGCTTGCCGATGGTCGGCGTCTCCAGGAACAGGTTCAGCGACTGCGACTGGTCGAGGAACGGCGTACGGGCCGCCGCCATGTCGATCAGGCCGCGCTGCGGGATCTCCCACGCCGTGCGGTACAGCTCGCGCACCTCGGCCGGGATCCAGGTGAAGCCCTGCACCGAGCCGCTGGACTCGCGCAGCGCCTCGCGGGTCTGCGCGTCCCACACGCCGAGCTTCTTCAGGTCGTCCACCAGGTAGGAGTTGACCTGGAGGAACTCGCCCGACAGCGTCTCGCGCTTGAAGAGGTTGGAGACCTGCGGCTCGATGCACTCGTAGACGCCGGCGATCGAGGCGATCGTCGCCGTCGGCGCGATGGCGAGGAGCAGCGAGTTGCGCATGCCGACGGCGGCGATCCGCTCGCGCAGGGCGGCCCAGCGCTCGGGCCAGTTCAGCGCCACGGCGGTGCCGTAGTGGTCCGGGTGCAGCACACCGCGAGCGGTCCGGGTCTTGTCCCAGGCGGGCAGCGGGCCGTTGCGCTCGGCGAGGTCGCAGGACGCCTCGTACGCGGCGAGCATGATGCGCTCGGCGATGCGGGTGGACAGCGCCCGCGCCTCGGGCGAGTCGAAGGGCAGCCGCAGCTTGAAGAAGACGTCCTGGAGGCCCATCGCGCCCAGGCCCACGGGCCGCCACTTGGCGTTGGAGCGGCCGGACTGCTCGGTCGGGTAGAAGTTGATGTCGACGACCCGGTCGAGGAAGGTGACCGCGGTACGGACGGTGGCGTCCAGCCGCTCCCAGGCGATCGCTCCGCCGTCGGCTCCCTGCTCGACGAAGGCCCCCAGGTTCACCGAGCCGAGGTTGCACACGGCCGTCTCGCCGTCGTCGGTGACCTCCAGGATCTCGGTGCACAGGTTGGAGGAGTGGACCGTGTGGCCGGGCTCGGCGGTCTGGTTCGCGGTGCGGTTGGCGGCGTCCTTGAAGGTCATCCAGCCGTTGCCGGTCTGCGCGAGCGTGCGCATCATGCGGCCGTACAGGTCGCGCGCCGGGATGGTCCTGCGGGCCAGGCCGGCGGCCTCGGCCCGGCGGTAGGCGGCGTCGAAGTCCTCGCCCCACAGGTCGACCAGCTCGGGCACGTCGGCCGGCGAGAACAGCGACCAGTCCGCGTCGGCCTCGACGCGCCGCATGAACTCGTCGGGGATCCAGTGCGCGAGGTTGAGGTTGTGCGTACGCCGGGCGTCCTCACCGGTGTTGTCGCGCAGCTCCAGGAACTCCTCGATGTCCGCGTGCCATGTCTCCAGGTAGATCGCGGCGGCGCCCTTGCGCCGGCCGCCCTGGTTCACGGCGGCGACCGAGGCGTCGAGCGTCTTCAGGAACGGGACGATGCCGTTCGAGTGCCCGTTGGTGCCGCGGATCAGCGAACCGCGGGCGCGGATGCGCGAGTACGAGAGCCCGATGCCGCCCGCGTGCTTGGACAGGCGCGCGACCTGGTGGTAGCGGTCGTAGATCGAGTCGAGCTCGTCGAGGGGCGAGTCCAGTAGGTAGCAGGACGACATCTGGGGGTGGCGGGTGCCGGAGTTGAAGAGCGTGGGGGAGGACGGGAGGTACTCGAGCCGGCTCATCAGGCCGAACAGGTCGGCGACCTCGTCCACCGAACGCAGGCCGTCGTTCCCGGCGAGGCCGCAGGCCACGCGCAGCATGAAGTGCTGCGGCGTCTCGACCACCTGACGGCTGATGGGGTGCCGCAGCAGGTACCGGCTGTAGAGCGTGCGCAGACCGAAATAGCCGAAGCGGTCGTCGGCGGCCGGATCGACGAGCGCGTCAAGCCGGGCCGCGTGCAGCGCCACGAACGCGGCCGTGCGGTCGGCGATCAGACCCTCGCGGTGCCCGACCGCGACGGAGGCGGAGAACGACAGCGCGCCCTGGCCGGCGGCCTCGTCCGCGATCGTGCGGCTCAGGAGCCGGGCGGCGAGCCGGGAGTAGGTTGGGTCCTCGGAGATCAGACCGGCGGCGGCGTCGGTGGCGAGGGAGCGCAGCTCGGCCGCGTCGGATCCGGCGTGCCGCCCGCGCAGCGCGGCGGCGGCGACCCGGCCGGGGTCGGCGTCGGGCAGATCGGCCGTCAGGTCGGTCAGGGTCCGCAGCAGTGCGGTCCCGGGGCCGTCGCTCTCCGTCTGTGAGGCCGGATCGGCTGGCGCGATGGTCATGTGGTGCTCTCCCTCGCTCGGCTCTGGGCCGTCAGCGGGGAAGGCGGGGCCATGCAGGGCAGGCCCGCGTAGGGGCAGCACGATGCCTGGCGTCCACCGGCCCAACCGCGAGGCCCGGACGTCTCGGCACCCGGATCGGTCGAGCCGGATGCACCGTCGGCAGGTGCTCGGACTTGTCGGGTACGGCACAGCGCACCGGATCACACCGTTGCGGGACAGTTCCGGATTCGCACCGGATTCCCCTGCGGCGACAGCCAGATGAGCATACATGTGGGGGCGGGGTGCTGCGCATGCCCCCACATGTTGTGTCTTGCGGGCTCAGAGCTCCAGGGCGTACGTCCACAGGGGAACGTTCTCGACCGGCGCCCAGTCCCGCGCGGAGGTGCGTACGAAGCCCAGCCGGACATATATCCGGTGTGCCGCGTGCATCATCGACTGCGTCGAGAGCACCACGCGCACGCACCCGGGCACCGCCCGGGCCCGGTCGATGCAGGTCCGCACCAGCGCCTCGCCCACCCCGCGCCCACGGGCCCCCTCGGCCACGGCCAGCGTCCGGAATTCGGCCTCGCCCGGACCCGCGAGGTCGGCGTAACGGGCCGCCGGCGGGAACGAGGGCCACCCCGCCGAGGACGGTGCCCCGCCCGTCCACGGCGACGTACACCTCCGTCACCTCCGTGTGCGCGGCGCGTCCCGCGACGTCCCGCAGCACGTCCAGATACGGGTCCGCCTCGCCGAAGTCGAGCATTCCGCCGCGCAGATACGCCTGTGCGGTCAGCTCGCCCAGCGCCCCGTACTCCTCGGGTTCGATCCGCCTGATGGTGATGTCCATGCCCGGCAGTGTGCACCAGGGCACGACGAAGGGCCGTCGCATTTCCCTCGAGGGGAATGCGACGGCCCTTGCGTACGCGATCCGTCAGTGTCCGCCGGGCGCACCCGCCGTGGCCGGCGGGAGTTCCACCGTGACGCCCGGGTCGCCCGCGTCCGCCGTGTAGTCGGACGGGCTCGTCTCGTCGACGCCGTCGGGGGCCTTGGCCGCCTTCAGGACGAAGGTGAGCACCACGGTGACGACGACGTTCAGCACGAACGCGGTGAGGCCGATGTAGCCGATCTCGCCGATGCCGGGGATCTCGGCCGACGAACCGCCGAAGTGCTTCTGCGTCGGGCTCGCCACGCCGTACGCGGCGACCGTGCCGTAGAGCATGCCGACCGCCCAGCCGGCGATGAGCGCCCAGCGGTGGAACCAGCGGGTGAACAGGCCGCCCACCAGGGCCGGGAACGTCTGCAGGATCCAGATGCCGCCCAGCAGCTGGAAGTTGATCGCCACGGTCTTGTCCATGGTGAGGACGAAGACCAGGGCGCCGACCTTCACCAGCAGCGAGACCAGCTTGGAGACCTTGGTCTCCTGCTCCGGGGTCGCGTCGGGCTTGAGGAAGTCCTTGTAGATGTTCCGGGTGAACAGGTTGGCCGCGGCGATGGACATGATGGCCGCGGGGACCAGCGCGCCGATGCCGATCGCGGCGAAGGCGACGCCCGCGAACCAGTCCGGGAACATGTTCTCGAACAGCTGCGGGATGGCCAGCTGACCGTTGGCGACCTTCACGCCCGCCGCGATGGCCATGAAGCCGAGCAGGGCCAGCATGCCCAGCATCAGCGAGTACAACGGCAGGATCGTGGTGTTGCGGCGGATCACCTCACGGCTGCGCGAGGACAGCGTCGCCGTGATGGAGTGCGGGTACATGAAGAGCGCGAGCGCCGAGCCCAGTGCCAGGGTGGCGTAGCCCCAGTGGCCCATCTCGCCGGGCACCAGGGCGCCGACGGGCTTGTCCGTGGCCGGGTTGATCTGCGAGAACTTCTCGCCTGCGGCGGAGAAGATCGCGTCGAAGCCGCCGAGCTTGATCGGGATGTAGATGATCGCCACCGCGATGACGAGGTAGATCAGCGTGTCCTTGACGAAGGCGATCAGCGCCGGCGCGCGCAGTCCGGAGGAGTACGTGTAGGCCGCGAGCACACCGAAGGCGATCAGCAGCGGCAGGTCCTTGATGAACCAGTTGGTGTTCTCGCCGCCGCCGACGCCCATGACGTCGAGCACGGCCTGGATGCCGACCAACTGGAGCGCGATGTACGGCATCGTGGCGAGAAGACCGGTGAACGCGACCGCCAGGGACAGACCCTTGGAGCCGAAGCGCCCGCGGACGAAGTCCGAGGTCGTCACGTACCCGTGCTTGTGCGACACGGACCACAGGCGGGGCAGGAAGGTGAAGATCAGCGGGTAGACGAGGATCGTGTACGGCACCGCGAAGAAGCCGGCCGCGCCCGCCGCGTAGATGGCCGCCGGGACGGCGACGAAGGTGTACGCGGTGTAGAGGTCGCCGCCGAGCAGGAACCAGGTCACCCACGTGCCGAAGGATCTGCCGCCGAGGCCCCACTCGTCGAGGGTGTTTTCGTTGTCGGCCTTCCGCCAGCGCGAGGCGAGGAAGCCCATGACCGTCACGGCCAGGAAGAAGAAGATGAAGACGCCGAGTGCGACGCCGTTCACGCCGTCCTTCATCGGGAGGCACCCCCCTTGCGGGCGCGCTGGTCACGCTGCCACAGCTTGTAGGCGATCATCGTCAGCGCCGTCGACACCAGGACCCAGAGCATCTGGTACCAGTAGAAGAACGGCATGCCGATGAACGTCGGCTCGACCTTCGCGTAGGAACCGACCCAGAGCATCGCCACGAAGGGGGCGAAGAGACAGAGGGCGATGATCACGCGCACCGGTGTGACGACCGGTTGTTTCGCTTCGGGCGCTTCAGGCGCGTCCGGTGCTTCGGGCACTGCTGACATGCGGCTTCGTCCCCTCACTGGTCACCTGTAATGCGCAGGAAATCTAGGCGAGCCGTTCGAGTCCCGTCACCCCCCGTCCGCATATCGGTACGGCAACGACTTCGCGCCACGACTACGCAAAACATGACATGGCGTCGCAACACGCTGCGACGCCATGCCGACCCCGGCCCGCGCCGCTCAGTCCTGCGGACGCTGCAGCCGCGCCACGCTGTGCTGTCCCGGGGGACAACCCCCGGACCCCCGGCCGGGGGCTGCCCGGCCCGCGCCGCTCAGTCCTGCGGACGCTGCAGCCGCGCAACGAACTTGTAGCGGTCACCGCGGTACACCGAGCGGACCCACTCCACCGGTTCGCCCTGGGCGTCCAGTGAGTGGCGCGAGAGCATCAGCATCGGCAGGCCGACGTCCGTGCCGAGCAGCCCCGCCTCGCGCGGGGTCGCGAGGGACGTCTCGATCGTCTCCTCGGCCTCGGCCAGATGGACGTCGTACACCTCCGCGAGCGCGGTGTAGAGCGAGGTGTACTTGACGAGCGAGCGCCGCAGCGCGGGGAAGCGCTTGGCCGAGAGGTGCGTGGTCTCGATGGCCATGGGCTCGCCGCTGGCCAGCCGCAGGCGCTCGATGCGCAGGACCCGCCCGCCGGTCGAGATGTCGAGCAGTCCCGCCAGGGTGTCGTCGGCCGTGACGTACCCGATGTCCAGCAGCTGGGACGTGGGCTCCAGGCCCTGCGCCCGCATGTCCTCGGTGTACGAGGTGAGCTGCAGCGCCTGGGAGACCTTGGGCTTGGCCACGAATGTGCCCTTGCCCTGGATGCGCTCCAGCCGGCCCTCCACGACGAGTTCCTGGAGCGCCTGGCGCACGGTCGTGCGCGAGGTGTCGAACTCGGCGGCGAGCGTGCGCTCCGGCGGCACCGGGGTCCCGGGCGGCAGTGTCTCGGTCATGTCGAGCAAGTGCCGCTTCAGCCGGTAGTACTTGGGCACGCGTGCGGTACGGGCGCCTGCTGCCCCGCTCTCGGCTTCGCTGCCGGCCCCGTCCGTGGTCATGACCCGCCTTCCCGACTGCTGTGCTCCTGCCGTCACCGGCTCCTCCGTCTCTAGCGGCTCACATGGTGGCACGGACCGGTCACGGGTCGTCGCCCTCCCTCAGGTGTCGGTCCGGTAACGGACGCGACTGCCCTTCTTATACACCCTTGACACCCCTAAAGGTCTAGGCCAAGCTCCCGGTACTGGTCTAAACCATTAAAGATCAGATCCCGGCCCCAGGGCAGAATCCGGCGCGCCACCGTCAAGTGCTGCGCGACTCCCGGGTGGTGGGGGGCTCTTGCATCCCTTGAGGAGGGTGGCGTGAAGCGCAATCTCGTAGCAGCGGTGGGTGTGGCGGCCATGATGGCCTCGGTCGCGGCATGCGGTTCGGACGGCGGCGAAGCGACCGAGAACCCGAAGGACCGCAAGGAGACGCTGACCGTCTGGCTGATGGTCGACGCGCAGTCCACGTGGCCCGAGCTGGTCAAGGACGTCAACGCCCAGTTCAACGCCAAATACCCGGGAGTGAAGGTCAACGTCCAGTACCAGCAGTGGGCGGACAAGACCAAGAAGCTCGACGCGGCGCTCTCCGGCGACAAGTTCCCGGACGTCGTCGAGCTCGGCAACACCGAGACCATGACGTACATCCTCAACGGGGCGCTCGGCGAGATAGACCCGAAGAAGTACGAGAACTCGGACACCTGGATCGGCGGCCTCAAGGACACCTGCTCCTACGAGGGCAAGCAGTACTGCGTGCCCTACTACGCCGGTGCCCGCGTGGCCATCTACAACAAGGACATGTTCAAGGCGGGCGCGGGAACCGAGACCCTGCCCACCACCGAGGCCGAGCTGACCGCCGCCCTCGACAAGGTCCAGCAGAAGCACGGCAAGGACAAGGCGTTCTCGCCGCTCTACCTGCCCGGCCGCTACTGGTACGCCGCCATGTCCTACGTCGCCGCGTACGGCGGCGAGATCGCCACTTACGACGAGGGCACGAAGGAGTGGAAGTCCGCTCTGTCCACGCCCGAGGCGCAGAAGGGCATCAAGCACTTCGTCGACCTCGTCGCCAAGTACAACCACGGCGACAAGACGAAGGACGAGCAGGACCACGCCAACGTCATGGCCAACGAGAAGACCGCGCTGCTCTACGGCAACGGCTGGGAGGCCGGCAGCGTCACCGATCCCGCGGGCAACGGCAACGCCAAGCTCAAGGACAAGATCCTCACCGCGGGCATGCCCGGCCCGAACGGCAAGGCGCTCCCCTCCTTCATCGGCGGCTCCGACCTCGCCACCATCTCCAAGTCCAAGGTCCAGGACCTCGGCGAGGAATGGATCGCGATGTTCACCAGCGCCAAGTCGCAGGAGGTGCTGGCCGCCAAGAACATCCTGCCGAACAACACCAAGCAGCTGGAGCCGCTGAAGGCCAAGCCGGAGACCGCTCCGATCGCCAATGCGGTGCCGGACGCCTGGTTCACCCCGATCGCGCCGGGCTGGGCCGCGATCGAGAAGAAGGAGGTCCTGGAGCTGATGCTGCTGGACATCATCAAGGGCACGCCGGTCGAGGAAGCCACCAAGAAGGCCGACCAGGAGATCGACAAGCTGATCAACGAGCAGTCCTGACACCGGACTTCTCACCGCGTCGACCAGCCGCGGGGGCGGCGGACCGTGCCTCGGCACGGAGCGCCGCCCCCGCACTCCGGTACCTCCCGGCCCGTACGTCCGAACGGAAGGCTCAGCACCCATGAGTGCCGCCGACATGAAAGCAGCCGACCCGGTGGTGGTGCCCGTAGCGCGGCACCCGGAGGGGCCCGGCACCCAGCAGCCGAAGGGGCAGGCGCCCAGGCCCCGCAAGGCCGGTGCGCTGCTGCCGTACCTGCTCATCGGCCCGACCATCCTCGCGATTGCCGCGGTCTTCGTGTGGCCGCTGGTCAAGACGGCGGTCATGTCCTTCCAGGACGTCGGCCGCAAGGAACTGTGGACCGGTGAGCCGGCCCCCTGGGTCGGCTTCGAGCAGTTCACCGGCATCTTCCAGGACGGCGCCTTCTGGGACTCGGTCGTCCTCACCGTCGTGTTCATGGCCGCCTGTGTCGTCACCACGCTCGCGGCCGGCCTCGCGATCTCGCTGATGATGCAGCGCATGTCCACCTGGGCGCGGCTGCTGCTGACCGCCGCGCTGATCGCCGCCTGGTCGATCCCGCTGATGGTGGCGGCCTCGATCTTCCGCTGGTTCGCCGACTCGGACTACGGCGTCGCCAACATGGTCCTGTCGAAGTACCTGGGCCTGGACTTCCAGGGGCACAACTGGTTCCTCGACCACAGGCAGGGCTTCCTCGTCATCGGGGCCGTCGTGGTCTGGGGCGCCATTCCGTTCGTCGCCATCACGCTGTACGCCGCGCTCACCCAGGTCCCCAAGGAGCTGGAGGAGGCCGCGTCCATCGACGGCGTCGGCGCGTTCGGCAACTTCCGTTACGTGGTCTTCCCGGTCATCAAGCCGGTATTCCAGATGGTGGCCACGCTGTCCGTCATCTGGGACTTCAACGTCCTCGGCCAGGTCTGGCTGATGCGCGGCACCAAGCCGGAGCCCGAGTACGAGGTCCTCGGCCTCTACGCGTTCAACAAGGCGTTCGAGTCCAACTCGTTCAGCCAGGGCGCGGCGATCTCGCTGATCACGGTGCTCCTGCTGTCCGGCGTGGCCGTCTACTACCTGCGCCAGCTGCTCAAGATCGGAGAGGTCGAGTGAGCGCCCTCAGCTCCGCCCCGAAGGCAATCCGCCCCGACCGCAAGAAGAAGAGCAGGCACGTCCACAACGCCCTCGGGCTGCTGACCTTCGTGGTCATGATCTTCCCGGTGTACTGGCTGATCATCAGCGCCCTGCGCCCGAACGCCGAGATCCGCAGTTACGACCAGACCCTGTGGCCCTCGGCGGTCACGTTCGACAACTTCGGCCGCGCCATGGACCAGGCCAACTTCGGCACCGCCGTCCAGTCCAGCCTCATCATCTGCGTCAGCGCGGTCGTCGGCGCGATGGTGATGGCGACCGTCGCGGCCTACGCCATCGGCCGCTTCCGGTTCGCCGGCCGCAAGCTCTTCATGATCGTGCTGATCTTGGTCCAGCTGCTGCCGCCGACGGCGATGCTCATCCCGATCTACCTCCAGCTCAACGACCTGGGCGCGTTGAACGAGTACTGGGGCGTCATCGTCATCTACCTCGTCGCCACGCTGCCCTTCGCGACCTGGATGATCCGCGGCTTTGTGATCAACATCCCGAAGGAGCTGGAGGAGTCCGCGATGGTCGACGGCTGCGGCCAGATGGGCGCCTTCTGGCGGGTCGTCTTCCCGCTGCTCGCGCCGGGACTCGCCGCCGCGTCCATCTACTCGCTGATCAACGCCTGGAACGAGTACCTGCTCGCCTACATCGTGCTGCAGGACAACGACAAGTACACCCTCAACGTGTGGCTGGCGAACTTCACCACCTCGCGCGGTGTTGACTACGGCGCGCTGATGGCCGCCTCGACGCTCATCGCCATTCCCGTCGTGGCCTTCTTCATGGTCATCCAGAAGAAGATGGCGGCGGGACTCACCTCGGGCGCAGTGAAGGGATAACGCCGCCTCATGACGACTCTCGTACGGGGATCATCCGACACCCTCACCCGCGACGCCCTCACCGTCCTCCAGCCGGGCTTCACCGGCACCACCGCGCCGGACTGGCTGCTGCGCAGGATCGGCGAAGGACTGTCCGCCGTCGGGCTGTTCGGCCGCAACATCGCGACGCCCGGTCAGCTGGCCGCTCTCACCGCCCGGTTGAGGGCCGAGCGCGAGGACGTGCTCGTCGCCATCGACGAGGAGGGCGGTGACGTCACCAGGCTGGAGGTCCGCACCGGTTCCTCCTTCCCCGGCAACTACGCGCTCGGCTCGGTGGACGACGTGGACCTCACCCGGGCCGTGGCCCGTGAGCTGGGCCGGCGGCTCGCCGAGTGCGGCGTCGACCTCAACTGGGCACCGTCCGCCGATATCAACTCGAACCCGGACAACCCAGTCATCGGTGTCCGCTCCTTCGGAGCCGGGACGGAACTCGCCGCCCGGCACACCGTGGCGTACGTCGAGGGGCTCCAGTCCGCCGGAGTCGCCGCCTGCACGAAGCACTTCCCCGGACACGGCGACACCAACGTCGATTCGCACCACTCGCTGCCTCGGATCGATGTGGAGCTCGCCACACTGCACGCCCGTGAGCTGGTGCCTTTCCGCGCGGCCATCGCGGCGGGTTCCAAAGCGGTGATGAGCGCGCATATCCTGCTGCCCGCGCTCGACCCCGACCGTCCCGCGACCCTGAGCCCGCAGATCCTCACCGGTCTGCTGCGCGAAGAGCTGGGCCACCAGGGCCTGATCGTCACGGACGGCATGGAGATGCAGGCCATCTCGTCCACGTACGGCATCGAGCGCGGCTCGGTCCTCGCGATCGCCGCCGGAGCCGACGCGATCTGCGTCGGCGGCGGCCTGGCCGACGAGGAGACCGTACTGCGACTGCGCGACGCGCTCGTTGCGGCGGTACGGAACGGCGACCTGCCCGAGGAGCGGCTGGCCGACGCGGCGGCGCGCGTGCGCGCCCTCGCCGACTGGACGCGCCGGGCCAGGGAGGCTGCAGCAGAGCCGGGCGCGGCTTCACAGGAGGGGACCGCGCCCGGCTCCGGAGCGCAGATCGGCCTGGTCGCCGCGCGGCGCGCGGTGCGGGCCACCGTCGGGGAGCGGGCGTACGGACCGGTCACCGCCGCGCCCCATGTCGCCGCCTTCACGCCGGTCGCCAACATCGCCGTCGGCGACGAGACGCCTTGGGGCGTCGCGGCCGAACTGTCCGCGCTGCTGCCCGGCACGACGACCGGTACCTGCACGAGCGAGGCCGGAACGTCCGCTTTGGTGGCAGATGTGCTGGCCAGGGCGGCGGATCGTAGGATCGTCGCTGTGGTCCGCGACGTCCACCGCCACCCCTGGATGGCTGCCGCCTTGGACGCCCTGATCGAGGCCCGCCCCGACACGGTCGTGGTCGAGATGGGCGTCGACGCGGCCCCGCCGAGGGGCGCCCTGCACATCGCGACCCGTGGCGCCGCCCGCGTCTGCGGACGCGCCGCCGCCGAGGTCATCACCGGCACGATCGCCGGGGGCTGACCGCGGGGGGACCGCGCTGTGCCGGGCGAACGCGGGGAGCGCCGGGTCGCCCGACCGTCAACCGAACCGCCCGCCCCGATGGAGGCACCCGGCAATGTCCGCCACGACGTCGGCAGAGTACGGCGAACACGAGCAACCGGGCCGGATCATGTCCGGCGAGATGGCACAGCAGCCCGCGGTCCTGCGGCGCATCCTCGACGAGGGCGCTCCGCGGATCGGCGAGGTGGCGGCCCGGGTCGCGGCGCGCAAGCCGCGCTTCGTGCTGCTGACCGCCCGCGGCACGTCCGACAACGCGGCGCTGTAAGCCAAGTACCTGCTGGAGATCCGGCTCGGCCTGCCGTGCGGGCTGACCTCCATGTCCACCACGACCGCCTACGGCGCCCGGCCCGACCTCACCGACGTGCTGGTCGTCACCGTCAGCCAGTCCGGCGGCTCCCCGGACCTGGTGGCGTCGACCAGGGCGGCCCGCGAGTCGGGCGCGATCACGCTCGCGGTGACCAACAACCCGGACTCGCCCCTCGCGGCGGTCTCCGAGTACCACATCGACATCATGGCGGGCCCGGAGAAGGCACTGCCGGCCACCAAGACGTACACCGCCTCGCTGCTGGCCCTCTACCTGTTCGTGGAGGGCCTGCGCGGCGGCCGGGGGGCCGCACGGCCGGAGGCCGGGGCAGTGGCGGCGGCCCGGGCGCTGCCGGAACTCGCCGCGCAGATCCTCGGCCGCCAGGACGAGATCCGCGCCCTGGCGGCCCGCTACCGCTTCGCCGAGCGCATGGTCATCACGTCCCGGGGATACGGCTACCCCACGGCGAAGGAGGCGGCGCTCAAGCTCATGGAGACGAGCTACATCCCGGCGCTGGCGTACTCCGGCGCCGACCTGCTGCACGGACCCCTGGCGATGGTCGACAACGTCTCCCCGGTCATCGCCGTGGTCACCGGCGGCAAGGGCGGCGAGGCGCTCCAGCCGGTGCTCGACCGGCTGCGCGGCCGCGGCGCGGACCTGTTCGTGGTAGGCCCGGCGCCCCAGGTGGAGGCGGCGTCCGCGGGATTCGTGCTGCCGACGGAGGGCGTCCCGGAGGAGTTGCAGCCGATCCTGGAGATTCTGCCGCTCCAGCTCATGGCGTACGAGGTCACGATCGCCCGCGGCCAGGACCCGGACGCGCCCCGGGCGCTGGCCAAGGTCACGGAAACGCGCTGAACCACAGGCCGTCCCTTTTGACCGGTGCATAAGTATGGCGCGGGAACTAAACTCGGCTGATACATGGACAGGCCTAGTGGTCTAGTCCAGAATGAACGGACACAAGCCTCCGCCCTCCCCGCACAGGAGGGTGGAACGAGGTCCCGGCACTCTCTGCCCTGACTGCGCCGAAGACCTCCACACGGCCGAGCGGGACCGCACACCTGCCGGCCGGGCAACTCCGGGCTGCGGTGCCGGACGGGTTGAGGGTCCCGTCACGGCGCCGCGGCCCGCGGGTACCCTCGCAGACGTGCCCTCCATGAACGACCTCGTCCGCCAGCACACCGCTCTGAGCGAATCCGACCTCGAGTGGCTCCACCTGCTGGTCTCGGAGTGGCAGCTGCTCTCCGACCTGTCCTTCGCCGACCTCGTCCTGTGGGTCCCCACCCGCGACGGCACCCGCTACGTGTCCGTCGCCCAGATGCGGCCCAACACCGGTCCCACCTCCTACCAGGACGACATGGTCGGCCACCTCGTGCCCCGCGGCCGCCGGCCCCTGCTCGACGCCGCGCTCGACGAGGGCCGGATCGTGCGCGAGGGCGACCCGGAGTGGCGCGAGGAGGTGCCCGTACGGGTCGAGTCCATCCCGGTGCGCCGGGAGGGCCGCGTGCTCGGCGTGATCGCCCGCAACACCAACCTGCTCACCGTGCGCACGCCCTCGCGGCTGGAGCTCACCTACCTCCAGTCCGCCTCCGACCTCGCCCAGATGATCGCGGCCGGCGCCTTCCCCTACCCCGGCGAGCAGGTCGAGATGGACGCCTCGCCGCGCGTGGGCGACGGCCTGATCCGGCTCGACGCCGACGGAGTCGTCCAGTACGCGAGCCCCAACGGCCTGTCCGCCTACCACCGCCTCGGGCTCGCCTCCGACCTCGTCGGGCAGCACCTCGGCCAGATCACCGCCGAGCTGGCCCCCTCCCGCGGCCCCGTCGACGAGGCGCTGGTCAAACTGGCCAGCGGCTACGCGCCCCGCGAGTTCGAGGTCGAGGGCAACGGCGGCGTGATCCAGCTGCGCGCCATCCCGCTCAAGCCCAAGGGCGTACGCATCGGTTCCCTGGTCCTGCTGCGGGACGTCACGGAACTGCGCCGCCGCGAGCGGGAGTTGATCACCAAGGACGCGACCATCCGGGAGATCCACCACCGGGTGAAGAACAACCTCCAGACAGTGGCCGCCCTGTTGCGCCTCCAGGCCCGGCGCATGGACTCCGTGCGGGGCCGCGAGGCGCTCAACGAGGCGGTCCGGCGCGTCGGTTCGATCGCCATCGTGCATGAGACGCTGTCCCAGAATCTGGATGAGCGCGTCCAGTTCGACGAGATCGCCGACCGGGTGATAGCCATGGTCGCCGAGATCTCCCCGGGCAAGGTCGACTGCCGGCGCACCGGCCGCTTCGGCATCCTCGACGCCGAGACCGCGACCCCGCTGTCCATGGTGCTCACCGAGATCCTGCAGAACGCCCTGGAGCACGCCTTCGCACCGGGCGAGCACGGCTCGGTCGAGGTGTCCGCGGTCCGCGGCGACAGCCGCGCGCAGAACCCCCGCCTGCTGATCACCGTCCAGGACGACGGCCGGGGGCTGCCCGAGGGCTTCGACCCCAAGAGTGCGGGCAATCTGGGGCTGCAGATCGTGCGCACCCTGGTCGAGGGCGAGCTGGGCGGCAGCTTCGACATGCTGCCGGTCCCCGAGCCGTCTCACGGCACCCGTGTCGTCCTCGACATCCCCGTACCCGACAAGTGCTAGGCCGCTGAACACAGCGAAGAGCCCCGGACCGTTTCACACGGTCCGGGGCTCGAAGCTCGTTGCTCGCATACGCGATGCGCATCGGGGGTACTGCGCGCTGCGGCTCGAAGGCGGTAAGTGCGTGCTCGCTGCACGCGCCGCCGGCTCAGGCTCGTAGCAGGGGCGTCAGGCGCTGGCGTTACGCGCCCGGTTGCGAGCGGCGCGGCGCTTCATGGCCCGGCGCTCGTCCTCGCTGAGGCCACCCCAGACGCCGGAGTCCTGGCCGGACTCGAGCGCCCACTGCAGACACTGCTCCATGACGGGGCAGCGGCGGCAGACGGCCTTGGCTTCCTCGATCTGCAGCAGCGCAGGACCGGTGTTGCCGATGGGGAAGAAGAGCTCGGGGTCTTCCTCGCGGCAAACGGCGTTGTGACGCCAGTCCATGGCTGCTACCTCTCCTTGTATGACATGCGGGTTGCTTGTGAATGTGAACGCTTTCACGAATCCCCCCGCAAGGGAAGGGCCGATCGCCAGTTGCCCGGCGTTGGGTCCTGGATTCGTGGAGGGGTTCCGGCGGTCTGTGGGGCCGTTGTTTCGGGCCGTCCCGATCGCCATGTAGAGATTCGCAAACCTCGGCGGCGGATACAACCCCTTCCGGAAAGTTTTTTTTGATTCCTCGGTGTCGACTAGGTCACAGCCGTACTTCTAGGGGGTGGATGGCAGTCCATACGTTCGAGATAAAGGACTTTTGCGCGTTCCGCTCACACAATCACACGCAGTGCACGGCGAACGCCTGTGAACGTCACGCTCGTGCGCAGCCCCAGGTGGTCGCCGTCCATCTGGAAGGGGAGCGGTGCCTTCGAATGCAAGGTGAAGTCCGTTTGATCATGGAGCGTGACAGCGTGCCTGCCGTGCGGGCCGCGCTCGGGGGTCGACGTGAGCAGCTGGGTCGCGTAACGGGCCACGGCCGGCGTCGAGAGTTTGGCGAGCCCGAGTATGTCGAGGGCGGTGTCGAACGAGGCTTTCGGGGACGCGTACACCGGACGATTGCCCAGGTAAGTCCAGGGGGAGGTGTTGCAGACTATGGACAGCACCAGGTCCGTCTCCGGGGCCGCGCCGGGCCGCTCCAGCGTGATCGTGCCGTGCCGGCGGTGCGGCTCCTCGAGGAACTGGCGCAGCACCTGGCGGACGTAGAGCGCGTGCGTGGAGCGTCTGCCGCGTTCCCGTTGCTGTTCGACCCGGCCGACGACACCGGCGTCGAAACCGAATCCGGCGCAGAAGGTGAACCAGCGCTGCGGCACCCCCTCGTCCTCGGTCCCCGGCGTGCCGGCGGCCAGGCCGAGACCGACCGTCCGCTCGGTCCGGTCGCGCAAGGCGTCCAGGATCGCGCCGGTCGCCTCGACCGCGTCGTTCGGCAGGCCGAGGGCGCGGGCGAAGACGTTCGTGGAGCCGCCCGGCACGACGGCGAGGCGCGGCAGGCCCTCGGGATCGGGGCCGTTGTGCAGCAGACCGTTCACCACCTCGTTGACCGTGCCGTCGCCGCCGAGCGCCACGACGAGATCGATGTCGTCGGACTCCGCGGCCCGGCGGCCGAGGTCACGAGCGTGCCCGCGGTACTCGGTGGACACCGCCTCGAGCTTCATCTCGCTCGCGAGCGCGTGGATCAGCACGTCGCGAGTGCGGGCACTGGTGGTGGTTGCTGCCGGATTGACCACGAGAAGTGCGCGCATGCGATGCAGCGTACCTACCGGGGGGTACCTGGCCCAGCCCCGGGTTTCGGGCGACGGCTACCCTGCAGGGGTGAGCAGTGACGACACCACCCCCCGCCCCACCCGCCTGACGGCCGCCGCCGCCGTGTGCGCCGCCGAGGGGCTGGCGCTTGCCGGCGGAGGCGTCTACATGCTCGTGATGGGCCTGCTGGGCCGGCCCGACAGCCCCTCCCAGGCGGAGACGGGCGGTGTGACGCTGCTCGCACTCGCCGTGATCCCGCTGCTGGCCGCCCGCGGGCTGCTGCACCGCCGCTCCTGGAGCCGCGGCCCCGCGATCATCACCCAGCTGATCGCCCTCATCCCGGCCTGGACGCTGCTGCGCGCCTCCGGCGCGCTGATCCCGCTCGGCATCGTGCTGGCCGCGGTGGCCGTGACGGGCCTGGTGCTGCTGGTCAACCCGACCACGGCCCGGGCGCTGGGCATCGGCGCGCCCCGGGACTGACGCCCGCCGCGTCCCATGGCGGGGCGCTGGGCACCGGCACCGTCAGGGGGACACCGACCACGCACGGTCGGACGCTGGGCATCGGCACCGGTCCGGGACTGACGCCCGCCGCGTCCCACGGCGGGGCGGGGACATCGGCACCGTCCGCGACGGACACCGACCACGCGCGGTTGCGCTGAGTATCGGCGCGGTCCAGGACTGAGGCCGACCACAGGCGGCGGGCCGCGCCCGTGGGCGCGGCCCGGTCCGTCACTCCTCGACGAGCAGCTTCTCCCGCAGCTGGGCCAGCGTCCGGGCCAGCAGCCGCGAGACGTGCATCTGGGAGATGCCGACCTCCTGCGCGATCTGCGACTGCGTCATGTTGCCGAAGAAGCGCAGGAGCAGGATGCGCTTCTCCCGCGGCGGCAGGTCCTCCAGCAGCGGCTTCAGCGACTCGCGGTACTCGACGCCCTCCAGCGCCTCGTCCTCCGCGCCGAGCGTGTCCGCCACCGCGGGCGACTCGTCGTCCGTGTCGGGGACGTCCAGGGACAGCGTGGAGTACGCGTTCGCGGACTCCAGGCCCTCCAGGACCTCCTCCTCCGAGATGCCCAGGCGCTCGGCCAGCTCGTGGACCGTCGGCGAGCGGCCGTGCTGCTGGGAGAGCTCCGCCGTCGCCGTGGTCAGGGCGAGCCGCAGCTCCTGCAGCCGGCGCGGCACCCGGACCGCCCAGCCCTTGTCGCGGAAGTGGCGCTTGATCTCGCCCACGACCGTCGGCGTCGCGTACGTCGAGAACTCGACGCCGCGCTCCGGGTCGAACCGGTCCACCGACTTGATCAACCCGATCGTGGCGACCTGCGTGAGGTCGTCCAGCGGCTCCCCGCGGTTGCGGAAGCGCCGCGCGAGATGCTCGACGAGCGGCAGGTGCATCCGCACGAGCTGGTTGCGCAGCTCCGCCCGGCCCGGGGCGTCCTCGGGCAGATTGCGCAGCTCGATGAACATCGCCCGTGCCCCACTGCGGTCGTGGGCATCGTGGTGATGCTGCTCGTGGCCGTGCTCGTGCTCGCTCATACGGTCCGCCTGATCTGCCCGCGCCTGCTCCGCCGAGGCCGTCCGGCCGTCGGGCTCGTCCACCACCGGGTGCGGCCGCGCATGCTGCTCCGGGATGCCGGCCGACGCGCTCAGCACCCTGGGGGCACGCTCCTCGTCCTCCCGCATCGGACCATCCCCGTTTCCGTTGCTCACGCCGGCCCGGGTCCCGCGCCGCGCTGTTTGTACAGGCTGATGGAGACAGTACGGTCATCGGCGACCGAGGAGTCGACTTTGCCGGCCAGTGCCGAGAGCACCGTCCAGGCGAACGTGTCGCGCTCCGGGGCGCGGCCGTCGGTCGTGGGCGCCGAGACCGTCACCTCCAGCGAGTCGTCGACGAGCCGGAACACGCAGCTCAGGACGGACCCGGGAACGGCCTGCTGGAGCAGGATCGCGCACGCCTCGTCGACCGCGATCCGCAGATCCTCGATCTCGTCGAGGGTGAAGTCCAAGCGCGCTGCGAGACCGGCCGTGGCCGTACGCAACACGGACAGGTAGGCACCCGCAGCCGGCAGCCGGACTTCCACGAAGTCCTGAGTCCCGGGCTCGCCTGCGATCTGGGACACCCTCACCTCCAAGGTGGCACAAGCTCTTCCTGGGCCACGGGCGAAAAGACCCGCGACCATGCGGTACGTAGTCGATTACGTAGCCGGTACTGGCCTGGCGACGCTATCGCGATCCATGGTGCCGTGTCGCCGGGACCCCCGAGCCGGGACCCGTCACTCATGGTAAGCACATGAGTACGCACAGTGGCTAGAGGTCTGCGTCGCCCAATTGCACGGAACCGGGGGATGGTTGACGTACCCAGGCGTCAGACGATCGAACCGTCGACAAAGCACCACCGCCACGCCTGGCCCGGCTCGAAGCTGCGCATCACCGCGTGCGCCGTCTCACGGAAGTGTGCGCTCGCGTGTTGCAGCGGCGACGAGTCGCAGCAGCCCACGTGGCCGCACACCAGGCACAGCCGGAGCTGGACCGGGTGGCTGCCCACCGCCTGGCACTCCGGGCAGGTATCGGTCAGCGGCACCGGCTCGGGCCGTGGCAGTTCTGCTACATGCGCACACTCGCTCATGATGGCCAGGTTACGACGCGAGTGACGATACGGGGTCGGTGTGATGGAAGCATTGCCACTGGTGGGACTCATTGCGGCGAGCGCCGCCGTCGCGGGCGCCGCCCGCCGGACCCCGGTCCCGGCACCACTGCTGCTGGTGGCGGTCGGACTGGTCGCCTCGTACGTGCCGGGCGTGCCCGACTACCACCTCGACCCGCACATCGTGCTGCCGCTGCTGCTGCCCCCGCTGCTGCACACCGCCGCCCTGGACAGCTCCTACCTCGATCTGCGGGCCAACATCCGCCCGGTCGCGCTGCTCTCCGTCGGCTACGTCCTCTTCGCGACGCTGGCCGTCGGCTACCTCGCCTACCTCTTCGTGCCCGACCTGCCGCTGACCGCCGCGCTCGTCCTCGGCGCGATCGTCGCGCCGCCGGACGCGGTCGCCGCCACGGCCATCGCCCGCAGGCTCGGACTGCCCAACCGCATCACCACGATCCTCCAGGGCGAGTCCCTGGTGAACGACGCGACCGCGATCACCGCGTTCAAGGTGGCGCTCGCCGCGGCCGTCGGCGAGGGCGCGAGCTGGGCCGGGGGCCTCGGAGAGTTCGCGCTCGCCTCGCTCGGCGGCATCGGCGTGGGACTGGTCCTGATGATCCCCATCCACTGGCTGCGCACCCACCTCAGGGAAGCGCTCCTCCAGAACACCCTGTCGCTGCTCATCCCGTTCATCGCCTACGCCGCCGCCGAACAGGTCCACGCCTCCGGCGTGCTCGCGGTCGTCGTCGTCGCGCTCTACTTGGGCCACCACTCCTCGCAGGTCGACTTCGCGACCAGGCTCCAGGAGGAGGCGGTGTGGAAGATGGTCTCCTTCATCCTGGAGTCCGTCGTGTTCGCGCTGATCGGCCTGCAACTGGCGATCGTGGTCGGGGAGCTCGGCGAGTACGGCATCGGGGAGGCGCTCTGGTACGCCGCCGGGGTCTTCGTCACCGTCGTGGTCGTGCGGTTCGTCTGGGTCTACCCGGCGACCTTCCTGCCCCGCGCGCTGTCGAGGCGGATCAGGGAGCGCGAGCCGGGAACCAACTGGAAGGCACCGCTGATCGTCGGCTGGGCGGGGATGCGCGGAGTGGTGTCGTTGGCGATCGCGTTCTCCATTCCGCTGACGGTCGCGGACGGCGAGGCGTTCCCCGCCCGGAACCTCGTGCTGTTCCTCACCTTTACCACCGTCATCGGCACCCTGGTGGTGCAGGGCCTGTCCCTCCCGGCGCTGATCCGCGCGCTGAAGCTGCCCGGACGGGACACGTACGCCGAGACGCTGGCCGAGGCCCAGGCGCAGAGCGAGGCGTCCACGGCCGCCGAACGGAGACTGGAGGAACTGCTGGCCGACGAGCACAACGCGCTGCCGCAGCCGCTGGCCGACCGGCTGCGCACCGTGCTGGAGCGCCGGCGCAACTCCGTGTGGGAGCGGCTCGGCACGGTCAACGAGGTCACCGGGGAGTCCGCCGACGACACTTACCGCCGGCTGGCCCGGGAGATGATCGCCGCCGAGCGGGACGTCTTCGTCGAACTGCGCAACCGGCGCCGCATCGACGACGAGATGATGCGCACGCTGCTGCGCCGACTGGACCTGGAGGAGGCGGCGGCCTACCGCGAGGAGGCCTGAGCCGGCCCGTCCTCCCGGCCGGTGACCACGGCGACGACCGTGCTGCCGGCCGGGAAGGCGCCCTCGGCGGCGAGCACGCTCAGTCCGTAGAGCGCTTTGGCGACATAGACACGTTCCACGGGCATCCCGTGCCGCTCCCCGAAGTCCCGGGCGAAGGCGTCGAGTCCGGGGCTCGTGCGGGCGTAGCCGCCGAAGTGGAAGCGGTCGTCGAGCGACCAGTGACCGGCCGGCCCGCCGAACGCCTCCTGTTGCAGGGTGCGTATCGCCTCGCCGAGGAAGCTGCCGCGCAGGACGGGGAAGCCGATGGCGCGCTGCCCCTCCCCGAGGCCGGCGGCGAGACCGGCGAGCGTGCCGCCGGTGCCGCAGGCGACGGCCACGACATCGACGCGCCCGGTGTGGTCGGCGTGGTCGCGCAGCTCGCGGCCGAGCTCCGTGCAGCCCTGCGCGGCGAGGGCGTTGCTGCCGCCCTCGGGGACCACGTACACGTCGTCGGCCCCGACGCCGGCCGTGCGCAGGAACCGCGCGAGCACGTCGGGGTCGCCCTTCGCGCGGTAGGAGGCGCGGTCGGCGAACAGCAGGCGCATGCCGTCGGCCGAGCAACGGCTGAGGGACGGGTTGAGCGGGCGCGCGGCCAGTTCGTGGCCCCGTACGACACCGATGGTGGGGAAGCCGAGCAGGCGTCCCGCAGCGGCCGTGGCCCGCAGGTGGTTGGAGTACGCGCCGCCGAAGGTGAGCACCGGCCGGCCGGCGGCGGCGCGGAGATTCGGGGCGAGCTTGCGCCACTTGTTGCCGGGCAGGTCCGTGTGGATCAGGTCGTCGCGCTTGAGCAGCAGCCGCACTCCGTGCCTTGCGAAACGCTCGTCCTCGACGGGCTGCAGCGGTGAGGGCAGCCGGGGCCGCAGCGCGGCGGCGAGGTCGGACGTCTCCAGGTTCACCCCTTCATTGTCGCCAGGTGGACGAGCGATCCGGCCACTGCCCCGGTCACGCTGATCCAGTCCCACTCATTTGTGTAATGGTGCGATGACGCACTGCGCTGGAAGGCTTTCCTTTGCAGGTCACCCGTGATCGAGAGGGAGTCACATGACGGTCGGTTCGGTTGGTTCCGTCGGCGAGGACGTGCGCGAGCAGGGGCCCCAGCAGAGTCTCGGCACCGCCGCCGCGCGGAATCTCGCGACCACCACCAAGTCCGCCCCGCAGATGCAGGAGATCACCTCACGCTGGCTGCTGCGGATGCTGCCCTGGGTGCAGGTGCAGGGCGGCACGTACCGCGTGAACCGCCGCCTCAGCTACGCGGTCGGCGACGGCAGGGTGACGTTCGTCCAGACCGGCGACCGGGTCGCGGTCGTCCCCGCCGAGCTGGGCGAGCTTCCGGCGCTGCGCGACTTCGGCGACGAGGCCGCCCTCGCGGAGCTGGCTCGGCGGTGCGAGCAGCGCGAGTTCGCGCCCGGAGAGGTGCTGGCCACCAGCGGGGAGTCGGCGGACCGGGTCTACCTGCTGGCGCACGGCCGGGTCGAGCACATCGGCGAGGGCCCGTACGGGGACGAGGCCGTGGTCGAAGTCCTCGCGGACGGGGCGTACTTCGGCGCTCACTCCCTCATCGACCGCGAGGCCGTCTGGCAGCACACGGCGCGCGCGGCGACGGCCTGCACCGTGCTCGTGCTGACCAGGGACGACGTGCTCAATCTCGCGGTCCGGACGGATTCGCTGCGCACGCACCTGGCGGAGTTCGCCGCACTGCCGAGGCAGCGGACCAACAAGTACGGCGAGGCGGCGATCGACCTGTCCGCCGGCCACGTCGGCGAGGCCGTCGTCCCGCACACCTACGTCGACTACGACGCGGCCCCGCGCGAGTACGAACTGAGCGTCGCGCAGACCGTGCTGAAGGTGCACAGCCGCGTCGCCGACCTCTACAACCAGCCGATGAACCAGACCGAGCAGCAGTTGCGGCTGACGGTCGAGGCACTGCGCGAGCGCCAGGAGCACGAGCTCGTCAACAACCGGGAGTTCGGGCTGCTGAACAACTGCGACTACGGCCAGCGACTGCAGCCGCACGACGGTGTGCCGAGCCCGGACGACATGGACGAGCTGTTGTCGCGGCGGCGCGGATCGAAGCTGTTCCTCGCCCACCCGCGCGCGATCGCCGCGTTCGGGCGCGAGTGCAACAAGCGCGGGCTGGTGCCCGGCAGTGTCGAGATCGGCGGCCACCATGTGCCGGCCTGGCGCGGTGTGCCGATCTTCCCGTGCAACAAGATCCCGATCTCCCGGGCCCGCACGACGTCCATCATCTGCATGCGTACGGGCGAGGCCGACCAGGGCGTCATCGGGCTGCACCAGACCGGCATCCCGGACGAGATCGAGCCCAGCCTGTCCGTGCGCTTCATGGGCATCGACGAGCAGGCGATCATCTCGTACCTGGTGACGGCCTACTACTCGGCAGCGGTCCTCGTCCCCGACGCGCTCGGCGTCCTGGAGAACGTGGAGGTGAGCCGCTGGCACTGACCGTGTGCCGTACCGGGGCGCGCCCTGCCGCGCCCCGGGCCCGCGGCGGCAGGCCCGCGGCGGCAGGCCCGCGGCGGCCTGTGCGTACGGGCGGAGCGGGGGCCCGCTTCCGTCCCGCTGTCCGAGGTGCCCGTAGCGGCATATTCTGGCCATATGGACAGTGAAGGACATGGTCCGCGCCCTGCCCCGAGCCGCCCGCAGGAGGAGTACGTGTGTCCCGCCTGCGGTCGGCCTGTCGGCACGGTCGTCAAACGGCACAAGACGCTCGGGGCGTTCGTACCGGTCTGGGAGCCCGGGCCCTGCCACAACCCCAACTGTCCCCTGAGCGTGGAGAGGGACGGTGTCGCACCCGGCCACAAGGCATCCGCACGCGACGCTTCCGGCGACGACGCTTCCGGCGACGGGGCATCGGGCGACGGCGCATCCGGCGAAGAAGAGGTCGGTCGGACCTGATCCGCGCCGTTCGCGGCGTGCGCCACCGCGTGAAGCGGCACCTCTTGCGCGCCGGTGGAGGCCATAGCGCTACAGTCCGCGCATGTCATCGGAGTCGACTGAGGTCTGGGCGGGCTGGTACCGCGATCGGGCCGGCGCGGAAGCGGTCACGATAACCGCGGCCGGCGGCCAAGTGCGTACGTGCGTCAGAGGTGTTGAGTACGAAGGCGCGACGTTCGCCGCGCTGCGGGCGGACGGCGGGGGCGGTGTGCTGTCCTCCTGCGTACTGGAATGGGACATGCCGCTGCCCGTTCATGTCGACGGCGGCGTGCAGCAGGCGACGCTGAGCTGCCTGCTGACCCTGGGGGGGACGGCGCAGGACGGCGCCGGACCCGACCGGGCGGAGCTCAACCTGACGCTCCACTGCGGCGGCGCGGCCTACGAAGCAGGCGTCGCGGACGGCGACTTCGACGATGCGCTCGGCCGGATCCGGGGCCAGTTGCCCCCGGGCGCCTCGCTCGGCAGCCGCGAGCCGGCCCAGGCC
This sequence comes from Streptomyces sp. 5K101, assembly GCF_046506645.1. Taxonomy (NCBI): domain Bacteria; kingdom Bacillati; phylum Actinomycetota; class Actinomycetes; order Kitasatosporales; family Streptomycetaceae; genus Streptomyces; species Streptomyces sp. 5K101. Next base: position 199,200 of record NZ_JBKFFO010000007.1, on the reverse strand, counting down.
TGAGAGCCGTCCGGGACGGCCCGTGTCCGGGGAGCACCGGACACGGGCCGCCCTGTCACGGTGCCCTGATACGTGGCCGTGGCGATCAGAAGGACCCGTACGCCCGTGCCCGACAGATCCGTCACGGCAGCTCACGACGCTCGGACTCGTCCTCCTGCCGCCCCAACGGCTCGGCGACTTCGAACATGCCGCTCCAGGTCCGGTCGGCCGGCGAGGTGGTCGTCGCGCCGGTGGCCGCGACCTCCTGCGACGTCGACACCGCGATCCTGGCCGGACACGGCTTCATCGATCCGCCCTTCGCTCTCGGCCACGAGTGCGTGGCCCGGGTCGTCGAGACCGGCGACGCCGTGAGCACCGTGAACCCGGGCGACTTGGTGGTTGTCCCCTGGTCCATCAACTGCGGCACCTGTGACAACTGCCGAGCCGGACTGACCGCCCACTGCACGGCCGTGCCTCACATGGCCATGTACGGCGCACCCATCGGCGGCCACTGGGGCGGCCTCTTCTCCGACCTTGTCCGGGTACCGTACGCGGACGCCATGCTCGTGCCCCTGCCGGACGGCCTGGACCCCGTCGCCATGGCATCAGCCGGCGACAACTGGTCACTGTCCTGGCGGCTGGTGGCGCCCCACCTCAGGACCCGTGCCGGCGCGCGTGTGCTGGTCGTCGCCCGAGGCAGCATCGGCCTGTACGTGTGCGACATGGCCCGCGCGCTGGGTGCCTCCGACGTCCTCTACGTCGACCCGAACGCCACACACCGCCAGCTCGCCGAGAGCTACGGTGCCCGTACCGTCGAGGCGCTCGAACCCGTCCGGCACGGATTCGACATCGCGGTCGAGGCCACCGGCCGCGTCGACCAGCTCGCTCTGGCCGTCAAGTGCCTGGTACCGGAGGGGTCTGCGAGTCGGCCGGTAACCACTTCCGCCCCGGCGAGCTGCCCCTGGTCGACATGTACCTCACTTTCGTTACTCTGCGCATCGCGCGTGACAACGTCCGGGGCCGCATCCCCGACGCCCTCGACCTCGCCCTCTCCGGCACGGTCGATCCCGCGCGCGTCGTCTCCCACGTACTCGACTGGGAGCAACTCCCCGACGCCCTGCCCGAGAAGCATCTCAAGCCCGTCTTCGTCCGTGCCGACAGCTGATACGTCCCGGGCGCCGCGGCGCGCTGAGTGGCCGTGCCGGCTGGGTGGGTTGCAGAGTGGTGCCGCCAAGCCCGAACCGATCGCTACGCTCTTCGCATGACCGCGAACGGAGATCGCCAGTTCTCCGCCGCGCTTGCCGCTGCCATGGCGGTCCGGCTCGAGTGCTTCGACCAGGACGGTGTCGACTTCGAACCCTACGAGTCCTTCCTGACTGCCGATGAGACCACCGAGTGGTTCCGTGCGTGGACAGGCAACGGCGAGCTGAGCGGCGACGACTTCCGCGTGTTCGGCCAGGACGGTACCGGTGGGAACACGGCGTTCTGGCTGGTTCGTCCAGGTCGGGAACTGGTGGAGCAGCCCGTCGTCTTTCTGGGCTCCGAAGGAGAGACAGGCGTCGTCGCTCGCGACCTGGGTGCCTTCCTGTGGCTGCTGGCTGACGGCTTCGGCCCGTGGGAAGCAGCCACCTCGTACGAGCCCGAGCCGGATTGGGCTCCGCAGGTCAATCGCGACCTGGCGGCTGTCGCGGAGCAATTCGCTCCGGACCGCCGTGCGTCGGCACCGGCGATCATCGCGCAGGCCGCACAGGAGTTTCCCGACTTCGACGACACCATCATGAAGCTGTGCCGTTGAACCCGACCCGGTGTACGCCTCCGCACTCGTCGCCGGCGAAGTGAGCGTCGTCTGTCGTCATCACGCTGCGGATCTACGCCCACCTGTGGCCGGGGACAAAGACGTCCGCACCCGGTCCGGCACGGGCGCCGTGCTCGGCGGCCTGCGGATCGGGTGCGGACGGTGGGCGAGGGGACCCGTGGACGTACGGGTCGGGCAGCCCCGGCCTGGGGTCAGGCCTTCTTGGTCTCCCAGAAGATCTTGTCGATCTGGGCGATGTAGTCCAGCGCCTTCTGGCCCGTCGCCGGGTCCGTCGACGCCTTCGCGGCCGACAGGGCCTTCAGCGCGTCGTTCACCAGCTGGTGCAGCTCCGGGTACTTCTCGAAGTGCGGGGGCTTGAAGTAGTCGCTCCACAGCACCGAGACGTGGTGCTTGGCGAGCTCCGCGCGCTGCTCCTTGATGACCGTGGCGCGGGCGCGGAAGTGCGGGTCCTCGTTGGCCTGGTACTTCTCCTGGACGGCCTTGACCGACTCCGCCTCGATGCGGGCCTGGGCCGGGTCGTAGACACCGCAGGGCAGGTCGCAGTGGGCGCTGACCTTCACCTTGGGGGCAAACAGGCGGGAGAGCATGGAGCTGTCCTTCCTCGTGATCGTCTTCTCAGGTGGGAGATTACTCCGTGACGGACGCGTTTTCGCGAGTGCCCCCAGGGGCTTAGGACAAAAGTCCGGGGTCACCATGGGACCGGTGGCGGAACATACGGTGGAGTCGGAGGTGGCCGATGAGTGAGCAGGGGCATCAGGCGGGAGCGCCGTTCGGCATCGCCGAGGTGACCGGCCGTTCGATGTATCCCACGCTGTGGCACGGCGACCAGCTGCTCGTGCACAACGGCGCCGACGTGCGCCCGGGGCACGTGGCCGTACTGCGTCATCCCCTGCAGCAGGACCTGCTCATCGTGAAGCGGCTGGTCGAGCGGCGTGACGGCGGCTGGTGGGTCCTCGGGGACAACCCGGACGCGGAGGTCGTGGACAGCCGCGCGTTCGGCGCCGTCCCGGACGAGCTGGTGCTCGCGCGGGTGTACGCCCGCTATCGGCCCATGCTGCCCGGGCGCCGGCGCACGCCCTTCTACGTGGCGTCCTGGGCGGTCTCCGCGCTGCGGCTCGTGCTCGCCGACCGCTCGGTCTCCAGGCGCTTGCGGGCGCGGTAGGCCGCCACGTTGGCGCGGGTGGCGCAGCGGTCGGAGCAGTAGCGGCGCGAGCGGTTGGTCGAGGTGTCCAGGTAGGCGTTCCGGCAGGGGGCCGCCTGGCACAGGCCGAGGCGGTCGACGCCGTACTCGGTCAGGTGGAAGGCGAGGCCCATCGCCGCGATGGCCGCGTATCCGGCCGTCGCGTTCGACGGGTGGTCGGCGAGGTGCATGTGCCACTTGGGCCGGCCGTCCTCGTCGCGGTAGTCGTGTCCGGAGATCTGCGGGCTGACCGGGAACTCCAGCAGCAGCGAGTTGAGCAGGTCGACCGCCTGGGTCTCCTCGCCAGCGTCCGCCGCGGCGAAGACCGCGCGCAGACGGGCGCGTACCGACCGGAGGCGGGTGACGTCCGAGTCCGTGGCGCGGCGTGCGGCCTGTGTCGAGGGGCCGAACAGGTCCCGGACGGCCTCGACGGAGGTCAGCGAGTCCTTGTTGCGGCCCGGCTCCTCGGTGTTGACCAGGCGCACGGCGTAGTCCGAGTAATAGGCCAGTTCCACTTGTATTCCTTACCGCGGCGGTCTGGTGTCGGCGTAACGGCTGCTGTTGCTTCGAGGGTATTACGGATGGGAGGGATCCGGCGGTGGAGGCGAGGCACCCGTACGGCGAAGGGGCGGTACGGACCTGGTGTCCGTACCGCCCCCTGACTCGCTCCCAGGCCTTCGGCCTACAGGACCTTCGACAGGAACGACTTCGTGCGCTCGTGCTGCGGGTTCGTCAGGACGTCGCGCGGGTGGCCGGACTCGACCACCACGCCGCCGTCCATGAAGACCAGCGAGTCGCCGACCTCGCGCGCGAAGCCCATCTCGTGCGTCACGACGATCATCGTCATGCCGTCCTCGGCGAGGCCGCGCATGACGTCGAGGACGTCACCCACCAGCTCCGGGTCGAGGGCCGAGGTCGGCTCGTCGAAGAGCATCAGCTTCGGCTCCATCGCGAGCGCACGGGCGATGGCGACCCGCTGCTGCTGGCCGCCGGAGAGCTGCGAGGGGTAGTTCCCGGCCTTGTCGGCCAGCCCGACCCGGTCGAGCAGCCGCTCGGCCCGCTCCCGGGCGACGGCCTTGGTCTCGCCCTTGACCTGGATCGGCGCCTCCATGACGTTGGCGAGCGCGGTCATGTGGGGGAACAGGTTGAAGCGCTGGAAGACCATGCCGATGTCCCGGCGCTGGGCCGCGACCTCGCTGTCCTTCAGCTCGTAGAGCTTGTCGCCCTTCTGCCGGTAGCCGACCAGGTGGCCGTCGACCGACAGCCGGCCGGCGTTGATCTTCTCCAGGTGGTTGATGCACCGCAGGAAGGTGGACTTGCCGGAGCCGGACGGGCCGACCAGGCAGAACACCTCGCGGGGTGCGACCTCCAGGTCGATGCCCCGCAGGATGTGCGCGGAGCCGTAGGACTTGTGGACGCCCTCGGCCTTCACCATGGCGGTCATGTCACACCCCCCTGGGGCTTCGGCGGGACAGCAGATTGGCCTTGACCCTCTGCCAGGGTGTCGGCGGCAGCTGCCGCAGCGAGCCGCGGGCGTAGTACCGCTCGACGTAGTACTGGCCGACGCTGAACACGCTGGTCAGGGCCAGGTACCAGACCGACGCCACCAGCAGGGTCTCCATGATGGCGAACGATGTGGAACCGATGTTCTGAGCGGCGCGCAGCAGCTCGGTGTACTGGACCGCGGAGACCAGGGACGAGGTCTTCAACAGGTTGATGAACTCGTTGCCGGTCGGCGGCACGATCACCCGCATCGCCTGCGGGAGGACGATGCGCCGCATGGTCTTGCCGCTGGACATGCCGAGCGCGTGCGAGGCCTCGGTCTGGCCCTCGTCGACCGACTGGATGCCGGCCCGGACGATCTCGGCCATGTACGCGCCCTCGTTCAGGCCCAGGCCGAGCAGCGCGACCATGAACGGGGTCATCACGTCCACCATCTCGTCCTTGTAGAACCCAAGGTTGAGGACGGGGAAGATCAGCGCCAGGTTGAACCACAGCAGGAGCTGCACGTACACGGGTGTGCCGCGGAAGAACCAGATGTACAGCCAGGCCACCGCACCGGTCACCGGGTTCTTCGACAGCCGCATGACCGCGAAGAGGATGCCCAGGACCAGACCGATCAGCATCGACAGCACGCTGATCAGCAGCGTGCGGCCCATGCCGGTGACGATCCGGTCGTCGAAGATCAGGTCGCCGACCGTCCCCCAGGTGACGTCGCCCTGGGAGAACGAGTAGGCCAGCGTGCCCAGCAGGACCACGACGACCACGCCGCTGACCCAGCGGCCCCAGTGCCGGACCGGGATGGCCTTGATCTGCTCAGGGGGCGTGTAGGCCCCCTTGTCGACCGCCGTCGTGGCCGGTGGCCCGTCGGCGGGTGTCTTGTCGAACTTGTCAGTCACAGTGACTGCCCTTCAGTGGAACGCGCGAGGCTGGTACGTCGGATCACTGGCCGGCGTTGATGGTCGCCTCGGTCACGGCGCTGTCCTTGACGTCCCACTTCTCCAGGACCTTCTGGTACTCGCCGTTCTTGATGATCGCGTTCAGGGCGTCCTTCAGCGCGTCGCGCAGCTGGGTGTTGTCCTTGTCGACGGCGATGCCGAAGGGGCCGGCCTCGGTCTGGTCGCCCGTGACCTCGAAGTCGTTGCCGCCGCCCGCGGTCTTCGCGATGTGCGCGGCGACGGGGTAGTCGTTGAGGTCGGCGACGGCGCCGCCGGACTTCACCCGGGTCTGGGCCTCGGCGTCGGTGTCGAACGCCTCGATGGTGAGCTTGCCCTTGCCGTCCTGCTCACACTTGGTGGCCTGCTTCTTGAAGGTGTCGTGGTAGGTCGTGCCGCGCTGGACGGCCACCTTCTTGCCGCATAGGTCGTCGAGGGACTTGATGTTCTGCGGGTTGCCCTTCTTGACCAGCAGCGAGACGCCGGAGTTGAAGTAGTCGACGAAGTCGACGCCCTCACCGGTCTTCTTGCCCTTGTCGTCCAGACCCTGCTGGCGGGCCTTGGTGTCGCTCATGGCCGACATGACGATGTCCTGGCGGCCGGTGTTGAGCGAGGAGATCAGGCCGTCGAAGGTGCCGCTGGTGAACTCGAACCGGACACCGAGCTCCTTGCCCATGGCGGCGGCGATGTCGGGGTCGATGCCGACGATCTTGCCACCCTCCTCGTACTCCATCGGGGCGTAGGCGGCGTCCGTGCCGACCTTGATCACACCGGAGTCCTGGTACTTCTTCGGCAGCTTGTCGAACAGCGGGGCGCTCGTGGACTTGGTGCCCTCGGTGGTCTGGGATCCGGAGTTCGTCTGGTCACCACAGGCGGTGAGCACCAGCGCGCCGGCGACCGCGATCGCACTGACCGCGGCGATCCGGGACCTGGCGGCAGTCGTACGACGGGTGAAACTTGCGGTCATGATCGGGGTCCTCCGGCATGTGTAGAGGGGCGGTACGAACAGCCGTGCACTCATCTTCGAGTGTCACCAGCTTGTGTGTTTTCGGCATCTTGCCATTCGGACTGACCCATTCAGGGGGGCGCGAATGTCAAAATCGCATAACGGGATATCGGCGAACCTCAGGGGGCCGGTACATCAAGGCCGGATCTTTCGCTGGGATGCCGCCCTCCGGCCGGAAGATCTTCTGCCGTCTCATGATTCGGACGAGTGCATGACATGCGGTTGAGTTGTCCGTTTTGGAGCTATGAACCACGTCACCGCGCCGATACCGACTCGTCCGCGGTGCGGTCTGTCCGGTATGAAGGATCCTTACACCCCTCATCCGGGGCTACGGGCGCGTTGTGCGGCGCGCCCGCGCGTGCGTGAGAACCCTCTGCCGGGGCGGGCCAACCGCCTGGTGCAGGGGACGGACGCGGTGCCCGCCCACCCCTCCTCAACCAGGAGCGGCCACCCTCAACTGATGAAGACTTAAGGGGTCAACCACAATGGCAGCGGAGATCGTCAATCCTCGCAGCGACAATGCCGGCACGGAGGGTTCCGACGAGCCCTTCGATCCGGCGTTCGCGCTGCACCGCGGCGGCAAGATGGCCGTCCAGGCCACCGTGCCGGTGCGGAACAAGGACGACCTGTCCCTCGCGTACACACCTGGTGTCGCCAAGGTGTGCACGGCTATCGCCGAGCGGCCCGAGCTCGTTCACGACTACACCTGGAAGTCCCAGGTCGTCGCCGTCGTGACGGACGGGACCGCGGTGCTCGGCCTCGGCGACATCGGCCCGGAGGCGTCCCTCCCGGTCATGGAGGGCAAAGCGATCCTCTTCAAGCAGTTCGGCGGCGTGGACGCGGTTCCGATCGCCCTCGCCACCACCGACACGGACGAGATCGTCGAGACCGTCGTGCGCCTCGCGCCGTCCTTCGGCGGAGTGAACCTGGAGGACATCTCGGCGCCGCGGTGCTTCGAGATCGAGCGCAAGCTCCAGGAGCGCCTCGACATCCCCGTCTTCCACGACGACCAGCACGGCACCGCGGTGGTCACCCTCGCGGCCCTGCGCAACGCGGCCAAGCTGACCGGACGCGGGCTCGGTGACCTGCGCGCGGTCATCTCGGGCGCCGGCGCGGCCGGCGTGGCCATCGCGAAGTTCCTGCTGGAGGCGGGGCTCGGGGACGTGGCGGTCGCCGACCGCAAGGGCATCGTCAGCCGTGACCGCGAGGATCTCACCCCGGTCAAGCGGGAGCTCGCCGAGCTCACCAACCGGGCGGGCCTGTCGGGCTCCCTGGAGGCCGCGCTCGCCGGCGCGGACGTCTTCATCGGCGTCTCGGGCGGCACGGTGCCGGAGGAAGCGGTCGCGTCGATGGCTCCGGGCGCGTTCGTGTTCGCCATGGCCAACCCCAACCCGGAGGTCCACCCGGACATCGCGCACAAGTACGCGGCGGTCGTGGCCACCGGCCGTTCGGACTACCCGAACCAGATCAACAACGTCCTCGCGTTCCCGGGCATCTTCGCGGGCGCGCTGCAGGTGCGGGCCTCCCGCATCACCGAGGGCATGAAGATCGCCGCGGCGAACGCGCTGGCGGACGTGGTCGGTGACGCGCTGTCGGCGGACTACGTGATCCCGTCGCCGTTCGACGAGCGGGTCGCCCCCGCGGTCACGGCGGCGGTCGCCGCGGCCGCGCGCGCGGAGGGTGTCGCCCGGCGCTGACGCACCACGACGGGCCGCGGCCACCCCGCGCGGGGGTGGGCCGCGGCCCGTTCCTCTTTTCCGGGGGCGTGCTGGGCCGGACGGTGACCGAGCGCACCTTCGGGGCGCGTGAGGCACATGGGCGAGTGAGCCCGGCGCCCCGGCCGCGTACCGCACAGGGGTGAGTGAGCCGAAGGGGCGCGGCGCCGTCGAAAGGGAATGGGGGCAGTCCCCCTACGCCCTGCGGGCGTGGGGGACCCCCACCCAGCGGTAGCTGGGGAGAGCAGTCGAGCACGATCGACCGTCGACGGGGTCTCGGGCGCCCCGGAGGAGAACCGGGCCGCGAAGAAAGCAAGGCGCGTCACACCGATGTGTGGTTCCGCCACGCACCGTGCCGCCCTAATCTCAAGGTCATGTTCGCCGCCTACGCCGCCCGCATCGACCGCGACCAGCCGCTGAACGGACTCGAACTGGGCGAGCGCCCCGCCCCCGAGACCCGTCCCGGCTGGACGACCGTGAACGTCAAGGCCGCCTCCCTCAACCACCACGACCTGTGGTCGCTGCGCGGAGTGGGCCTCGGCGAGGACAAGCTGCCGATGATCCTCGGCTGCGACGCCGCCGGTGTCGACCAGGACGGCAACGAGGTGGTCCTCCACTCCGTGATCGGCCAGAGCGGCCACGGCGTCGGCCCCGACGAGCCCCGCTCCATCCTCACCGAGCGCTACCAGGGCACCTTCGCCGAGCAGGTCACCGTGCCGTCCTGGAACGTGCTGCCCAAGCCGAAGGAGCTCACCTTCGAGGAGGCCGCCTGCCTGCCGACCGCCTGGCTGACCGCGTACCGGATGCTGTTCACCAACGCGGGCGTCCGGCCGGGCGACTCCGTCCTCGTGCAGGGCGCGGGCGGCGGCGTCGCCACCGCCGCGATCGTGCTCGGCAAGGCGGCCGGACTGCGGGTCTACGCCACCAGCCGGGACGAGGCCAAGCGCAAGCGGGCGGTCGACCTGGGCGCCGAGGAGGCGTACGAGCCGGGCGCGCGGCTGCCCCGGCGCGTGGACGCCGTCATCGAGACGGTCGGCGCGGCGACCTGGTCCCACTCGGTCAAGTCGCTGCGGCCCGGCGGCACGCTGGTCATCTCGGGCGCGACGAGCGGCGACCGGCCCGCGCACGCCGAGCTGACCCGGATCTTCTTCCTGGAGCTGAAGGTCGTCGGCTCGACGATGGGCTCCAAGGACGAGCTGGAGGACCTGCTGTCGTTCTGCGCGGCGACCGGCGTCCGGCCGGTGATCGACCAGGTGCTGCCGCTCGACCGGGCCCGGGAGGGCTTCGAGAAGCTGGCCTCCGGCGACCTGTTCGGGAAGATCGTCCTGACCAATCCGTGACGGCCTCTTGATGGACCGTCAGTTCTGCTGATGGGATCTCCGGCACTGCCGACCGACCGTGCCGGAGGTCCGATGTACCGCCGCCTGCTCGTCGCCCTCGTCTGCGCCGCCGTCCTCGCCACGTCCGCCGCTCACGCGAAGAGCGCGGACGTCCGGGACACACCCCCGGACATACCCCGGCTCACGGACGAGAGGGGTCGTGTCCTGACCCTGCGCGGTTGGAACGTCGAGGACAAGACCCACCGCGGCGAGGCCGCCCTGTCCGCGATCACCGAGCGCCACTTCCGCGACCTGCGCGCCCAGGGCTTCGGCTTCGCCAGGCTGCTCGTCTTCTGGGACGACCTGGAGCCCGATCGGGGCCGCTACAGCGAGGCGTACCTGCGCAAGATCGAACGCGTCCTCGGCTGGGCGCACAAGCACCGGATCCAGGTCCTGATCGACGCCCACCAGGACGTCTTCGGGCCTGCCTTCGGGCATCGCGGCATCCCGGAGTGGGCGACGAGGACCGACGGGTTGCCGTTCACCCCGCACCCCGACGACTGGTTCGACGAGTACTTCGAACCGGCCGTGCAGCGCGCGTTCACCCACCTCTACGAGGACCCGGACCTGCGGCGCGCCCAGGCGGACATGTGGCGGGTGCTCGCCGGACGTCTCGCGGACCACCCGGCCGTCATCGGCTACGACCTGATCAACGAACCCATGGGCGAGATCGCGGCGGGCGAGGACCTTGCGGCGGCGGCCCGGCGCATCGAGCGCGAGCAGCTCACCCCCATGTACAACCGCCTCGCGGACGCCGTCCGTTCCGTCGACGACGACACGTGGGTCTTCTTCGAACCGACCCCCATCGTGGGAGAGGGCGTCCCCACCGGCCTCGGCCGGATCGACGACCTCAAGGCCGTCTACGCGCCCCACTTCTACAACACGGCGATGGAGGCGGGCGCCGACTACGACCCGGCGGCCGGCTGGATCGAGGCGTACGAGTCCGCCGTGACCGTCTACCCCCGGCAGTACGGCGTGCCGGTCGTCGTGGGGGAGTGGGGCCCGCTCAACAACGCGCTGCCGAACATGGGCCGCTTCTACCGCGACGCCCTGCGGTCCCTGAACCGCTACGGCTCCGGCTGGGCGGGCTACGTCTGGTGCTACGGCGGCGGGTACTGCGCCGTCGACGCCGAGGGCCGCTTCCGCACCAACAAGGAGCAGACCGCGGCCCCGTACGCCCCCGCGGTCGCCGGCCGGATCACCGCCGAGACGTACGAGCCGGACACCGCGGCCTACCGGCTCGCGTACCGGGCCAGGGGCGGCGTCACCGAGATCTCCGTACCGCCCCGGCCCGGCGGCTGGCGGATCGAGCTGACCGGACCCGCCCGGACCGCCACGCACCTGCTGCCCACCGACCGCGCGGCGACGGCACGGGTGCACGCACGGCCCGGCGCGCACATCACCATCGAGGTCACTCCGCGTGCCCCACGATGAACCCCCGCGCCGGTCGCGTGCGCCCGGCGACGATTGCGCACCGGCCGTGCGGGGCACGAGCCTTGACACTCACGTGATCGTGCGTGAAGGGGGAGGAAAGACATGTCGACGGGGGATCAGCAGAGCCGTGTCCCGGCCTATCCGGGCGTCGAGAAATTCGTGGACGCCTTCGACAAACTCGTGGTTCAGCCGCGCCGCAGTCGCACCCGCGTCCCGGTGGTGCTGCTGAGCGAGCCGGGGGACGGGCAGGCGGGGCGCCGGATCGTCGCCGGCTTACGGTCCCGGCTGCGCGGGCGCGAGGGCCGGCTCGCCCCGCACGCCTGCCTGGACGGGGCCACGGCCGACCCGGCCGCACCGCCGCTCGACCTCTTCGAGCAGATCGCCTTCCAGCTGGACGCGACGATGCCACCGGGCACGGGACGGCTGCGCCTGCCGTCCTACCGGCTGCTGCGCGCCGTCGTCACCGCGCCCGCCGTCGGCGGCCTCATGGAGCGCCGACCCGGCGAACTGCGCGACCACTGCTACGCCGAGCACCGGGAGGTCTCCGCGCTCGCGCGGGGCCTGTGGTGGCTGGGCGGCCGGGACCAGGCCAACGGCGGCACCCTGCTCGAACTGCTGTGGAACTTCGTCGCGGGGCCGCTCTTCCAGCGGCTGCCGCGCGCCCTGTACGGCAGGCGGGCGGGCCGCAGGATGCTGGGCAGGAGCCGGCAGGGCGGCCGCCGCTGGTACGCCGAATGGGTGCGCCAGCAGCAGGGCACGCCGCCCACCGACTTCTTCCGCTCGGCCCTCGACCTGGTCGGCGGCGGCCCCGACGGCGACCCCGAGCAGCTCGACCGGATCCTGGTACACGCCCTGCTGGCCGACCTGGAAGGCGCGGCCCGCAAGCGGATGTTCAACCCGTGGCGGCGCCGGCGCGTCAGCCGCTTCGTGCTCCTGGTGGAGGAGGCGGGCCCCGCCGAGTCGCGCGTGCAGCGCTTCCTGCGCGAACTGCGCTCCGCCATGGAGGACCTGCGGTGCACCTCCGTGGTCGCCGTCGCCGCGGGCGTCCGCACGCTCGCCAGCCGCATCCCCGACATCGAGGTCCCCGGCCTGTCCGCCGCCGGAGCCGAACTGGCCAACATCGCCCAGCGCGGCACCCCGCCGGGGCGGCCCTCCGGGATGGTGGTGCCGGTCTCCGACGGGCCCGCGGACGACCAGGCCGCCACCTACTGGCTGGGCCGCTGGCCCACCCTCGCCCCGCCCGCGACACGCTGGGGGGCCGGCACCGACGTGGCCGTGGCCGCCACCGGGGGCGTGCTCGCCCTCGCGGTCGTCGCGGGGCTCGTCGCCGGAGTTCCCTTCACCCGTGTCGGCCCCGACCCGTGCCTCGGCTCCACGTTCCTCGGCACGGACGGGCAGTGCGTCGGCGTCGCGGAAGGCGCGGCGTCCTTCGGCACGGACGACAGCGAGCGGGCCGTACGGGACGTCCTGCAGCGCATCGAGCGGCAGAACAAGGAGGTCGAGAAGGAACTCGCGGGCCGGGATGCCGACGACCCGCGGCCGGACGCCCGCACCGTCGTCTTCTTCGGCCCGCTCAGCGGCGGCAAGAACGCCGAGGACCCCGTACGCGGCGGCACCCTCGCCGAACTGCGCGGCCTCGCTCTCGCCCAGGCGTACGCGAACGGGCAGGCGCTGCGCTCCGGGGAGCGCGTCCCCCTGCGCGTCCTCGCCGCGAACGCCGGCGACCGCTTCAAGGACGCCCCGGTCGTCGCCCACCGGGTCGTCGAACTCGCCGACCGGGACCGTTCGATCGTCGGCGTCATCGGCTTCGGCCAGAGCCGCCGCCGCACGTACGAGGCGATGCGCATCTTCGACGAGGCCGGACTGCCGATGGTCGGCACCTCGGGCACCGCCGACGAACTGCTGCGCCAGGGCGGGCACTACTACCAGATCGCGCCGACCGACACGCGAGCCGGTCAAGTGATGGCCGCCTTCGCCGAGCACGCCCCCATGGTGGACGGGAAGCCCGCCGTGCGGGTACGGCTGATCGCCGACCCCTCGGACGCGTACAGCGCGAGCCTCGCGGCGGCGTTCCGGGCGGCGTACGACGAGGAGCGGATCGAGTCGCTCCTGTACACGCCCACGGACGCGCCCGAACCCACGCCGCTGCCCGGGCCCCCGGCGGGAACCCCGGTCGCGGCGGTGGAGGACCTGGCACGCGAGGTGTGCCGGGCGGTGGCGGACGAGCCGCGTACGGCCGTGGTGTGGGCCGGCCGGGGCAGCCACTTCCAGCTGTTCCTCGAAGAGTTGAGCCGCGTGGCGCGCGACTGCCCGAAGGTGAGCGTGCTCGGCGGCGACGACGTCACCAACGCCCTCACGGAGGAGCGGCGCCCCTGGGAGGTCTTCGCCGGGCTGACCCTCTTCTATGTCTCGCACGGCCGCGCCCCCGCACTCGCCGAGGTCAGCGGCGAGGCGGCGGCCTTCCTCTCGGCGTACGACCGCACCTACGCCGAGGACCACGGCACCCGTACGGGCGCGATGCGCCAGGACGCGCATGTGGCCCTCGCCTGGGACGCGATGCGCTATCTCGCGGAGGGCGTGGACCAGGCGTGGCGGGGCACCGGCGGCCACGACGAGCGCCTCGACCGCAAGCTGCTCCAGGCGGTGCTCTACCAGGGGCTCGGCGGCGGGGGCTTCGACGGCGCGACCGGGCGGATCGACGCGCACGGGGCGGCGGGCGGCGGCCGGGTCAGCGAGAAGAAGCTGATAGCGGTCGAGCGCGGCAGCGCGAAGGGGGCGCAGACGGTGCTGCTGTGCGGGGCGGTCGGGCGCGGCGACGTACGCCGGACCTGGGGACCGGAGCAGCACTCCTGCCCGTGACCGCCGTGATCGTCCGGGGCCGGACGACCGTCCGGCCCCGCCGCACTACTGCTTGGGGCCGCGCAGCAGGGTCACGATGTGCGCGGCCGCCGTCGACAGGTGCCGACGGGCCTCGCCCAGCTGCTCCTGTGTCACGCCGTGGTCGCGTGCCGCGTCCCGTACGTCGTCCCGGAAGCGGTCCAGGAGCCGTTCGAGATCACGTGCCGGGTCGGCCGAACCCTCGACGTCCACGGCGTCCTTCGCCCAGTCGGGGTCGGTGCCGGCCGCGTCCGGCTTCACGTACGGCGGCCAGGCGGTGCCCCGCGCCAGACCGCCGAGGTGCCCGGCCAGCTCCGACAGGCCCTCGCGCACGCCGGTCGGCCAGTCGCCCCTCGCGAAGTGTTCTTGGACCTGGTCCTGCACCTGCTGGGCGATGCGCTGCATCTCGGCGCGGGCGGTATCGGCCGCCTCCTGCGCCTGGCGGCGCGCCTGCTTGGCGTCCTCGCGCGCCCGGCGCGACTCGTCCTTGGCGCGCTGCGTCTGCTCCTTCCACTCCTGCGTTGCGCGGCGCAGTTCCTCCTTCGCCGTCCGCCAGGACTCCTTGTCGGTGAAGTCGCCTCCGCCGCGCGGGCCCGCCGACTGCCGGCGGGTCTCGCTCGCCGCCGCCCGCATCTCGCTGCGCAGTTTGCCCGCCGCGCCGCGTACGTCGTCGCGGATCTCCGCGGCGAGTTCGGAGACGGACTCGCGGATCTCCAGCTCCAGATCTGCCAGTTCGCCGCTGCGACCGGCGAGTTCGGCGCGGCCCGCGTCCGTGATCGAGTACACCTTGCGGCCGCCCTCGGTGGCGTGCGTGACCAGGCCCTCGGCCTCCAGCTTGGCCAGCCGCGGGTAGACGGTGCCGGCGCTCGGCGCGTACAGGCCGTGGAAACGCTCCTCCAGGAGGCGGATCACCTCGTAGCCGTGGCGCGGGGCCTCGTCCAGCAGCTTCAGCAGATACAGCCGCAGGCGGCCGTGGGCGAATACGGGGGGCATGTCAGAGAACCTTCCCGGTCGGGGCGTCGGCGTACGCCTCGTCCTCCTCCGCCGGTGGCCTGCGCAGCAGCGCGATGGAGCCGGAGACGGTGGTGGCCTTGAGCCGGCCGGTGCCGGCGCCGAGGGTGCCGGTGATCTGCTTCGCGCCCCACTGGCCCTCGACGCGCAGGTCCTCGAAGGCGTTGGACACGGCCCCGCTCGTGGTGTTCGCCTCGACGCGGGCGTCGGCCGGGTGGGGGAGACGGATGGCGACCTCGCCCGAGACGGTGGACAGCGCGATGTCGGTCGGGCCGCCCACCGCGTCGATGTCGACGACCATGTCGCCGCTGACGGAGTCGGCCCGCACGGAGCGGCCGGAGCCGGCGATGACGGTGAGGTCGCCGGAGACGGACTTGTAGCGCAGGTCGCCGCTGAGCGACTGGGCCTCGACGTTGCCGGAGACGGTGTCGGCGCGGACGGCTCCGGAGAGCCCGACGAGGGTGGTGTCGCCGGTGACGCCGCGTACGGCGGCGGGGCCGCGGATGCCGGAGACGACGGCGTTCGCCCCGACGACGCCGACCTCGACGGTGGCTTCGGCGGGGACGGCGAGGGACACGACCGCGCTACGGCGCCGGCCCTTGCGGTCGAGCCACTCGAGGAAGCCCTTCCAGGGCAGGTCCGGGTACCCGACGCTGAGCGTGCCGCCCTCGCGGGTGACGACGAGCGGGGTTCCCTCGATTTGGGAGATCTCCAGCCGGGTGGAACCTTCGTCGGTCCCGACGACGTTGACCGTTCCGTTGACGATCCGCACGTTGACCGCCGTGACCGGTTCGTCGAAGGCGAGCGTCTGGGGCTCGGCGATGTCCCATGTCGTCTCTGCCATGGCGATGACCTCCCGAGGGCGGGGCGGGCGGGGCACGACGCAACATATCGCGTCTCTCGGTAGACACGATATATCGCGGTCGGTGGTTGTCAAGGGGCGCGTCAGGTGGGCGGGGGGCGCTTTCCCCCACCCCGCCCCTTCCCGAAACTGAGGGTTGCGCCCCCAGACCCCCGGCGCGCCTGGGCGGTGGCCGGCGAAACAGGGGGCTGCGCCGGCGAGAGGTCCGGGCGGCTGACAACGCCGGCGACCGTCCCCCCGGCCGGGGCACTCGGGGGAGCCCCGCCGCGAGGCCGCCGGCGGGCTGGACTGTGGCCTGGGCGAAATCAGGGGCTGCGCCCCCGGCGCACTCAACGCAGGGTCCCGGCGCGGCAGCAGCCCCGGCGACCGGGACCCGGCATGGGCACGAGGGCACCACGCCGCCAGGCACCCGGCGCGCCGCCGGGGCGCGGCCGACAGCCCCAGCAACGCCCCCGGCGCGGGCCGGGGGGAGCAGGGGCCGCCCCCTGCAGGGGTGCGGGCGGGGGCAGCGGCCCCGGCTCCGATCCCCGGCAGGGCCACTCGGGTCCCCGGCTCGCCTGGGCGGGAGACCCGGCGGAATCAGAGGGCTGCGCCCCCGGCCCGCCCCGCAGGCCCGGGCCGGCCGGCGGTCCCAGCGCCGGGGAGCCGGGCAGGGCCCCGGCGCGCCCCGCACGGGCCCCCGGCGGCCGATAGCCCCGGCGAGCCGATCTCCGGCAGGGGTACTCCAAGGCGGCAAGTTGCCAGGCCGCCCGCGCAGGGCAGGGGCGCGCGTGGATCAGAGGGCTGCGCCCCGCCCTCTGCAGCGGCCCGGGCAGCTGGCAGCCCCGGCGGCCGCACTCGGAGGGGCCACGCCGCCAGGCCGCCGCCGGCAATACCCCGGGGCCCCGGGGTGTCACGCCCCCCGGCGCGGCCGGCAGCCGCGGTGGCGCCTACTCGTCGTCGTCCTCGTCGTCCAGGCGGGCCAGCCACGTCGCGAGGCGTTCGACCGGGACCTCGAAGTCCGGGTTGAGGTCCACGAACGTGCGCAGCTGCTCGGCCAGCCACTCGAACGTGACCTCCTCCTCGCCGCGCCGCTTCTCCAGTTCCTCGATGCCACGGTCGGTGAAGTACAAGACATGCTCCTGCTGGGGACGGGTGTTCCGGTTCCAGGGTATGGCGTCGGCGACGCGGCCGGATATCGACCATCCGCCCTCTCGCTCGCCACCGGGTGGCCCAGTAATCTTGGAACCGGTCAAGTCAGTGCTGTGACAAGCGCGTTGACGCGCGGATCGGGGGAGCCGTGAGTGGTCGTGTGCGCCGGATCGATCTCGGGGACGGCAAGGTCGTCTACGCGCGGGTGAGCGCCGCCGATGGCTACGGCGCCTCGGACCGCGACGTCGGTGTCGCCGACGGCGCCGCCGCCAAACTGGAGCAGCTCAACGAGCTGATCGCACGTGTCGGCGGCACGGTCCTCGACGCCGCCGCGGCCGCCAAGCCGCACGAGGCGTCCGTCACCTTCGGCGTGGAGCTGAGCGCCAAGCCCGGAAAGGCGATCGCCGTCCTCGCCGACGGCGAGGCCAAGGCGTCCGTCCAGGTGACCCTGACCTGGCAGCTCGACGGACGGGACCCGGCGGGGCCGGCCGGCACGGATGTCTGACGGCCTCCCCGACCTGCATGCCCTCACCCGCGCGGCGACCGTCCACTTCCTGCCCGAGGACCCGTACGCGACCGAGATGTGGGGCAGCGGGTTCTTCGTCGCGCCCGGCTGGATCCTGACCGCCGCCCATGTCCTCGTGCCCTACCTCCGGGAGGACCGGGACCGGCCCTTCCGGGTGGCCGGCGACGAGCTGCAGTACGGGATCGCACCCACCGGGGCCCGCCTGGAGCAATGGCTGGTCACGGATCCCTGGGAGGACATACCGGCCCAGCTCGACCTCGCCCTGGTGAGGCTCCTCGACGACGGCGTCGAGCACGAATGCGTGTGGATCGGCGACCAGGCCGCGTCGGCCGGCGGCGAACGGCAGGTCTTCGGGTTCCGGCCGACACCGCAGGACGCGGTGCACACCGGCGCGCGGTACGGGCTCTGGCGCGGCATGGTCACCGCGAACGTGGACGACGGCGACCTCGCCGTGCGTTTCGCGTCGCTCGCCGAGTTCCCGCCAGGCGTCTCGGGCGGGCCCGTGCTCGATCCCGTCACCGGCGCGGTCCTCGAAGTCGTGAAATCCGGCCGGGTCGGCCAGGACGGCGGCCGGGCGGTGTCCGCCGTGGCCCTGCGCCGGTTCGGCGCCCTGTACCGGGAGGTCATGGCCTCCCACGACCGCTGGCACCACGGGCGGCACGGCACCACGGGCAGCTGGACCGACCACCAGGCGCAGCTGGTCCGGCACTCCGCTGCCGACCCCGAACGGTGGTCGTCGCACGACCGCGTCGCCGCACTGAACCATCTGGCCGCCCTGGCGCCGCCCCACCCGGGCGTCGTGGAGCGGCTCGCAGGCCATGTGCGCAACCAGCGGCTGGCGAGAACGGGACCACCGCCCGTCACCTGGCGGGACGGGCACGGCCTGCTGTACGAGGGCGACGGCACACCGCTCGAAGCGTACGTCTTCCTGCACTACCTGCGACTCGTCGGCGAATGGACGCGCACAGGCGGCGGCGACACCGGCGGCCTCGACGCGTGGGTGGCCGGAAGGCTCCGGCGGCTTCCCCCGCACCTGCGCCGACTGGTGGAGCAGGCGCGCCTGCCCCAGGAGGAGAGCGGTGACCGCGTCGTCATCCCGTACCCCGGTCCCGACGAGCGGGCGTACATCGTCGTCGTGGAGCTCGACGAGCTGCCCTACGGCACGGTCCACTGGCAGATCAGGATCGACGACGGCAGCGGGGACAACGAGATCTTCGCCTCCGAGCGGGACCCCAACGGCGTCCAGCCCGCCCACCTCCGTCATCACCTGCGCGAACGCCTCGCCGAGGCCTTCCGCATCGCGGACGCGGCCGGCGGCGGCGTCCCCGCTCCCTGTGAAGTCGTCCTGTCCGCCGGGTACTTCGACACGCCGGTGCACCGCTGGCAGCTCGCCGACGAGGCCCCGCTGGGCGACGACGCCCACCTGCCGCTGGGCGCGCGACGCCGGCTCGTCCTGCGCAACGCCGATCGCCGCGGCGAACCGGACACCCGGTGGAAGGAGCGCTGGAACGCGGTCGCCGAATCCGGCGCGCTCGCCGCGAGCCGGCTCCGCCCCGTCCAGCAGCCGCCCCGCAGCAAGCACTTCACCGACATGCAGCCGTCAGGCGTCCCGGTCCTGTGCCATCGGGCGAGCCGGGGTGTGGGGCGCCGGGCCATCGGACTCGCCCTCGACGCGGGCCACGGCATCGCGCTGTGGCGCATAGACGGCCACGAGCGGGGACCGTGCGGCGACGGCTGCGAAAAACTGCACCGAGGCGCGGCCGAGCTGCTCGCGCTGACCGGCTCGGCGCCTGAACTTCCCGACAGGCTGCGCCGTATCAGGGAGGACATCCACAAAAGACGGACCAAGGGGCACTGGGCCGAAGCGATCGCCGTCATGTACGACGACCCGCGCCGCCCGGTTCCCCAGAGACCGATGGGACCGGTGAATTCGCCATGACGACGTGGCCGGATTTCGGCCTTGGCAACGCCGTGCGGGGGTACATTCCCAGGGGCCCGTTGTGGGCGTCCAAGCCCCTGTCGGCCGTCACGCGGGAAGCCACCGAGCGCCGACGAGGAGCGACAGATGAGTGACTGGCTGGTGTACCGGGGCGAGGGCGAGCCGGCCCCGGCCAGGATCGGCGAGCTTCCGCCACCGCCGCCCTGGCGGACCTTCACCGGCGAGCCGCTGCCCCTTCCCGTGCCCGAGCCGGATTCCTCGACCAGGCGGCGCCTCGGCGGACGCCCCCTGCTCCCCGTCCAGGACGACGAGGCGATCCAGCTCATCAACGCCGCGCTGTACCTGCGCCGGCCGCTGCTGGTGACCGGGGAGCCGGGCTCCGGCAAGAGCACGCTCCCGCACGCCGTCGCCCACGAACTCGGCCTCGGCCGCGTCCTGCAGTGGTCGGTCGTCAGCCGCACGGAGCTCAAGCAGGGGCTGTACGAGTACGACGCGATCGGTAGGCTCCAGGACGCCCAGCTTTCCCGCGAACGAGGCGCCGGCGAGAACGACATCGGCGAGTACATCAAACTCGGCCCGCTCGGCACCGCGCTCCTTCCCGCGGAGCGCCCGCGGGTCCTGCTCATCGACGAGCTGGACAAGAGCGACATCGACCTTCCCAACGACCTGCTGAACGTGCTGGAGGAAGGCGAGTTCCGCATCCCCGAGCTGGAGCGGGCGGCCAAGCGCGCGGGCCGGGAGACCGTGACCGTCCTCGACGACGACGGCAGGAGCGTGCCCGTCACCAGCGGCAGAGTCCGCTGTCACGCCTTCCCGTTCGTCGTCATGACAAGCAACGGCGAACGGGACTTCCCGCGGCCTCTGTTGCGGCGCTGCATCCATCTCCACCTGGAACCGCCGCGCAACGAACGCCTCGCCGCCCTGGTGCACGCCCACTTCGGCGACGGGGCGCACGACGCCAACCTCGACCTCGTGGAAAGCTTCAACGAGGGTGACGGCGACGGACTGCGTCCCACCGACCAGTTGCTCAACGCCATCTTCCTCACCCAGCACGCCGCCCGGGAGGCCGGCAGCCGCAGGGACGGCATCGCCGGACTCCTGATGCGCCCGCTGGAACAGCACCCTCAGCAGCGGTGATCCGACGATGACGGCCGCCTCCCCCCGCGCGCCCGGCGGCGCGAGCGCCGTGCTCACGGCGCTGGTCGCCCGGCTGCGGGAGGCCGATCTCGGCCCCATGGCCGAGGAGGTGGCGGACGCCCTGTGGCTCGCCCGCTGGGTCGGGCCCGCCCACTGGTCCGCGCCTCCGGCCGACGCACCGGAGCTCCCGGCCGGGACCTCCGCCGATCCGCCCGCCCACGAACCGCCGTCCACCACGCCCGGCCCCGCCGGCAACGCCGCCGCACCGCCCGAGGGGCGCGCGGGGCTGCGCTCACCCCACACCGACGGCGTCGGTACGGCCGGCGGCGCCGACCGGCGCGGAGGCCTGCCCGTCCGGGTGCCCACCGCCCCCACGCTGCCCGACGCACTGGCCCTGCAGCGCGCGTTACGCCCCCTGCAGCAGTTCCGTTCGCCGTCCCTGCCCGTGCGCCGCGTCCTCGACGAGCAGGCCACCGCGCACAACGCCGCCGAAACCGGGCTCACCCTTCCCGTGCTGCGGCCCTCGCGGCGGCGCGAGGCGCGCGCCCAGCTGCTGATGGACGTCTCGTCGTCCACCATCGTCTGGGAACAGACCCTCGACGAACTCCGCGAGATCTTCGAACGGGCAGGTGCTTTCCGCGAGGTGCGCGTGCTCTACCTGCACGAGCACGCCGACGGCAGCCCCGGGGCATCGACCGTGCTCAGGCCCGGCCCACGGCGGCTGCGGCCGCCGGCGCAGTTCGCCGACCCCACCGGCAAGCAGCTCACCCTGCTGCTCAGCGACTGCGCGGGACCGATGTGGCGCAGCGGCGCCCTGCACCGGCTGCTGCACCGCTGGGCCGCAGCCGGCCCGGTCGCCGTCGTCCAGCCGCTGCCCCAGCGCATGTGGCGCAACACCCATCTGCCCGCCTGGCCCGGTTTGTTGCGGAGGCCGGAGGGCCCGGCCGGGCGGCTGGAGTTCCTGTCGCCGGACCGGCCGCCGCGCCACGCGGTCCCCGTACCGGTGCTGGCGCCGCACCGTGTGGCCCTGGAGACCTGGGCCCGGCTGCTGTCCGGCTCCGGCGAGCTGACACTGCGCGCCGCAGCCGGGTGGGTCGACCCCGACCCGCTCCCCGCGCCCGCCCCGGCGGCGGGAAGCGGTGACGTTCCCGCCGACGAGCGGCTGCGGGCCTTCCGCCGCCACGCCTCTCCGGCAGCCGTCCGGCTCGCCCGGTGGCTGTCCACCGCACCCCTCCAGCTGCCGGTGATGCAGCTCGTGCAGCGCGCCATGCTGCCGGGCAGCGGTCCCGACGTCCTCGCCGAAGTGCTCCTCGGGGGACTGCTCAGACGCAGCGACAACGGCACCGGTGACCCCGCCTACACCTTCCACGACGACGTCAGGGAGGAGCTGAACGGTCAACTCGGCCCGGGGGACGCCGAGCTGGCCTTCAAGCACCTGTCCCGCTACGTCGAAAGCCGCTTCGGCCGCACCGTACGGAACTTCCCGGCGATGGCGGCGGCCTACCTGTCGGGGACCGTCGAGCGGCCCGGGCCGCCCACCGGGGCAGACAGCGATCCGCTGCTGCGCGAGTTCGCGGTGGTCTCGACCCGCGTGCTGCGCCGCTCACTGCCCACGTCCGCGCGGCCGGTCGCCGGCACACCTCAGGCCGGGCCCGGCGACCTCGCCGACCGGGCCAGGGAACGGCTGGCCCGCTTCCGTGAACAGGGCACGGCACGGGACCTGGACCGGGGAGTCGAACTGCTCGCAGGGGCCGTCAGGACCGAACGCCGCTCCACCGCACGGGCGCTGCTCAACGCCGAGCTGGCCGACGCGCTGCTGGAGCGCTGGGACGTGCGCAGGCTCGGGGAGGACCTCAAGGACGCGCTCGCGGCGGCGGAGGCGGCCGCGAGCGCACTGCGCTCCGCCCACCGGACCGTCGCCGACGTGCTGCTGATGACGGCCGACGAGGTGAGTGCCGCGGGCCCGGACACCGACACGGTGCCCGTACGGTTCAGGGACCGCGTCGAGGAGGCGGGCCTGCGCGACGACCCCCTCGCGCTGCGCTACGTGCTGCTGGAGGCGGCCGACCGTGCCCTCGCCGAGGCGGCACGGGCCGAGGGCGACGAGGGCCGGGAGGCGGCGATCGTCCGGATCGGGGTCCTGCAGGAGCTGGCCACCGCGTTCGGCGAGCAGGCCGTGCTGCTGCACCGTCCGCCGCCCGCCGACCCGGAGCGGTGGTACGAGACGAAGACGGCCGAGACCGTCGAGGTGCTCGACGCGGTGGTCGACACGGACCCCGTGCCCGCGCGCTACTTCCGCGGCCGGGTGCACGCCCTCCTGGCCCGCCACCGCGCGGGCGCCGGCGCGGCCGCGGAGCTCGTGCGGGAGACGGCCGAGCGTGCCCGCGACGACCTGCTCGCGGCGCTGCCCGACCTGGCGCTGCTGCTCCCCGAAGCGGGCGGCACGGGCGCGCCGGACGATCCGGCCGCGGCGCAGGAGCCCTGGACCCCGGACGCCAGGGACGTCGTCGCGGGCTGGACGGAGTTGGCCGAGTCGTGCGAGCTGGCCCTGACCGGACTCGACGAGGAGAGCGGCCGGCAGCGTGCCCTGGCGGCCCTCGCCGAGGCCCGTGCCGTCGCCGAGGCCCACGCGTCGGGTGCGGAACGCGACGACCTGCTCGCCGACTGCGCCGAGCGGATCGCGCTGATCGAGAGCCGCAGGTTCCAGGAGGCGGCGGACGGCGCCGGTCGGCACCTCGACCGAGCCGTCGACGCCCTCGCCGAGGCGGTGCGCCTGACGCCCGCCGACAGCCCGCTGCACGCCGGGCGGCTGGAGAGTCACGGCAACGCCCTGCTCGACCGCGTCCGCACCGGCCGGGCCGGTGACATCGGCGATGCGGTGCGCCTCTTGCGGCAGTCCCTCGCCGAAACGCCGTCCGGTGCCCCGGAGCTGGCCTACCGGCGGCTACTGCTGGGCATGGCCCTCTTGCTGCGGTTCGAGGCGACGGACGCCCTCACCGATCTCCACGAGGCCGACTGGATACTCGGTGCCGCAGCCCGCGGTGCCGACTCCGCCGAGGTGGCGGCCAACGCCCACGCAGCACGGGGCTCGGTCGCGAGCCGGCTCGGCAGGCGCACCGGATCCACGGCCCGGCTCGCCGCGGCCGCCGCGCACTACCGCAACGCGGCCGAGGCGGCGCTCTCCTCGGACGCGCCCGAGCTCGCCGCCCGGTTCACCGAGGCACGGGCGCAGCTGCTCGAACTCACCGCAGGGCCCGGCCGTGCGCTCGACGAGTACCGCAGGGCGCTCGACCTCCTCACCGAGCACGGGGGCGAGCGGTCCTCGGACGCCGAACGGCTGCGCGAGGACGTGCGCAGGCTCGAATCGGGTGACGCATGACGTCGCCCTCGGACGACAGCGGCACACCCCTGCCCGCGTTCGGCACCCTCGCCGCCTTCGCCCGCGACGGCGGCACCACCGGCCACCCCGTGCTCGACGCGGTCCTCGCCGGACTCGGGGAGCGGGCGGCGGAGGCCGCACCCGCCGTGGCGTACTACGAGGACGCGCCGTGATCGCGCGGACCGTTCCGCACTGGCCGCACCGCACCCTGGACGTCGCCGGCCTGCGGCCGGTCCCGCTGCGGCAGTTCGTGCTGAAGGTCCACAGCCGGTGCAACCTCGCCTGCGACTACTGCTACATCTACCGCGGCCCCGACCACAGCTGGCGCCGCAGACCGGCACGAGTGGCCGACGCGACCGTGGCGCGGACGGCGCAGCGCATCGCCGAGCACGTGAGCACCCACTCCCTGGACCGCATCCGCATCGAACTGCACGGCGGCGAGCCCCTGCTGAACGGCCCCGATGGGGTCGTCGCCTACGCTGCGGCGGTGCGCCGGGCCGTACCGGACGGCTGCCGGGTCGCCCCGTCCGTGCAGACCAACGGGACCCTCCTGACCGAGCGCACGCTCGACCGGCTCGCCGCCGAGGGCATCCGCGTCGGGCTGAGCCTCGACGGCGGCACCCCGCACCTCAACCGGCGGCGGGCCGGCCACGACGGACGGCCCTCCTGGCCGGCCGCGGCGCGCGCCGCCGCCCTGCTTGCCCGCCGCGGCGACCAGTACGCCGGAATCCTCAGCACCATCGACCTGGCGAGCGCACCGGCCGAGGTCTACGCCTCCCTGCTGGACCTCGCCCCTCCCGGCCTGGACTTCCTGCTGCCGCACGCCCACTGGGGCGCACCCCCGGCCGGTCTCCCGTCCACCGAGCCCGGCCGTCACCGGCCCGGGCCCGCTCCGTACGGCCGCTGGCTGGCCGAGGTCTTCGACCTGTGGTGGGGGTCGGACCGGATGCGGACGAGGATCCGGCTCTTCACCGAGATCCTGGCGCTGCTGCTCGGCAGTTCCAGCACGGCGGAGTCGGTCGGGCTGTCCCCGATGGCGGCCATCGTGGTCGACACGGACGGCGCCATCGAGCAGGTCGACTCCCTCAAGACCGCCTACGCCGGCGCCCCGGCCACCGGACTCGACGTGTTCCGCAACACCTTCGACGAAGCCCTGCGGCACCCTGGAGTCGCCGCCCGCCAGCTGGGCGAGCGGGGCCTCGCACCCGAGTGCCGCGCCTGCCCCGTGCTGCGTGTGTGCGGCGGCGGCAACTACGCCCACCGGTACGCCCCGCGCACCGGCTTCCTGCATCCCAGCGTCTACTGCGCCGACCTCGAGCACCTCATACGGCACATCGCCGGGCGGCTGCGTGACGCGGACGACAGTCGTCACTGTTCGCGAAGGGGCCCTCACTGAGCGGAATCTGACGCACAATCGAAGAGCTTGCGCACGAAGTCGAACGCCTCTGCCGAGGGAGCCCCCGCATGACCGAGGACAGCGACCACATCACGGTCGTCTTCGCCGGACAGAGCGAGTCCTGGGCCAGATGGGTCGAAGGAGAGCTGGAGACCGCGGGGTTCCGTACCGGCCTCGTCCGCTGGGACCCGCTCAGGCGCCCCCCGGAAGACAGCGCGCTCACCGACCTGCTGGCGGCGCCGGGCAGGGTCCTGCTCGTCCTGGACGACTGGTACCTGCGGTTCGACGCCGGACGCTACCGCGCCTGGGCGGACGTGCTGCGCCAGGTCGTGCCCGCCCACCGCGCACAGATCACGGCCGTCAGCGTCACCGCGCACCGGCTCCCCGAGGCCGCCCGCGAGCTGAACCCCGTCCGCCTGCACGGCGTGGGGCGTGAGGAGGCCAAGCAGCGGCTGCTCGCCGCCTGCGGGGTCGCGGTCGACCGGGGCGAGGGCGTCGACCTCGACCGCGGCCTGCGGTTCCCCGACGAGCCGCCGCCCGTGTCCAACCTGGAGCGCCGCAACCGCCGGTTCACCGGCCGCCGGCAGACGCTGGAGCAGCTGCAGCGCATGCTGGCCGCCCAGACCGCCGACGCACCCGCCGACGCCCCGGCCGTCGTCGCCCTGCACGGCTCGGGCGGCATCGGCAAGACCGAGGTGGCCCGCGAGTACGCGCACCGGTACGCGGGCGAGTACGACACCGTCTGGTGGGTCCGGTCGCACACCCCGCTCCTGGCGCGCGAGGACTTCGCCGCCCTCGCCGCGGAGCTCGGCATCCGCGACGGCGGCGAGCTGCGCGGCCTCATCACGGCCGCGCAGCAGGCCCTCGCCCGGTCGAGGCGGCGCTGGCTGATCGTGTACGACGGGGCCGAGGATCCCGAGAGCATCGCGGAACTGCTGCCGCGCGGCCGCGGCCACGTCCTGATCACCACGCACAGCACCTCCTGGTCCGCCCACGGCGCGGAACTCGTCGCGCTGCCGCTCTTCGACCGCGAGGAGAGCGTCGCCTTCGCCTGCCGCCGCGCACCGCGGATCACGGAGGAGGAGGCCGACGAGCTCGCCGACGAGGTCGGTGACGTCCCCATGCTGATCGACCAAATGACGGCCTGGCTCGAGATGCACCCGCTGATCCCCGTACGGCAGTACCTGGAGATCCTGCGGGAGGGCGACCTCAACGTCCTCGGCGTCGTTCCCTCCGGCGACGACCCGAAGCCCTTCCAGGCGGTCTGGTCGACGACGCTCAACACCCTGCGCGAGGAGGCGCCGCACACGCACGAACTCCTCAAGCTGCTGGCCCACTTCTCCGCCGACGTCGTACCGGTCAAACTGCTCCAGTCGGCCCGCTCCTCCGACCTGCCCGAGCACCTGGCAGCCCTCGTCGCCGAGCCCAGCAACTGGAACTCCGCCCTGCGGACGCTCTCCGAGACCACCTCGATGTGGCTGGAGTACGAGACCGGCCCCCACGACGACATCCTCACCGTGGGCACCCTGCGCATGCACCGGCTCTTCCACCGGTTCGTCCGCGACACCCTGCCCGCCAGGGACCGCCGCACGGCGTCGGCGACCGCCTGCCGCGTTCTCGTCGCGGCCGACCCCAGGGAGCCGGCCGCCCCCCGCCACTGGCAGCGCTACGCCGATCTCATCCCGCACCTGGAGTCGTCGGGCGCGCTGGAGTCCACGGACGAGGACGTGCGGCGGCTCGTCCTCAACTGCGTCGAGTACCTGCGCATGCGGGGCGAGTACGCCGTCGGCTGGTCCATCGCCCACAAGGCCCTCGAACACTGGCGCAGCGCGTCCGGCCCGACCGACCGCACCGTCCTGGTCGCCACCCACCAGTACGCCAACATGCTGCGCCGTCTCGGCCGTTACGCGGAGGCCGAGGACGTCGGCCGCGACATCCTCGCCCGGCTCTCCGACGAGCCCGGCGCCCAGGGCATCGAGATACTCCGCGCCATGAACGGCCTCGGCGGCACCCTCATGGCGCTCGCCAAGTACGACGAGGCCCGCGACCTTTACGAGACGGCCACCGCCAGGGCCGTCGAGCTGCTCGGCGACCGGAACGTGCCCCGTACGCTCGCACTCCGCAGCAACCTGGCCCTCGCCGTCGCGCTCCAGGGCCACTACAAGGACTCCCTCGCCCGGCACCAGGAGATTCTCGAAGCCCGCGTCGGGCTCCTCGGCACCCGCAACGCCTACACGCTGCTGTCCGCCCTGCACACGGCCTGGATGCTGCGGCTCCTGGGCCGCTACCGCGAAGCGCTGGTCATCCAGGAGCGGAACACCGCCCTGCACAGCCAGGTGCTCGACCGGGAGCACTCCCAGACGTTGCTCGCCCAGCACAACCTGGCCCTGTGCAAGCGCAGGGACGGCAACCTCCCGTTCGCCCGCTCACTGATGCGCAAGGTCCGCGAGAGGATGACCGCCCGCCGCGGCGCCGCGCATCCGGAGACGCTGCTGGTGTCGGCCGACTACGCGATGCTGCTGCGGGACGCGGGAGAGCTGGATGAGGCCCGCCGGATCGCCGAGTCCACCGCCCGCCTGTACGCGGGCCAGCTCGGCGACGCCCACCCCTACGCCGTCGGCGCGCGGGACAACTGCGGCATCATCCTTCGGACCATGGGCGACCACCGTGCGGCACTCGCGATCGCCGAGGAGTCCATGGCCGCGATGGAACGCGCCCTGAGCCCCGATCACCTCTGGAGCATGGGCTGCGCGATGAACACGGCCTCGGCGAGGGCCGCGGCCGGGGACGCGGACGGGGCGGTGGAGCTCGGCCGCGACGCCGTGGCCCGGGCGGTGGCCCGCGTCGGCGACGACCACGTCCTGACCGTCAACCTCAAGGCCGGGCTCGCCCTCGACCTGCGGGCGACGGGCCGTGGCGGAGAGGCCGAGGAGGCCGGGGAGCAGGCGCTCCGCGTGCTGGCCGACGCGCTCGGCGAGAACCATCCCCAGGTGCGGTACATGCGCGCCGGGGAGAGGCCGTTCTGGGACTTCGAGCCCCAGCCCATCTGAGCTCCCCTCCCGCGCACGGGAACGGCCCGCCACCGATCGCGTCGGTGGCGGGCCGGCGCCGTCGCGGACCGGCAGGTGCCGGGTGGCCTGGTGCGCGAGCAGTACGACCTCGGCGTGGTTCGCCGCCCGGATGCAGAGGGCCCGGCCCCGCGAACTTCTCGCGGGGCCGGGCCGGGTACTGCGTCACGCGGCGGCGCAGCCGCCTCAGGCGTCGAACACCTCGTTGACCAGCTGCTCCTGCTCCTGCTCGTGGCGCTTCTTCGAGCCCACGGCCGGGGACGAGGAGTGCGGCCGCGAGATGCGGCGCAGGCGCTCGCCGTGCGGGACGTCCGCGCCGACTGCCAGGTCCAGATGGTCGATCAGGTTGAGCGCGATGAACGGCCAGGCACCCTGGTTCGCCGGCTCCTCCTGGGCCCACAGGTACTTCTCTGCGTTCGGGAACTTGGCGATCTCGGCCTGCAGCTCCGCACCCGGCAGCGGGTACAGGCGCTCCAGGCGGATGATCGCCGTGTCCGTCGCGCCGCGCTTCTTACGCTCGGCGTCGAGGTCGTAGTAGACCTTGCCGGACGTGAAGACGACCTTGCGGACCGCGGCCGGGTCGACGGACTCGTCGCCGATCACCGGGCGGAAGCCGCCGGTGGTGAACTCCTCCGCCTTCGACGCCGCCGCCTTCAGACGCAGCATCGACTTCGGGGTGAAGACGATGAGCGGCTTGTGGTGCGGGTTGTGGACCTGCCAGCGCAGCAGGTGGAAGTAGTTCGACGGCAGGGTCGGCATCGCGACCGTCATGTTGTTCTGCGCGCACAGCTGCAGGAAGCGCTCGGGGCGCGCGGAGCTGTGGTCCGGGCCCTGGCCCTCGTACCCGTGCGGCAGCAGCAGCGTGACGCCGGAGTGCTGGCCCCACTTCTGCTCGGCCGAGGAGATGAACTCGTCGACGACGGTCTGCGCGCCGTTGACGAAGTCACCGAACTGCGCCTCCCACATGACCAGCGCGTCCGGGCGGGCCAGGGAGTAGCCGTACTCGAAGCCCATCGCCGCGTACTCGCTGAGCAGCGAGTCGTAGACGTTGTACCGGGCCTGGTCGTCGGTCAGGTAGAGCAACGGGGTGTAGTCCTCGCCGGTCTCCTGGTCGACCAGCACCGCGTGGCGCTGGCCGAACGTGCCGCGGCGGGTGTCCTGGCCGGACAGCCGGACCGGGGTGCCCTCCATCAGCAGCGAGCCGATGGCCAGCGTCTCGCCCATGCCCCAGTCGATCGTGCCGTCCTCGACGGAGGCGGCGCGGCGCTGCATCTGCGGCATCAGACGCGGGTGCACCTTGACGTGGTCCGGGATGTTGACCTGGGACTCGGCGATCCGCTTGACGATCTCCTGGGAGACCGCCGTGCTCACCGCGACCGGGAACTCGGCCTGGGTGTCCGGGACATGCACCGTGGCCGGGGCGGAGGTGGCCTCGCGGACCTCCGCGAACACCTTCTCCAGCTGGCCCTGGAAGTCCTGGAGCGCCTGCTCGGCCTCTTCCAGCGTGATGTCGCCGCGACCGATCAGCGACTCGGTGTAGAGCTTGCGCACCGAGCGCTTCTTGTCGATCAGGTTGTACATCTGCGGGTTGGTGAACTGCGGGTTGTCGCCCTCGTTGTGACCGCGGCGGCGGTAGCAGATGAGGTCGATCACGACGTCCTTGTTGAACGCCTGGCGGAACTCGAAGGCGAGCCGCGCGACGCGGACCACGGCCTCCGGGTCGTCGCCGTTCACGTGGAAGATCGGCGCCTCGATCATGCGGGCCACGTCGGTCGCGTACATCGACGAACGCGACGACTCCGGGGCGGCGGTGAAGCCGACCTGGTTGTTGATGACGATGTGGACCGTGCCGCCGGTGCGGTAGCCGCGCAGCTGCGACATGTTCAGCGTCTCGGCCACGACGCCCTGGCCGGCGAAGGCCGCGTCGCCGTGCAGGGCGACCGGCAGGACGGTGAAGTCCGTGCCGCCCTTGTTGATGACGTCCTGCTTGGCGCGGGCGACACCCTCGAGGACCGGGTCGACGGCCTCCAGGTGGGAGGGGTTGGCGACCAGCGACACCTTGATCTGCTCGCCGTCGAGACCGGTGAACGTGCCCTCGGCGCCCAGGTGGTACTTCACGTCGCCGGAGCCGTGCATCGACTTCGGGTCGAGGTTGCCCTCGAACTCGCGGAAGATCTGCGCGTACGACTTGCCGACGATGTTCGCCAGCACGTTCAGGCGGCCGCGGTGGGCCATGCCGATGACGACCTCGTCCAGGCGCGACTCGGCCGCGGAGTCGATGACCGCGTCGAGCAACGGGATGACGGACTCGCCGCCCTCCAGCGAGAAGCGCTTCTGGCCGACGTACTTGGTCTGCAGGAAGGTCTCGAAGGCCTCCGCCGCGTTGAGCCGGCGCAGGATGCGCAGCTGCTCCTCGCGCTCCGGCTTGTGGTGCGGGCGCTCCACCCGGTCCTGCAGCCACTTGCGCTGCTTCGGGTCCTGGATGTGCATGAACTCGATGCCGGTGGTGCGGCAGTACGACTCGCGCAGCACGCCCAGGATGTCGCGCAGCTTCATCATCGACTTGCCGGCGAACCCGCCGACCGCGAACTCGCGCTCCAGGTCCCACAGGGTGAGGCCGTGCTCGGTGATGTCCAGGTCGGGGTGCTTGCGCTGGCGGTACTCCAACGGGTCGGTGTCGGCCATGACATGGCCGCGGACCCGGTAGGAGTGGATCAGCTCGAAGACGCGCGCGGCCTTGGTGACGTCGTCGTCGTGCGAGGTGTCGATGTCCTTGAGCCAGCGGACCGGCTCGTAGGGGATGCGCAGCGACTCGAAGATCTCGTCGTAGAAGTTCTCCGCGCCCAGGAGGAGGTTGGCGACGATCCGCAGGAACTCGCCCGACGCGGCGCCCTGGATGACGCGGTGGTCGTACGTGCTCGTGAGGGTCATCACCTTGGAGATGCCCAGCTTGTTCAGGGTGTCCTGCGAGGTGCCCTGGAACTCGGCGGGGTAGTCCATGGAACCGACGCCCATGATGACCGACTGGCCGGGCATCAGACGCGGCACGGAGTGGACGGTGCCGAGACCGCCGGGGTTGGTCAGCGAGACG
This sequence comes from Streptomyces sp. 5K101, assembly GCF_046506645.1. NCBI lineage: Bacteria > Bacillati > Actinomycetota > Actinomycetes > Kitasatosporales > Streptomycetaceae > Streptomyces > Streptomyces sp. 5K101. Next base: position 167,839 of record NZ_JBKFFO010000007.1, on the reverse strand, counting down.
GTGACGCCGGTGAAGTCGTCCATCGTCAGCTTGTTGTTGCGGGCGCGGCGGACGATGTCCTCGTAGGCCTGCCAGAACTCGAAGAAGTTCAGCGTCTCGGCCTTCTTGATGCCCGCGACGACCAGCTGGCGGTCGCCGTTCGGCTTCACCAGGTCGATGGCCAGACCGAAGTTGACGTGGTCCGGCTTGACCAGGGTGGGCTTGCCGTCCTTCTCCGCGTACGACCAGTTCATCGACGGCATGGCCTTGATGGCCTGCACCATCGCGTAGCCGATGAGGTGCGTGAAGGAGATCTTCCCGCCCCGGGCGCGCTTGAGGTGGTTGTTGATGACGATGCGGTTGTCGAACAGCAGCTTCACCGGGACGGCGCGCACGGACGTGGCCGTGGGCAGCTCCAGCGAGGCGTTCATGTTCTTCGCGACCGCGGCGGCCGGGCCGCGCAGCGTCACGAGCTCGGGGCCGGCGGGCGCCTCGGTCTCCGGCTTGGCCGCGGGCTTCGCGGCGGGCGCGGCCTTCGGCGCCGGGGCCGGGGCCTTGGCCGGAGCGGCCGCCGCCGGGGCCGGGGCGGCCTGCGCGGGGGCGGCGGGCTGGGCCGCGGGCTTCGCCGGGGCGGCGGAGGCGGCCTGTGCGGGTGCCGCCTCCTTTGCCGCGGGAGCGCTCGGAGCGGTGGTGGGGGCCGCGGCGGCGGGCGCCGCCTTGTCCTTGTCCGCCGCGCCGGCGGCACCCGGCTTGTAGTCGGCGAAGAAGTCCCACCAGGCACGATCGACCGAATTCGGGTCCTGGAGGTACTGCTGGTAGATCTCGTCGACGAGCCACTCATTGGCTCCGAACGCGGCGGCAGGGTTCTGACCCTGCCCGCCTTGGTCGGTCGAGAGACTCGAGTTACTGGGGGACTGAGACGACACGGCGAGAACCGCCCTCTTCCGCTTCACAAGGTGATGGACAGCGGAAATAAAGGCTACGCCTCCCTGGCCGGGAGGTGCAGGCCGGGCGGGCCATCGTCGCGCAAGTCACACCGAAAGGCGGGTTTCGGGGTTGTGAATGGCGGGAAACAAGCGAGGTTCCGGTTCGGTGAGGGTACGCGTCATCGCGGCTGCAGCCCTGTGGCCTGCAGTCTTTCCCTTGCCCCGGACGAGTCCTGCCCCCAACACGCAGAACAAGTCCCTCCGCTTCGAACCCTACGTCAACCTCTGGGTGACGGGAGACCGGGCAGGGTGACGCGGATCCGGCAGCCGCGAGCCGATTCGGCCACTCCGATGCGGCCGCCGTGCAGATCCACCGCCCACCGCGCGATCGCGAGGCCCAGGCCCGTGCCCCCGTCGCTGCCCGGACCGTGCGGCGAGGCGACCTGGCCCCGGTTGAACCGTTCGAACACCCGGTGGCGCTCCTGCTCCGGGATGCCCGGGCCCTCGTCGACCACTTCCAGGTCCAGCGACTCCCGGCCGTAGCCGCGCCGGGCCCGTACCGTCACGCGGCCGTGCGGAGGCGAGTGCTTGACCGCGTTGTCGATGAGGTTCGCCACCACCTGGTGCAGCCGCTCGGCGTCCGCGTGCGCGGTCAGCTCCGGCGGGAACACGTCGAGGTGCAGATGGACGTCGGTACGGGTGTGGTGGCCGGAGCCGGAGGCGAGGCCGCGCTGGGAGGACGCGAGATTGGCCTCCTTCAGCACGCCCGACAGATAGGGCCACACCTCGAAGCGGCGGGCCTTGAGCGGGACCACGCCGTTGTCGAGCCGGGACAGGTCGAGCAGTGTCTCCACGAGCCGGCCGAGGCGCTCGGTCTGCTTCAGCGCCGTGCGCATCGTCTCCGGGTCGGCGGCCGAGACCCCGTCGACCACGTTCTCCAGCACGGCGCGCAGCGCGGCGATCGGCGTGCGCAGCTCGTGCGAGACGTTGGCGACCAGCTCCTTGCGGTGCCGGTCCACGGCCTCCAGGTCGTCGGCCATGCGGTTGATCGTGGAGGCCAGGTCGCCCAGCTCGTCGCGGCGGTCGGCGCCGCGCACCCGGCGCGTGTAGTCCCCGTGCGAAATCCCCTTGGCGACGGTGTTCATCTCGTCCAGCGGCGCGGTCAGGCCGTGCGCCACGAACTGGGTGATCAGCAGGGTGGCGATGATCGTGAAGACGGTGATGAAGCGGATCTCGGTCTTGCTGTGGAAGGCCATCAGCATCAGACCGGTCGTGATGAAGACCGAGACGACGACGAGCGTGCTGAGCTTGGTCTTGATCGAGATCGCGATGGAGGCGGCCCCCGGCCGCCCGCGCCCTCGCCCGCGGGGACGCCGGGTCATGGCGTCGGCGTCTCCAGCGCGTACCCGACGCCGTGGACCGTGCGGATGCGCTCGGCCCCGATCTTCCGGCGGAGCGCCTTGATGTGGCTGTCGACGGTACGGGTGCCGGAGGCGTCCGCCCAGTCCCACACCTCGGCCAGCAGCTGCTCACGAGAGAGCACCGCGCGCGGGGTGTTCGCCAGGCACACCAGCAGGTCGAACTCGGTCGGCGTCAGATGCACGTCCTCGGCCCGCACCCGCACCCGGCGCTGGGCGTGGTCGATCTCCAGCTCGCCGAGGCGCAGGATGCCGCTGCGCGGCGTGACGGCGGCCAGCGCGGCGCGCTCCACGCGGCGCAGCAGTACGTGCACCCGGGCGGCCAGTTCGCGCATGGAGAACGGCTTGGTCATGTAGTCGTCCGCGCCGACGCCGAGACCGACCAGCATGTCCGTCTCGTCGTCACGGGCAGTGAGCATCAGCACCGGGACCGGCCGCTGGGCCTGCACCCGGCGGCAGACCTCCAGGCCGTCGAAGCCGGGCAGCATCACGTCGAGGACCATCAGGTCCGGCTGCCACGCCTCGGCCGCGTCGACGGCCGCCGGGCCGTCGAGGGCCGTCTGGACCAGGAAGCCCTCGGCGCGCAGCCGTGCGGCGATGGCGTCGACGATCGTGGCGTCGTCCTCGACGACCAGCACCCGGCGCTGGGCCCCTGGGGTGGCCGCGACCCCGTTGTGCGTGGTGTGTGTCTGCTCCATCGCCCCGCCCCTGTACCTGTTTCACCGCTTGCTGCACGTGGATCCGGATCGAGGTAGATCCCGTGTGTGTCCCAGCAGCGTAAGGGCATCGACCGCGTCCCGGCTACGCAGGGCGAACACCGAGGTGGACCACGTCGGGTACTCCTCGGGCAAGGCGGATCTCTTCGGTTCTTACCCCGGTGAAACCGGCATTCCGCAACGCATCCTCGAACGCGGCGGAGGGCTGTGCGGACCACACGGCGAGTACGCCGCCGGGCTTCAACGCCCGGTGACAGGCGGCGAGTCCGGCCGGTGAGTACAGTTCCCCGTTGCCCTCGGTGACCGTCCAGTCGGGGCCGTTGTCAATGTCCAGACACATGGCGTCGTACTGGTCGTCCGTCGTCCCCAGATACGCGACGAGGTCCGTGTGAAGGATCACGCACCGAGGGTCGGCGAGGGCGTCGCCGGAGATCGCCGCGAGCGGCCCCGAGCGGTGCCAGTCGATGATCGCCTGCTCCCGCTCGACGACCGCGATCCGCCGCCAGTGGTCCCCGGCGGCGGCGTGCGCCAGGGAGAACCCGACGCCGAGCCCGCCGATGAGCACGCTCGGCGCGACGTTCCCCGTCTCCAGGGCGTCGTATGCGGCATCGATCAGCAGCCGCTCCGAGCGCCCGTCGGAGGTGTCCATCAGGAAGCACCCGTTCGCGATGATCTCGTGGACCGCCGCGTCCCCGTCCCCGCGTCTGCGCAGTACGACCTCCCCGAAGGGCCCCTCGCGCCGGTCGAGGGTGACGGGGGCGTCGCTGACGGGGAACGGCATCGGGTGACCTCCGGGCGGCAGGCGGGTGACGACAGGGATCTGGGCCCATTGTGTCGGGCCGCCGATCGGTGGGCCAAACCCTTTCCCGGGCGTGGCCGGGCCCGGCCGCCTCCTCGCGCCGGTCAGGCGGGGCCGCGGGCCGGGCCGCCTCCTCGCGCCGGTCAGGCGGGGCCGCGGGCCGGGCCGCGCCAGGCGTGGAGAGCGGCACCGCACCTGAAGGCTGCGAGCGCCACCGCCCACGCCCCGGCCCGGTCGCCGGGCTGCATCGGGCAGGCCCAGACCTGTGCCGCACCGCCGTGCGCCCTGGGCGCGCCCAGGCAGACCGCGGTGAGGTAGGCGAACGCGGGCAGCCGGCTCAGGCGCGCCCCGATCGCGACGGCGCCGCCGTGATCCCGGCATGCCGAGCGCCTCCGTGTCCCCGCGGGCGACCGCGCGCAGCAGCGCCGCGTCGTCCCGCTCTCCCCCCCGAGGGGTTCATCGGTCTCACGTCTTCCCTGTCGCCCCGGGGCGGGCCGCCGGTTCACGCCCGGCCGGACCGGTGCCGTCAGCCGGTTGCGGGGGCGTGGAACAGGCTCACCAGCGGGGCCTGCACCTGCCAGCCCAGCGATTCGTACAGCGCCCGGCCGTCGGGGGTGCCGCCGAGGACGCCGGTCGTGGCGCCGTGCTCCAGCGCCGCGTTGTGGAGGGTGTGCATGACGAGCCGACCGAGGCCCTTGCGGCGGTGCTCGGGGGCGGTCTCGATCTGGTCGACGACAGCGGTGTCCCCGGTCGGCGCGATCTGGCCGCGCGCGGCGAACGAACCGTCGGCGGCGACCACCAGCAGCCGGGTCACGCCGCCCCGCGTCCAGCGCTTGAGGGTGTAGCCGTCCGGCACCTCGGGCGCAGGCGTGCGGCGCAGCCTCGTCCGCATCAGCCAGCCGGGCTCGTCGATCCGCCAGGCGGGTCCCGCCCATGCGACGACGTCCGCGGGCTCGGCGAAGACCTTGAGCCACACGGTGGGCGCGGCGACCTCGGCGGCGACCTTGCGGACGGTGGCCTCGTCGTCGGCGGTCAGGACGTGGCGCGTGGCGTGCGTGACCTGGCCGACGTCGACGGTCAAGCCCCACGGTCGGACCACGGGCTCGGCCGCGCCCCGGGACACGACCCAGCCGCGGACCCAGGCGGCTGTAATGGCTGAAGTCTGCATGGGGCTATTACACACGGCGCCGTCTCCGGGCGCCAGACCGGAGCACGGTCGGGCGGGGAAGCGGCAGGTGACGGCGCCCTTCTCGATGCGCGAGGGGCTGATCGCTCAGAGCGAACAAGGCCCGGGGAACATTCTCGGGCTCATATGAATTGAGTCGGTACAGCTCAACTTGACTGCCTAAGGGGAGATCATGGCTGCCGATTTCACGGCTCACTCACCGCTCACCCTGCCCGTCCTGCCGCTGGACGACGAGGTCGTACTGCCCGGCATGGTCGTGCCGCTCGACCTGTCCGACACCGACGTACGGGCCGCGGTCGAGGCCGCCCAGGCTGCCGCCCGTCCCTCCGGCAACAAGCCGAAGGTGCTGCTCGTTCCCCGCGTGGACGGCACCTACGCCGCCACGGGAGTCCTCGGCACGGTCGAACAGGTCGGCCGGCTGTCCGACGGCGATCCCGGCGCGCTCATCCGCGGCGTCGGCCGCGTCCGCATCGGCGCCGGCACCACCGGCCCCGGCGCGGCCCTGTGGGTCGAGGGCGCCGTGGTCGAGGAGACCGTTCCCGATCCTCTGCCCGGTGCCGTCACGGAGCTGGCCAAGGAGTACAAGGCGCTCGCCACCGACTGGCTGAAGAAGCGCGGTGCCTGGCAGGTCGTCGACCGCGTGCAGCAGATCGAGGGGATCTCGCAGCTCGCCGACAACTCCGGATACTCACCGTTCCTGACCACCGCCCAGAAGATCGAGCTGCTGGAGACCACCGACCCGGTGGCCCGGCTCAAGCTCGCCACGGAGCAGCTGCGCGACCACCTGGCCGAGCAGGACGTGGCCGAGTCGATCGCCAAGGACGTCCAGGAAGGCGTGGACAAGCAGCAGCGCGAGTTCCTGCTGCGCCGCCAGCTGGACGCCGTGCGCAAGGAGCTGCGCGAGCTCAACGGCCAGGAGGGCGAGGACGAGTCCGACGACTACCGCGCCCGCGTCGAGGCCGCGGACCTGCCCGAGAAGGTGCGGGAGGCCGCCCTCAAGGAGGTCGAGAAGCTGGAGCGGGCGAGCGACCAGTCGCCCGAGGGCTCCTGGATCCGCACCTGGCTCGACACCGTCCTCGAACTGCCCTGGAACGAGCGCACCGAGGACGCCTACGACATCCAGGGCGCCAAGGCGACCCTCGACGCCGAGCACGCGGGCCTGCAGGACGTGAAGGAGCGGATCACCGAGTACCTGGCGGTGCGCAAGCGGCGTGCCGAGCGGGGTCTCGGGGTCGTCGGCGGCCGCAGGGGCGGCGCGGTGCTGGCCCTCGTCGGCCCGCCCGGCGTCGGCAAGACGTCGCTCGGCGAGTCCGTGGCGCACGCGATGGGCCGCAAGTTCGTGCGCGTCGCGCTCGGCGGCGTACGGGACGAGGCGGAGATCCGGGGCCACCGGCGCACCTACGTCGGTGCCCTGCCCGGCCGTATCGTTCGCGCGATCAAGGAGGCCGGTTCCATGAACCCGGTCGTCCTGCTCGACGAGATCGACAAGGTCGGCTCCGACTTCCGCGGCGACCCGGCGGCGGCTCTGCTCGAAGTCCTCGACCCCGCGCAGAACCACACCTTCCGCGACCACTACCTGGAGGTCGAACTCGACCTCAGCGACGTCGTCTTCCTCGCCACCGCCAACGTGCTGGAGGCCATCCCCGAGGCCCTGCTCGACCGGATGGAGCTCGTACGGCTCGACGGCTACACCGAGGACGAGAAGATCGTCATCGCCCGGGACCACCTCGTGCCGCGCCAGCTGGAGCGGGCGGGCCTGGAGGCCGGCGAGGTCACGCTGGACGACTCGGCGCTGCGCAAGCTGGCCGGGGAGTACACCCGCGAGGCGGGCGTGCGGAACCTGGAGCGGTCCATCGCGCGGCTGCTGCGCAAGGTGGCGGCCCAGCACGAACTGGGCGACCGCGAGCTGCCGTTCACCGTCACCGACGGTGAGCTGCGCGGGCTCATCGGGCGACCGCACCACGTGCCCGAGTCCGCCCAGGACCCGGCCGAGCGCCGCACCGCGGTGCCCGGTGTGGCCACCGGACTGGCGGTGACCGGTGCGGGCGGCGACGTGCTGTTCGTCGAGGCTTCGCTCGCCGACCCGGAGACCGGCGCCGCGGGGCTGACCCTGACCGGCCAGCTCGGCGACGTGATGAAGGAGTCCGCACAGATCGCGCTGAGCTTCCTGCGCTCGCACGGAGCCGAGCTCGAACTGCCGGTCGCCGATCTCAAGGACCGGGGCGTGCACATCCACTTCCCGGCGGGCGCGGTGCCCAAGGACGGCCCGAGCGCGGGCATCACGATGACCACGGCGCTCGCGTCGCTGCTCTCCGGACGCCAGGTGCGCACGGATGTGGCGATGACCGGCGAGGTGTCGCTGACCGGCCGGGTGCTGCCCATCGGCGGCGTGAAGCAGAAGCTGCTGGCGGCGCACCGCGCGGGCATCACGACGGTCGTGATCCCCAAGCGGAACGAGGCCGACTTGGACGACGTGCCGGCCGAGATCCTCGACAAGCTGGAGGTCCACCCGGTCACGGACGTCCGGCAGGTGCTGGAGCTCGCGCTCTCCCCGGCCGAGGTGCCGGTGGCGGCCACGGCCTGACGGTACGGCGGCGGCGTGCGGGCCCGGCGGTGGCGATCCACCGCCGGGCCCGCACGCGTACTCGCGGCCCGCGCACCTGGGCCGCGCCCGTCCCCCGCACCGGTCCCTCGGGCCTGCCCCCGGTCACCGGCCCAGCCAAGTCCCCTGCTCGCGGTCCCTTGACCCGGCCCGTCCCGGCCCCCGGTCGCGGTCGCCCGCTCAGCCAAGTCTCCTGCTCGCGGTCGCGGGCCCGGTCCGCCCCCTGCCCGCCGTCCCGCACAATGGACCGATGACGTCCCTCCAGGCCGACTGCGCGAACTGCTTCGGGCTGTGCTGTGTGGCGCTGCCCTTCACCGCCTCCGCCGACTTCGCCGTGAACAAGGACGCCGGAACGCCCTGCGCCCATCTCCGGGCCGACTTCGGCTGCGGCATCCACAGCCGGCTGCGCGCGAGCGGTTTCCAGGGGTGCACCGTCTACGACTGCTTCGGCGCCGGCCAGCAGGTCTCACAGGTCACCTACGGCGGCACGGACTGGCGCCGGGCGCCACGGACCGCGCAGCAGATGTTCCGGGTCTTCCCCGTCGTACGCCAACTGCACGAGCTGCTCTGGTACCTGAACGAGGCACTGCGGTTTGACGCCGCTCGCGAGGTCCACGGTGCACTGCGCCGGCAGCGGGAGGCCGTCGAGGAGCTGACCCGCCTCGACGCCGACGCGCTGCTGAAGCTGGACGTCGCGGCCCACCGTCACGACGTGAACGTCCTGCTGCTGCGCACCAGCGAACTGGTCCGCGCGGGGATCGGGCAGCGCCGGAAGAAGGACCGCAGGGGCGCGGACCTTATGGGCGCCCGGCTGCGCGGCGCGGATCTGCGCGGGGTGAGCCTGCGCGGCGCGTATCTCATCGCCGCCGACCTCAGCGGCGCCGATCTGCGGCAGGCCGACCTGATCGGGGCCGATCTGCGGGACGCCGACCTGTCCGGCGCGGACCTGACCGGCAGCATCTTCCTCACCCAGCCGCAGGTGAACGCGGCGCGCGGCGACGGCGCCACCCGCCTGCCGAAGGGGCTGACCCGCCCCGCGCACTGGTCGTGACGGCCGGCGCGACGGGACGGGCAGCGGGGGCGGGCACAGCGGGCGGGCGGTGAGGCGCGACGGGGCTCAGCGGGGCTCAGCCGTTGGCGAGCGCCTGGAGGCGGTCGTACGCGCCGTTGAACTTGTTGTGGTCACCGACGATCGGCCCGGACGACGTGTACTGCCACATCGTGTAGTAGGCCCAGCCGGCCGGGAGCTCGCCGGGCGTCGTGTTGTAGCGGGCGATCCAGAGCGGGTTGTACGCGGCGAAGCCGGAATAGTTGCCGGTGCACTGCTTCCACCAGCTGGTCGCCGTGTAGATGACCGCGTCGCGGCCGGTGCGGTACTTGTACCGGTTCAGGAAGTCGCGGATCCAGGTGACCATCCCGGACTGGGACTTGCCGTAGCAGGCGGAGCCGTACGGGTTCCACTCGATGTCGAGCGCGCCCGGCAGGGTCTTGCCGTCCTTCGACCAGCCGCCGCCGTTGTTGACGAAGTAGTCCGCCTGGGCCGCGCCGGAGGTCGTGTCCGGGGTCGCGAAGTGGTACGAACCACGGATCATGCCGATGTTGTATGAGCCGTTGTACTGCTGCGTGAAGTACGTGTTCTTGTAGTACGTGCCCTCCGTGGCCTTGACGTAGGCCCACTTGACGCCGCTGTTCCACAGCGCGGCCCAGTCGACGTTGCCCTGGTGGCTGGAGACGTCGACGCCTTCCGTCTGGACGGCGCGGGTGTCCGGGGGAAGGCCGCCCTGGCCGTCATGGGCGATGACGCCCATGCCCATGTGCGCCGAGCCGCGCTCGGGCCCGGGCTTGGGCTTGGCCTTGGCGTCCGCGGTGGCGGAGCCGGGGGAGACGAGGAGGAGGGAGAGGACTGCGAGGAGAGTGCCGGCCGCAGCGAGCCGCCGGCGTCCGGTCGTTCCGGATCTGTGCACGGGCATGGCGTGCCTCCGAAGACCTCGGGTCGGGGGGTTCGGACGACGTGTCGGCATGCCGTGGCGGGATCTGAATGGTGTGGACATGCCATGAATGACGCTACGCACGTAGAACGCCCCCCGGAAGGGGGCCGGGTCGCCGCCGTTGGTCTACGCCTGCGAAATACTTGCCGAGCTGCGGCGACGCGAGCCGCCGGAGGAAACTTTCATCATCAGGAAAGCGCACGAGGGGTGCTGACGTGCACGAAAGCGGTACGGCGAGTGAAGCCGGCCCCAATGACAGCAGTGGTGCGGACCGCGAATTCCTCGCGCTGGAGCGGGAGTTGTCGGTCTTCCTGCGCCGCGCCAGGGCCTCGTCCGGAGAGATGGCGCGCGAGGTCCACCCCGACCTCGAACCCGCCGCGTATGGTCTGCTCGTCCGTCTGGAGGAGGCCGGACAGCAGCGCGCCACCGAACTCGCCTCATACTTCGGCGTCGGCAAGGCGACCATGAGCCGGCAGCTGCGGGCCCTCGAGGAGCTCGGCCTCGTCACCCGCGAGCCCGATCCCGCGGACGGCCGCGCTTCCCTCGTACGGCTCACGCAGGAGGGAGTGACCCGATTCCGCCATGTGCGCGACGCCCGTCGCGACCGCTACCGGAGCAAGCTGGCCGGCTGGGACCGGCGCGAGGTCGCCGAACTGGCCCGTCTCCTGCACCAGCTGAACGCGCGCGCGGAGGGCTGATCGCGCGGAGGAGCGGAGGAGGCGGGGGGCCTCACAGCTCGACGAGAACGGCCGTGGCGTCGTCGTGCCGCTTCCCGCGGCCCTCGCCCGTACGCGGCCGCGTCGCCGTCTCCAGGGCCCGCACCCGGTCGATCAGCGCCTGTGCGCCCTCCTTGCGCAGCACGCCCACGCACGCGGCCCAGTCCCCCTCCGCGAACAGGTCCACCCAGCGCGACGCGCCGTCGGTGAGCGCCGCGACCGCCCGTACGTCCCCGCGCGCGACGCTGCCCGCGACCGCCCGTTCCGCCACCGCCGGGTCGGCCGCCGCCGTGAAGAACCCGTCCTCGGCGTTGCGCAGGGCGTCGGCCGACGCATGGGTGCGCAGGGCCTCGCGGGGCAGCCGGTCGAGCCGGTCGTCCAGCACCGCCCGGACCGAGCCGTCGGCCGACTCCAGCAGCAGCGTCGAGTCGGAGAGCACCAGGTACTCCACGTCGCCCGCCGCTCCGCCCCACCGGGCGATGACCACCGTCGCCTGGGGCGTCCGCACGTGAGAAAGGTCACAGGTGTCCCGGTGTGCGTCCGCGGTGCGCCGGATCGCCTGCGAAAGCACGCCGGTCAGGGGCAGATCCCGCCGCGAACCGGACAGTTCGACCAGGGCGCCGCCCAGCCGGGCGGTGAACCACGGAACCCCGTGCACGCATCCGGCGTCCCCCTGGGGTGGAGTCACTCCGTCCAGTACCACCAGCGTTCCGCCCTGTCCCGATGCGGGCAGAGCCACCGAGGCCCAGTCCTCGTTGAGGCGTTCCCGGACGCCGGGGGCGGTGGCGAGGTCGATGCGCATGTCCTTCAGTCTGCACGACTCCCCCACGTCGCGTCCGCGCCGCGCGGATTGGGCCGTACTACCAGGTCAGAGGGGTTGCTTCGACCCAAATGGGCCGCTGCGCGAAGCTGCGGGCGCACATCCTGCCAAAGGGTGGCTCCCAGGTCCAACCAACACGTCGGGAGCCGGGCGTTCCGGCGTTCGGGAGAGTTGTTCGCCAACTCAGGCATGTTGTTCACTCGTTCGGGTGGCGGAGCGGCCGATGCGCGCCTCCCTCCCAAAGGCACTGGAATGGTCGGAAGCCGTACCAGGGGTGGGGCTCTCGCGCGTGACCGGTCGTCATCTCTGCTTCATGGGTGGACGAGTCAAGCAAGATTGCGAGCACCGGTGCAGAAGAAGCGGCCTCGGGGCAAGGGCGACAGGCCCACTGGAACAGCAGGCGAACTCCAGGTCCCGGCCCCTGTGGCTCCCCTGCCCCCGCAGGGACAGGGCGAAACCCTCCGGACCTCCCCAGGGGCTCCCGGGGTCCCCACGCAGTCCACCGTTCCCGCGCCGGGCGCGGATGCAGCGCCGAATGCCGGTTCTGTGCCGCCGAGCGCCGTTCCTGCGTCGAGCCCAGGCCCCGCGCCGAGCCCTGGCCCTGCGTCGAACCCCGGTCTGGTGCCGAGTCCCGGCCCCGCGCAGGACACCATGACCCCCTCCGGGCGTCGCGCGCGCGTGCGCAGCCGGCTCGTCACCGGCGTGGCGGTCGTCGGACTCGTCGTCGTCGGCGCCGGAACCCCCGGCATCCTCGCGACGTCCGCGGAACTGACCGAGGCCCAGCGATTGGTGACCCTCGCCGAGTTCGACCGCCAGGCCGTCACCCTCGCGCACTCCCTCGCAGACGAACGCGACGAGGTCACCGCCTACGTCGCAGCCGGCCGCGACTCCGCGAAGGACGGTGCGTCCGGGAGCGAGGACGGCAATGGCCACGCCGACGCGCCGAAGCTCTCCGCGGCCCTCAGCGCCCGCGTCGACCGCCAGATCCGCGAGATCCGCGCCACTGTGCCGGAGGACCACACCGACCTGCGCACCGCACTCGAGTCCCTGCCCGGCGTGCGCAGCACCGCCCTCACCGGCAAGGGCACCCCCCTGGAGGTGCACCGCGCCTACACCGCGGTCATCAACCAGCTCCAGGCGCTCGCCGACGAACTCGCCGAGAAGACCCCGCCGCGCGCCGCCGAGGCCACCCGCGCGCCCGCGGCCCTCGGCCTCGCCGTGGAGCAGGCGTCCGCCACCCGCGGCCTGCTGCTCGCCGCGCTGTCCGTGCCGCAGCCCGAGACCCGGCTGACGTACGACCCGATCACGGGCCTGCCCGTGCAGACCGCCGACGAGGACTCCGGCACCGACGCCCGTACCCGCAACGAGCTCACCGCCGCGGCCCAGCAGGCCCGCGTCCGCGAACTCGCCGCGCTCGCCGACTTCGACCAGGCCGCGAACAAGGACGCCCGCGACAACCTCGCCGCCACCGTCACCGGCTCCGAGGTCAAGAGCGCCGAGAGCCTTCTCGCCCGACTGACCGACCAGCCCCGGCTCTCCGCCTCCGAGCGCGGCACCGACCGCTCCGAGCTGGCGGCCGCGCTCACCGCCCGCATCGAGCAGATGCGCGGCGCCGAGACCTCCCTCGCCGTCGAACGGCTGGTGCGCATCGAGCAGTTGCGCGACGACGACGTCACCACGCTCGAAGTACGCATCGCGCTCCTCGGCGGGCTGCTCGTCGTCACCATCGGCGTGCTGGCGGCCGTCTCGCGCACGCTCACCCGCCCGCTGGCCGTCCTGCGCATCGGCGCGGCCCGGCTCGCGGAGTCGCCCGAGACGGAGGAGCCGGTCCGCTTCACCGGCCGCAACGACGAGTTCGCCCAGGTCGTACGGTCCCTCAACAGCCTGCACGGCACGCTGCGCGACCTCGGCGCACGCGTCCGGCACCTCGACGCCGAGCGCGGCGGCCTCACCGGCTCGCGCGAGACGCTCGCGGCCGAGCTGGCCGAGGTCCGCACCGAACTCGGCGAGCGCGCCCAGGAGCTCAGCACCGAGCTGGAGCGCCTGCGCCGCACCGTCCACCACACCTTCGTCAACCTCTCGCTGCGCACGCTCGGCCTCGTCGAACGCCAGCTGGGCGTCATCGAGAGCCTGGAGGAGCGGGAGCAGGACCCCGAGCGGCTCGCCACCCTCTTCAAGCTCGACCACATGGCCACGGTCATGCGCCGGCACAGCGAGAACCTGCTGGTCCTCGCGGGTGCCGAGCACGGCCAGGGCCACGTCGGCCCCGTCCCGCTCGTCGACGTCCTGCGCGCCGCGGTCAGCGAGATCGAACGCTACGACCGGGTCGTCATCCAGTCCCTGCCGCCGCACGCCCAGGTCGCGGGCTTCGCCGCCGACGACCTCAGCCACCTGGTCGCCGAACTGCTGGAGAACGCCACGTCGTTCTCCCCGCCGGACGCCCAGGTCGAGATGTCGGGCTGGCTGCTGGAGAGCGGCGAGGTGATGCTCTCCGTCCAGGACGCGGGCATCGGCATGACCGAGGCGCGCATCGAGGAGCTCAACGCCCGGCTGAAGAACCCGGAGTCGTACGAGACCGGGACCGAGCGCGAGACCGAGGGGCTCGGCCTGCGGGTGGCCGCGCTGCTGGCGGCGCGCCACGGGGTACGGATCCAGCTGCGGGAGCACAAGCAGGGCGGGATCACGGCGGTGGTCGTCGTCCCGGCGACGCTCCTGCCGGACGGCCCGCCGGCCACGGCGTCCCAGCAGACGCCGGTCCCTGGCGCGGGCCCGGCGCTGAACCTGCCGGGCTCGACGGCGGAGGCGAACTCCAACACGCTCCCCCCGAGCCCCCGCCGCCCCGCCCACGCAGACCGTCCGACTCCGCCCGCGCCGGCCGACGCGGCGGCTGACACGGACCGCGCGGCGGACACGGAGCCGCTTGCCGCCGACGCGGCGGCCGGGTCGTCGCCCGAGGCGGGCTCGCCCGCGGGTCAGTTCGACCCGGCTGACGCGGACCGCGCGTCCGTGCCCAACGACTGCGGCGCTCCCGCCGGTCGGGTGGCTGACACCGACCTGACGGTGACCGCAGGCGGTGCGTTCGCTGCCGACGCGGCGGCTGAGGCCGACCGTGCGCCGCACGGCGACCTGTCCATCGCCGATGCGGCGGACACGTCCTCGTCCGGGCAGCGCTCGCACGCCGGCCCGTTCGCTGCGGCTGACGCGGACGGCACGTCCGGCGCGGGCCGGGACGCCGGCGCCCGCTCTGCGGCGCCCACCGACCTCGGCGCTCCTGCCGGTCGCGTGGCTGACGCCGATCGTGCGGCGGACGTGGAGCCGCTTGCCGCCGATGTGGTGGCCGGGTCGTCGTCCGAGGTGGGCTCGCACGCGGGCCCCTTTGCCCCTGCCGACGCCGACCGCGCGTCTGTGCCCACGGACCTCGGCGCTCCCGCCGACCGCGTGGCTGACGCCGACCTGACTGCGACCATGGATGGTGCGTCCGCCGCCGACGCGGCGGCTGAGGCCGACCGTGCGCCGCACGGCGGCCCGTCCGCGGCCGACGCCGACCGTGCGCCGCATGCGGCCCCGTTCGCCGATGCCGACGCGGCGGCCGACGCCGCCCACGCCCCCGCCGAGCCCCTTCCCCCGGCCGACCCGTTCGTCGAGGCCGCCGAGCGGGCCGTGCGGGCCGCTGAGCAGGAGCGGGGCGCGCACGAGCGGACCGTCGACGAGGACACCTTCGCCATGCGGCTGCCCGAGCAGCCCGCCGACGACGTCACCTGGGACCGCGTCACCGACAAGGGCCTGCCCAAACGGACCCCGAAGATCGTCGCACCGCCCACCGCTCCCGCCGGACCCACCGGGAGCGTCGACGCCGAGGCGCTGCGGCGGCGGCTCGGCGGCTTCCAACGGGGCGCGCAGGAAGGTTGGCGCGATGCCGAGGCCGAGATCGCCCAGCGCAGCACCCAGCAAACCACCCGGTCAACCGACCAGCAGAACACCGACACAGAGACGGGGGACACAGTCGAGGAGGCACGCAGTTGACTGCGACCGGCACATTCGGGCTGAGCAAGGAGGCCCGCAATCTGCAGTGGTTGTTGGGCAATCTCGTGGAGGAGGTGCCAGGAGTACGCTCGGTCGCCGTCGTCTCGTCCGACGGCCTGCTCCTGCTCTCCTCCGACCCCGCGCAGAACACGTCCCCGGCCGAGCCGGCCCGTCCTGACGGCCCGCGCGGCTCCAGCGCCGACCTCGCCACCATCGTCTCCGGCATCGGCAGCCTCACCATCGGCGCCGCCGGTCTCATGGACGGCGGCAGGGTGAAGCAGACCATGGTCGCCATGGACGAGGGCAGCGTCTTCGTGATGTCGATCAGCGACGGCTCGCTGCTCGGCGTGCACGCCGCCCCCGACTGCGACATGAGCATCGTCGCGTACCACATGGCCCTGTTCGTCGGCCGCGCCGGACACGTACTCACCCCCGAAGTCCGCAGCGAGCTGCGCAAATCGATGGAGAGCATCCGATGACAGCCGCCGCCTCGTCCTCCAAACTCCCCGTACGCGGCCAGGGACGCAGGCCCGCCCGCGTACGCCCGTACTCGCTCACCGGCGGCCGCACCCGCTTCGGTCACGTGCTGCTCGTCGAGACCTTCGTCGCCGCGCTCGAGGCCCCGCCCGAGCGCCGCGAACTGCCCGGCGGCGACCTCTCGACGCGCGTCATGCCCGAGTTGCGGGCGATCGTCGAGCTGTGCCGCCGTATGCGTACCGTCGCCGAGATCTCGGCGCTGCTGAAGATGCCGCTGGGTGTCGTCCGGGTGCTCCTCAGCGACCTGGCCGACCAGGGAAAGATCCGTGTGTACGGGACCGGGCACGGCACCGGACAGCCCGACCGCGCGCTGCTCGAAAGGGTGCTGAGTGGACTCCGCCGCCTCTGACACGCTCCCCGCCCGCCCGCTCGCCCCGCAGGACCAGGACGCGCCGAGCGCCCCGGCCGCGGCGGACGCACGCCCCGAGGACACCGTGCGGCCCGAGGAGCGGCCGCAGGCGTGGGAGCTGGACACCACCCGCGCCCCCATCGCCACCAAGATCGTCGTGGCAGGTGGCTTCGGCGTGGGCAAGACGACCTTCGTCGGGTCGGTCTCGGAGATCACTCCGCTGCAGACCGAGGCGCTGATGACCCAGGCCAGTGAGGAGACCGACGACCTCACCGCCACGCCGGAGAAGACCACCACGACCGTGGCGATGGACTTCGGCCGCATCACGCTCGACGACGACCTGGTGCTCTACGTCTTCGGCACGCCCGGCCAGCAGCGCTTCTGGTTCATGTGGGACGACCTGGTGCGCGGGGCGATCGGCGCCGTCGTGATGGCCGACACGCGACGGCTGCCGGACTGCTTCCCGGCCCTCGACTACTTCGAGAGCTGCGGGCTGCCCTACATCGTCGCCGTCAACCACTTCGAGGGATCGACCGCCTACGAGGCCGAGGACGTACGGGAGGCCCTCACCGTGCCGCCCCACGTGCCGGTGGTGATCATGGACGCCCGCAGACGCGTCACGGTCATCGAGTCGCTGCTCGCGCTCGTCGCCCACGCCCTTGAAGCCACCCCCGAATAGCCTCCCGAACATCTACGGAGCACCCCCTCATGCGGAAGATACTCATCGTCGGCGCCGGCCAGTCCGGTCTGCAGCTCGCACTCGGCCTCCAGTCCCAGGGCTACGAGGTCACCCTGATGTCCAACCGCACGGCGGACGAGATCCGGTCCGGCCGGGTCATGTCCACGCAGTGCATGTTCCACACCGCCCTCCAGCACGAGCGGGACCTGGGCATCAACTTCTGGGAGACGCAGGCCCCGAAGATCGAGGGCCTCGGCGTCTCGGTCGCCGCGCCCGACGCGAGCCGCGCCGTCGACTGGGTCGGCAGGCTCGACGGCTACGCCCAGTCCGTCGACCAGCGCGTCAAGATGGCGGGCTGGATGGAGACGTTCGCCCAGCGCGGCGGACAGCTGGTCATCCACGGTGCGGCCGTGTCCGACCTGGACTACTTCTCCCGCACCTACGACCTGGTCCTGGTGTCGGCCGGCAAGGGCGAGCTGGTCTCCATGTTCGGCCGGGACGCCTCCCGTTCCCCGTACGCGGAGCCGCAGCGCGCGCTCGCCGTCGCCTACGTCCACGGCCTCGGCCCGCGCCCCGAGCACCCCGACTACGACGCGGTGCGCTGCAACCTGGTGCCCGGGGTCGGCGAGCTGTTCGTGATGCCGACCCTCACCGTCTCGGGACGCGCCGACATCCTGTTCTGGGAGGGCATCCCCGGCGGACCGCTCGACGTCTTCCAGGGCGTCAAGGACCCCTCCGAGCACCTGGCGTTGACGCTGGAGCTGATGGAGAAGTACACGCCCTGGGAGTACGCGCGGGCCACGAAGGTCGAGCTGACGGACGCGGCCGGCACGCTGGCCGGCCGCTACGCGCCCACCGTGCGCAATCCCATCGGCCGCCTCCCCGGCGGCGGCCTGGTCCTCGGCGTCGCGGACGTCGTGGTGGCCAACGACCCGATCACGGGCCAGGGTTCCAACTCGGCGTCCAAGTGCGCGGCCTCCTACCTGGCCTCGATCACCGAGCACGGCGACAAGCCGTTCGACGAGGCGTGGATGCAGGCGACGTTCGACCGGTACTGGGAGACCGCACAGCACGTCACCAAGTGGACCAACGCGATGCTCGGCGTCCCGCCGGAGCACGTACTGAACCTGATCGGCGCGGCCGGCCAGCTCCAGCCCGTCGCTAACCGGTTCGCCAACGGGTTCAACGACCCGGCCGACTTCGAGAACTTCTTCTACGACCCCGAGAAGGCGGGCACCTACCTGGCGGAGGTCGCGCAGGGCGCCTGACGGCGCCGGTTCCAGCGTCGGCGGAGCATCGGTTCGCGAGGCGGTACGTGCCCCGGCTCCGCCGAGCGAACCCGCACCCCGCCCCGCTCCGGTGGTCACTCCGCCGTGGCCGGCGGGCCGCCTCAGCGGGTCCCAGTGCCCCCGGTCGTCGCCGTCGTCCCGTCCGTTCCTGCCGTTGCACCGTCGGGCAGGAGCGGCGGGGATGCCGGCACGCCCCCGGGGCGGCGGCGTCCTCGCCGTGGCGTGCAGCCGGGACAGGATGTCGGCCGGCGCGGCCCCCAGGATCCGCACCGCCCCCCGGCAGCGGGCTGTCCCAGCCCCGGCGAGCTGCTCCCTCTGCCGGTCTCGTACCGGAAGCGTCGCCGGCAGCGGCCCCGGAACGCGCGCGAGGCGGCGCGCCGAGGCCGTACGAGCGCCACCATGGACGCCGCCCGCCCCGACCGACGGTCCCGGCGACACGGCCCCGTGAATCTACGGCGTGCCCTTCGGCTTCGACCAGGGCCACCTCAGCTCACGGCGCTCCACGCCCTCGGGGGCGTACTCGTACTTCCAGCCGCGCTGCAGGCCCAGCCGCTTCGTGTAGCCGGCCGGGACACGGCGGTAGGCGTGGACCGTGGGCGGGCTGCCGTCGTCCTGAGGCACTGGGATCGTGTACCACTTCGGCGGATGCCCCGTGGGGCCCACCAGCACCGGCAGGGCGCGTCCGTCCATCGGGCCGCCGACGAAGGGGGTGTTCTCGCTTCTCACGCCTCCAGTGTCACAGCAGGTGCGACGCCCCGCCGACGACCGGTACCAGGCGGCGGGCCAGCGTGCCGACCGCGCCGGCCGACGTCTCCTGGGCCACCAGGTCCGCGACCGCTCCCGCCGTCTCCTCGTCGGTCGCCGCCGTGGCCACCAGCAGGGCGATCAGATGGTCGATCAGCCAGTCCCGCATCTCCTCGGCCGGCGGCTGCTTGCCCTCGTCGATCCAGATCAGCGACGCCGCCTCGGCGGCCGCGATCCAGGTGCGCACCATCATCCGCATCCGGGGCCCCGCCCCCTCGGCGCCGAGGTGCAGCAGGATCTGCTCCGCCGCGGACCGCCGCACCTCGTCGACGATCGACGTCGTGCGCGAGGTCTCGACGACGCTCCCGCCGCGCAGCAGCGCGCTGAACCCGGTGTCGTGCTCGTCGACGAAGAGCAGGAAGCGGTCCAGAACCCGGGCCAGCCGGGCGGTCGGCGGCCCGGCGGCCGGCTCGGCGAAGCAGTCCTCCAGCCGGTCGGCGGCCGAGCGCAGCGCCGCCTCGTACAGCTGCTGCTTGCCGCCCGGGAAGTAGCGGTAGACGAGGGGCCGGGAGACACCGGCGGCCTCCGCCACGTCGTCGAGCGAGATCTCCTCCGGCGGCTGGTGCGCGAAGAGGGAGAGCGCCGCCGCGAGCAGCTGCGCGCGGCGCTCCTCGACGCTGAGCCGTCGGTACGCGCGGGCCGCGGGAGCAGGACTGGTCATGCTTCGCAGCGTAACCGCAGCCCCCGTCGTGCTACGCGAGAAGCCCGGAGCTCTTCCACAGCCGGCGGCCCGCTCCGCGCAGTACGCCGATGTCGTCCAGGAAGTCGGTGAGCCGCCGGGCCCCGGACTGCATGACCTCGCGCCGGTGGCCGCTCGCGCGCACCTGGGCGACGGCCTCGCGCCGGTCGAGCCCCACGTTCTCGTACACCTTCGGGTTGATGAAGCAGACGCTGAAGACGCGGGCGGCCTCGCCGCAGCTGAGACGGGTGAACTCCTGCTCCCAGCGCGGCGCGGTCACCATCTGGCGGCGCAACTCCTCGCGGGCGTACCGGACATGGCGGGCCTCCTCCACCACGTGGATACGGGTGACTCCGCGCACCAGGGTCTGCACCCGCTCGTCCGGGAACGTGAGACGCTGCATCCAGTCGAGGATCTCCTCGCCGAGCAGCGTGGCCGCGAAGGACCCGGGCGTGGTCGAGACGGTCTTCAGGACGCGCGCGAGGTTGTGGTAGACCCGCGGCACCGGGTAGGCCGGCGCGCCGCCCTTCTTGATCATCCTCGCGAACATCATCGAGTGCCGGCACTCGTCCGCGATCTCCGTGAGGGCGTAGCGGACGTGGTTGCTGGTCAGGGACTTGTCGTAGATGTGGCGGACCAGCAGCTGCATCAGGATGATCTCGAACCAGATCCCGAGCGAGGCCAGCGACGCCGCCTCGTGGCGGGCCAGGTCCCTCCGCCGTTCCTCGGACATCCGGTGCCACAGCGGCGTGTCGTAGAGCGACACGAGCTCCGGTGGCCAGAACCACTTGCCGTCCTCGATCGGCGCCTCCCAGTCGAGCTCCTTGTCGGGGTCGAAGGAGTGCTTGGCGGAGGACTCGAGCAGGCGGGCGGCCACCTGCTCGCGGTCCCGCAGCGGGCCCAGGGCGTCACGGAGCACCTGCACCTCGCGGTCGGTCACGGTTGTCATGGCTGAGGACACCTCGCGCGTGGGTTACCGGTCGTCACCCGTTATGAGACTGCCCGTCAGCAAGCTCGTCAATCCCTTGCGCACGACTTGTTGACTGCCCGTCTACTACCGTGTGAGCCTGCCAACTGTCCTTGCACATCGGTGAGTACGCAACGGGATACGAGGCGAAGGAGCCGCCAGTGTCGACGTACGAGCACTACACGCACGCCCCCCAGAACCCGCTCTGGCAGGTCCCCGCCTCCGGCTCGGCGCGCTTCAGCTGGGAGTACGACGACGGCCGCGACCGGCTGCTGGCTCTGTACCAGAAGGGCAAGGACAAGCAGTGGGACGGCGCCAAGCGCATCGACTGGGACCTGGAGGTGGACCCGTACGACGCGCTCGGCACACCCGACGAGGCGCTGACCCTGTACGGCACCCGGCACTGGGCGAAGATGACCGAGAAGGACAAGGGGGAGCTGCGCAGGCACTACACGGCCTGGCAGTTCAGCCAGTTCCTCCACGGTGAGCAGGGCGCCATGATCTGCGCCGCGCGGATCGTCGAGTCCGTCCCCGACCTCGACGCCAAGTTCTACTCGGCGACCCAGACCATGGACGAGGCCCGGCACGCCGAGATCTACGGGCGCTTCCTGCACGAGAAGATCGGCATGCTCTACCCGATCAACGACAACCTGCAGGGCCTGCTCGGCGACACGCTGCGCGACTCCCGCTGGGACATGCCCTACCTCGGCATGCAGGTCCTCATCGAGGGCCTGGCGCTGGCCGCCTTCGGCATGATCCGCGACACGACGACCAAGCCGCTGCCGAAGCAGATCCTGGCGTACGTGATGCAGGACGAGGCCCGCCACGTGGCCTTCGGGCGGATGGCCCTGCGCGACTACTACCAGCAGCTCTCCGACGCCGAACTGCGCGAACGCGAGGAGTTCGTGATCGAGGGCTGCTACCTGATGCGCGACCGCCTGCGCGGTGTCGAGGTCCTGGAGAACTTCGGCATCTCGCGCAAGGAGGCGGAGGAGTACTCGGAGCAGTCCGAGTTCCTCCATCTCTTCCGCAAGCTGCTGTTCAGCCGGATCGTGCCGTGCGTCAAGGACATCGGACTGTGGGGCGAACGGCTCCAGAAGGCGTATCTGGACATGGGCGTCTTCGAGATGGGCGACGCGAGCCTCGACCTGCTGATGACCCAGGACGAGGAGGTGGCCGAACAGCTCGACCGGGAACGGTTCGCCGCGGAGGAGCAGGCGCGCGTGTCCGAGGTGACGGACGCGATCGCGGAGGGCGCGCAGGTCTCCGACGGCTGAGGGGCGGGCCCGTCAACACGAGATCGTCGATCACTCTTTCGATGGGTCGATGCGGCATCTCTGCTGGGTACGCTGGATCTGCCAGGCAGACTCCGTCGCATGGGAGCAATCATGAGCGCCGCACGCGAGTACGGGCTGGACGAGAACTTCGAATGGCCTCGTCCGCCGGCCGAAGGCTGGACGGCGGACGACCTCGACAAGCTTCCGAATCTTCCTCCGCACACGGAGCTGATCGACGGGAGTCTTGTTTTGATGAGTCCGCAGACCCGGTTCCATTCGCGCACCATTCACTTCCTGGTGCACGCGCTGACGGACCAGGCGCCGGAGCATCTTGAGGCCATCGGTGAGATGACCATGAGGATGGACCGCAAGAACCGGCCCGAGCCCGACGTTCTCGTGGTTCCGGTGGACGCGGACACCGGCCCGCGGCAGACCTGGTTCGAGCCCGAGGACGTCGTCCTCGCCGTCGAAGTCGTCTCCGCCGACTCCGTCGAGCGCGACAGAGAGGTCAAGCCCCGCAAGTACGCCCAGGCCGGCGTCCCGCACTTCTGGCGTGTCGAGGAGGACAACGGCCTGCCGGTCGTTTACGTCTACGAGCTCGATCCCGCGACCCGGGTCTATGCGCTGGAGGACATCCACCACAATCGGCTCAAGGTCCAGCGACCCTTCCCGATCGAGATCGACCTCACGGCGGTCAACCGGCGCAGTTGATCACGCTGCCCCCGCCCCCGGCGGCGGGAACGGTGTCCGCAGCGTGAACGCGTACTGCGTCGGACCGTGCTCCCGCACATGGAGCAGGCGTTCCTCCGCCTCGCGGACCGTCGGGCGGTGGCCTGCCGGGACCCACCACATCGTGGTCATGACCTCCTTGACCCGCTCGAAGAACTCGTAGCGGCGCGCCAGCAGTTCGCGGTGCATCCCCTGGTACATGAACGCCGTCAGCGCGTTCGTGTCCCGCCACACCGACATGTTCACCATCATCGTGTCGTCGCCGAACACCCGCATGTCCGTGGCGTTGCCCGTCTCGTCCTGCAGGCGCCACACGAAACCGTCGGCCGCGTCGGCGACCGCGTTCACGGGGTCCAGGTTGTCGACGAAGTCCTTCAACTCGGCCGAGTCCAGAGGGTGTTTGAGCCGGGCTGTGTTCACCTGCGCGAGTTCGTATGCGGTCATGGCCGCACAGTAATCAGATGCCTTTCCGCCGCAACCGACATTTCGAGCAGTGAGACGTCCGACCCGCGCGGCGCCACCAGTTGGAGTCCGACGGGGCAGCCGTCGCTCGTGAAGCCCGCCGGGAGGCTGGCCGCGGGGTGGCCGCTCAGGTTGAAGACCCACGTCAGGGCCGTGGAGTAGACATCGCGGCCGGGGCCGTCGTGGCCGTGCGGGCGGTTGGGGGTCGCCGGGGTGATGAGGACGTCCGCCCCGGCGAACAGCGCGTCGAGCCGCCGGTCGTTCTCCTCCCGCACCTCCGCGCCCTCCGCCGCCCGCCCGGCCCGCACCGCCGTCCACGCCTCCACCGGGTCCAGCAGGGACGCGTTTCGGGCCTGCAGCCGTACGACACCGGCCGACATGAGCCGCTCCAGCGCCGCCCGCGCGACGGCAAGCACCTCACGGTCCACGTCCGCGAACCCGAGGTCCGGCGACCACACCGCCCGCAGCGGCACCTCCACGACCGTGTCCTCGTCGCCGTCGAGCACGCACCGCACATACGGGCGCGCCTCCTCGGCCGTCGGCGCGAGCACCCCGGCCGACGCCAGCCCCGTACGGTCCGGCGACGGCAGCAGCCCGTTGGTCGTCTTCAGGCCGAACACCCCGCACCACGCCGCCGGGATGCGCACCGAGCCGGCCCCGTCGCTGCCGGTCGCCAGCGCCGCCATCCCCGCCGCCACCGCCACCGCCGAACCGGCCGACGAGCCGCCCGGGGTGCGGTCCGCGCGCCAGGGGTTCCGGGTGGGGCCGTGCGTGCCGAGGCCCCAGGTCTGCCAGTACGTGCCGGGGCCGGGCACCGACGTCGACCCCACCGGAACCGCCCCCGCCGCGATCAGCCGGCGAGCCGCGTACGACCCGATACCGGATCTCCCCTTCACCGCGAACGGCAGCCCCGCGAGCGGCAGTCGAGGATCCACCGCACCAGCCAGACCCCGCGCCCGGTCGCCCCACACCTCGACGAAGGCGCTCAGACCGGGATCGAGCCGCCCGATGGTCTCCAGAGCCCGCGCCACGTCCATGCCGTCAGTCTCGCAGCGCCGCCACCATCACCGCGCGGGCGATCGGCGCCGCGCTGCCCCCGCCACTGATCTCCTCCCGGTCCGCCGCCGCGTCCTCCACGACCACCGCCACCGCGACCCCGGGCTGCGGCGCGTTCCGGGCCTGCGCCCAGGAGATGAACCAGGCGTACGGGGTGCCGGCGTTGCCGACGCCGTGCTGGGCCGTGCCCGTCTTGCCGCCCACGATCGCCCCCTTGATCGCCGCATTGGCCCCGGTGCCCTCCTCGACGGCCCGCACCATCAGCCGGCGCAGCTGCATCGCCGTCGCCGGGTTCATGGCCTGCCGGTACGGCCGGGGGCCGTACTGCGTGACCGGATCGCCGTCCGCCCGGGTCACCCGCTCCACCAGGTACGGGTACCGGACGGGGCCGCCGCCGGCGACGGCCGCCGAGACCATGGCCATCTGCAGTGGCGTGGCGGTCGTGTTGAACTGGCCGATCGAGGAGAGCGCGAGCTGGTCCAGGGACATGTCGGTGTCGAAGTTCGACCGCGAGACCGCCGCCGGGATGCGCAGCCCCGCGTCGTTGAAGCCGAACCCGGTGGCGGCCTGGACCATTCCGGAGAGCCCGACGCGCGCGCCGAGCCCGGCCATCACGGAGTTGCACGACCACTGGATCGCATACGCGAGCGAGGCGTTCTCACAGTCCTCGGCAGCATCGGGCAGCCTGGTGCTGGTACCGGGCAGGAGGTACGGCCGGGGGGTGCGGGTCGGCGCGTCCACGTCGTCGACGACGCCCGAGTCCAGCGCCGCCGCGGCCGTCACGATCTTGAAGGCGGATCCCGGCGGGTACGTCTGGCGGATTGCCCGGTTGAGCATCGGCCGGGTGCGGAGGCCGTTCAGCCGCACCCAGGCGTCCGCCGTGTCCTCGCCGGAGCCCGCCAGTTCGCCGGGGTCGTACGAGGGGCTGCTGACCAGGGCCAGGATGCGGCCCGTTGCCGGTTCGACCGCGGCGACGGCGCCGCGCCGGCCGTCCAGCCCCTCGTACGCGGCCCGCTGCACCGCTGCCCTGATCGTGGTGACGACCCTGCCGCCGGGCGGGCGGGCGCGGCTGAGGTCGTTCCAGAACGGCAGCGGGGAGAGCAGCGGGTCGGTGCCCGCGAGGATGCCGTCCTCGATGTTCTCCAGCAGGGAGGTGCCGTACAGCTGTGAGGCGTAGCCCGTGACGGGGGCGAACAGCGGTCCGTGGTGGTAGGTCCGTTCGTACCGCAGCCGGCCGCCCGTGTCGCGGGAGCCGGTGACCGGCCTGCCGTCGACGACGATGTCGCCGCGTGGTTCGGCGTAACGGGCGATGGCGGTGCGCCGGTTGGCGGGGCTGTCGACGAGGGCGGGCGCCTCGACGACGTGCACGCGGGCCGCGTTGAGGAGGAGCGCGGCCAGCAGGAGCACGCAGAACGCGGCCGCGTGCCGCACGTACCGGGTCACGGGCCGACCGCCGGCACTGCGGCGACGGCTTCCGGCTCAGCGGCGTCGGGCCCGGGCCCCCTGGCCGAGTCGCTCAGGCGGACGAGCAGGGCGACGATCACCCAGTTGGTGACGACGGAGGAGCCGCCCTGGGCCAGGAAGGGCATCGCCATGCCGGTGAGCGGGATGAGGCCCGTGACGCCGCCCGCGATGACGAACACCTGGAGCGCGATGATCGAGGACAGCCCGACGGCGAGCAGCCCGCCGAACGCGTCGCGCAGCGCGAGCGCCGCGCCGTAGCCGCGGGCGACGAGCAGCGCGTACAGCAGGAAGAGCGCGGTCAGGCCGACGAGGCCGAGCTCCTCGCCCGCGGTGGCGAGGATGAAGTCGGACTTGGCGGCGAAGCCGATGAGCACGGAGTGGCCGAGCCCGAGGCCGGTGCCGAGCATGCCGCCGGTGGCGAAGGCGAACAGCGACTGGGCGAGCTGGCCCGGCCCCTGTCCGGCCTCGATGCTCGCGTACGGGTCGAGCCAGTCCTGGACGCGGCTGTGGACGTGCGGTTCGAGCGAGCCGACGGCGTACGCGCCGGCCGCGGCGAGCAGCAGGCCGACGGCGATCCAGCCGATCCGGCCGGTGGCCACGTAGAGCATGACGACGAACAGTCCGAAGAACAGCAGCGAGGTGCCGAGGTCCCGTTCCAGGACCAGCACGCCCACGCTCAGCAGCCAGATCGTGAGCACCGGCCCGAGGACGCGCCCCGCCGGCAGCTGGAGTCCGGAGAACCACCGGCCCGAGCGGGCGAGCGCGCCGCGGTTGGCCGCGAGGTACGCGGCGAAGAACACGGCGAGCAGCACCTTGGCGAACTCGCCCGGCTGGATGGACAGTCCGGCGACCCGGATCCAGATGCGGGCCCCGTTGACGGCGGGGAAGAGGATCGGCGCACAGAGCAGCGCGAGGGCGGCGACGACGCTGACGTACGCGTAGCGCTGCAGCACCCGGTGGTCGTGCAGGACGACGACGGAGGCGATGAACAGTGCGACGCCGAGAGCGGACCACACGAGCTGGGTGGGCGCGGCTGCCTCGCCGGGGGTCTCCAGGTCGAGCCGGTAGATCAGCACGAGCCCGATGCCGTTGAGCAGGACGGCGATGGGCAGGAGCAGCGGGTCGGCGTAGGGGGCGCGCAGGCGGACGGCGAGGTGGGCGAGCAGGGCGAGGAGCCCGAGCCCGGCCCCGTAGCGCAGTGTGTCGGGGGGCACGGCCCCCTGCCGGGCGAGGCCGACGGCGGCGTAGCCGTAGACGGAGACCAGGACGGCGCAGATGAGCAGCGACAGTTCCACGCCCCGCCGCTTGGCGGGGCGTGGCGCGGGCGGGGGCGACACCGCCGTCGGTGCGGTCATGCCACGCAACGTAACGCAACGTAGCAATCAGTAAGAGCATTTGTCCCTTATGTCAGGGGGCGTCGCACGACGTCGCTTTCACTCCCTGGACGTACCGTCTCTTACTCGCCCGGACGTACCCGTTGTGCACTGGGCGGGGCGGACGCGGCCTGGAACTGGAGCTGCTCCGCCTGCGGGGCCGTCAGCCGCTGCTCCGCGCCGCAGAACGTGCACTGCGTCGCGAATTTCGTCGAGATGGGGAACAGCGGCACGAAGAACAGCGTGAACTTCGTGACCCGCTTGCGGAGCGTGTGCGCCGACGGGTTGCCGCAGTGGCCGCAGACCAGCGTGAGGACGGCCAGCTGGTACAGGTAGCCCTTGGTGCCGAAAATGATCATCTTTTGATTCCCTCCGTCATGGTCCAGGATCGCGCACGCGCCACGACGGGCGCGGCCGGGCCACGGCGTCAGCGGGCGGCCGGGCCCGGGCGGTCACGGCCCGCGCGTGACCGCCTGCCGGCACAGGCTCAGCAGCCTCTCGTCGGTGAAGATGTCATGGCCGCCCGCGCCCGCGTCGATCGCGTTGTGCCGCCGTACGGTCAGCAGTTCGCGGTCGACCAGCCGGTCCGCGCCCTCGGCCCCCCGCGTCGTCATCTCGGCGAGGGCCGCCGCCACCCGCACCCGGGCGTGCGGCAGTTCGCCCCAGGCCCGGCGCAGCACCGGCCAGGCCCGGCTCGGGTCCCCGGTCACCCGCCACAGCGCCGCGGCCGACTCGACCCGGGTCCACGGCTCCGCCGACCACAGCAGGGCGCCGAGCAGACGGGCGGCGGGCGCCCCGGCCGGACCCAGCGTCCCGACCACGGCTGCGGCCGTGCGCCGGGCGCCCGGGTCGGGCCCGTTCAGCACCGCGCACAGCACCGGCAGCACCGCGTCCGCGTCACCCTCCACCGCCCACAGCGCACCGGCGGCCCGCGCGGCCAGCGCCGCGGGCAGCCCCGCGTCGCCGGTCCGCACCCGGCGCGGCCCGGCCACCAGCCGACGCAGCTCGGGCGCGGCCTCGCGCGCGGCGGGCCCGAAGGCGGTCAGCGCCCGCAGCGCCGACTCGACCACCCACTCCCGCCGGTTCACGGGAGCCTCCCGCAGCACCCGCAGCACGGCGGGCACCGCCTCGGGCAGCGTGTCGGCCGCCCGGAGCACGGACAGCCCGTGCAGCAGCGGCCCGGCCTGTTCGGGGAGGGTGTCGTCGAGCGCCAGGCGGGCGAGCCGGTCGCACAGCGCCGGTCCGAGCGGCGCCGCCGCCGCCCCGAGCCGGTCCAGCGAACGCCCCAGGTCCCCCGGCGCCTCCCCCCGCTCCAGGATCCGCGCCAGGACGGGCACGATCCGCGCGTCGCCCGCCCGCACCAGCGCCATGACCGCCGAACCGAGCGTCGGCGGCCCGGCGTCCCACTCGCGCACCCAGCCGTGCGGCTCGGCCGCCACCCGCTCCAGCAACGCGTCCGCCGCCGGCTCCGCCAGCTGGAACAGGTCCTTGAGCACATAGGCCGCCGCGTCCCGGAGCCGCGGCTCGGGATCGGCGAGCTGCTCGCCGATCAGTCCCACCAGTTCGTCGTACGCGCCGCGCAGGGTCCGCAGCAGCACCTCGCTCATCCGTACGGCGTCGATGCGCTGCCCCCGGTCGGGGCTGCACAACTGGTCCGCCAGCAGCGCGATCCGGTCGTCCACCCGGTCGCCGAGACCGGCGTGGAGCGTCCGCAGCAGGTCCGCGGTCCACGGCGCGACCCGGCCCGCGGCGGCCGCCGCCCGTATCTCGCGCGGCTGCCCCAGCACCGGCGGCGCGGTCGTGTCGGCCGCCGCGGCCACCACGACGGGCTCCGCCCGCAGTTCGCGCAGCAGGCCGGTCACCCACGGCACCACGTCGGCGGGCAGCGCCGCCGGCGCGCAGCGGGCGAGCTGCGCGATCGCGCCCAGCCGCAGGCCCGCGCAGTAGTCCGGGCCGCCGATCGTCATCAGCCAGGCCACGACGTCGGGCGTCAGGCACTGGTGCCGCATCGCTATCCGGCCCACCGCGTCGATGCAGGCCAGCCGTACCTCGTTGTCCGTCTCCCGGTCGAACCTCTCCCGCAGCAGCTCCAGCACCCGCACCGGGTCGCTGTGCAGCGTCGCCAGCGCGAGCGGCGCCGCGAGCCGCACCCCGCGGTCGCGGTCGCCGGCCAGCGCCAGGAACACGTCGGCGCCCGCCGTGACCGCCGACGCCGCCATCGCGTAGTTGGCCGCCCCCTCGAAGTCCTCGTCCTCGGGGTCCAGTTCGTCGTCGCCGTCCAGGTCGATGCCGCCGATGCTGGTCAGCAGCTCCAGGATGCCGCCCCGGTCCTCGACCGTGGGGTCGGCCACCAGCTCCATCAGGAACGGGATGCACGCGAGCGTCGAGTCGTAGACGTCTCCCTGGTGGTGCACGGACCCGTACATCGCGTCGAGCGCGTGCTCGCGCTCCTCGGGATCCGCGGAGGCCAGTCCGCGCAGTAACTCCGGCACGTCGTCTGCCGGGCCGTAGGCGTGCGCCAGAGAGGCCCAGTCGACCTCTTCGATCCCCGCGAACACCATTGCCCCCTCCCCCGGAACGCTGCGTCCGTCCGTGTGTCTGGGGAGAGTGTGCCCCACGACCCCGACGACGCGACCTGTATCACGCCGCTCGCCGGACGCCGGGATGTTGCCCCCGGCCGCCATGGCTGCTCCCATGGTCAGGGGTGGTGGTGTCATGCGGGGACTGCGGGTCACGCCCACGCGGCCAGGGGGCCGTAACAGGCTGTACGTGAATCTTCCGGACGGCCGTACGGTCGCCTGGTACGACCCCGACAACGGCCGGATCAGTGTGGTTCTGGAGCAGTACAGGGAGCCCGTGCTCGCGGCCCTCGCCCCTTATGTCACCGGTGACGTCACCGTCGGCCCGCCGCCCGTCCCCTCTCCGGCGGACCTCGCCCGGCTCGCCCTGCACCCCGACGACGACCTGGCGCCCAACCGCCCCGGCGAGGCCCTGCACGCCGAGCTGGACCTGCGGCCCGCGCCGGCCCTGTCCCGGCTGCGGCGGGACCCGCGCCGGGCCGACCTCGCGGCGCAGCAGCGGCTGGGCGAGGCGCTGGACCGGCTGGAGTCCGCGGGATGGCGGACCGTGCACTGCGTACCGCTACCGGGCGCGGACCGCATCGACCACCTCGCCGTCGGCCCCGGCGGGGTGCTCGCGGTGCAGGATCTCGCGGCGCGGCGCGTCCCGGTCCGCGTCCTCGGCCCCGTGGTGCGCGTCGGCAGCGGACCGGCGGACAGGTACGCGGGGGCGCTGCGCCGCCGGCCCGAGCGCGCCGCCCACGCGCTGGCCACGGCGGTGCGGCCGGTCCTGGCGGTGGTGGGCGCCGTGCGGCTGGAGACGCGGTCCGTCCCGCAGGACGTCCGCGTCCTGCGGGACGACGAGGTGCCCGCACTGGCCCGGCTCGGCGGCGTCCTGAAACCGGCCGACGTCGAGGCGCTGTACGCGGCGGCACGTGACCGCCGCACCTGGCTGGCCGGCTGAGCGGTGCGCCCCCGGCCCCTCGTCAGCGCAGGTTGTCGCCCCAGCCACCCTGCATCATCGTCTGGAACGCCCACCGGCCGTCCTGCCGGATCAGGACGTCCGCGTACCGCAGTTGCTGCGTGTGACCGTCCATGGTCATGGTCGAGTCCGTGAAGACCACGGCCATGGCGGGGGAGAGGAAGACCGGCGTCCGTACCGACTCGAAGGTGATGTCGTCGCTGCCGTCGCCCATCACGTGCGTCATCGTCCGGACGAACTGCTGCCGGTCCCACTGTGCCGAGGCGCCGTTGCCCGCGGAGTCGTCGCTGACCAGGTTGAGCGGGAAGACGGCCATGTCCGCCATCCGCTCGACGTCGCGCTTGGCGCTCGCCTCGTCGTAGGTGGCGAACCACTCCTGGATGCTCGCCAGCTCCTCGGCGGTCGGGGTGTATCCGGTGTCGGGCAGTCGCGTCACTCTGTCTCCTCATCTGTTCAAACTTGACTACGTGGTCCGTCCTGAAGGTACTGCCCTGTCGTACAGCTAGTCAAACTTGATTAATCCACTTCCTCGGGAAGCCGCAGCCGCACCACCGTCGTGACCGTGTGCCGTGTCGTGCGCTGCTCCACCTCCGCCGTCAGACCCGGCTCGACGGTCCGGTAGCCGACGTCGCCCACTCCCACCGCGACCGCCGTCCCCGTATCGGCGCCCACCCGCCCGGCCAGCGCCACTCCCGCCTGGGACCGCAGCGCCGGCGACAGGGGGCTCGACACGACCGGTGTGTCGTCGTCCGGCAGCACCAGCACCAGCGACGCCGGACGTGCCGCCCCGCCCGTGAAGCCCACCACCACCGCGTCCCGGCTGCTCGTGTGCCGCAGCTTCCGCCAGGCCCGCGCGCCACTGCGGTAGGTCTGGTCGAGCCGCTTGACCACCAGCCCTTCGACGCCGATCGTGGGCAGCGTCCGGAACCACGTCTCCGCCTCCGTCACGTCCAGCGTCATCGGCACCGGCTGGAGCGGCGGCCCGAGCGGGCCCACCAGGGCGACCAGCCGCTCCCGCCGCTTCGCGTACGAGAGCCGCCGCAGGTCCTCGCCGCTCTCGGCCAGCACGTCGAAGGCGGCGTACGACGCGGGCAGGCTGCGCGCGAGCCTCGGCGCCCGCCCCGCGGTGGCCGCGGCCCGCTTCTGCACGGCGGCGAAGTCCGTACGTCCGTCCCGCCACACGACCACCTCGCCGTCGAGCACCGTGCCGTCCGGCAGCCGCCCCGCCGCCTCGGCGAGATCGGGGAACGCGGCCGTGACGATCCGCCCCGAACGGGCCTGCAGCAGTACCTCCCCGTCCACCCGGAAGACCACCATCCGGTGACCGTCGAACTTGGGCTCGTACGCCAGGCCCGCCTCGCGCGGCAGCACGGTCACCGACTCCGCCGCCGCCACCTTCAGCGGCGGCCTCGGCACGCTCACGGCAGCTGCCCGGCGCTGTCCGTGTCGGTGAGCGGATCGAGCAGTTCCCCGTACCGGTCGAGCCGCGCCGCGATGTCGCCGAGGCGGAACACGAGACCCTGCCGCGCCTCCACCTCCTCCCACGTCACCGGCGCCGAGACCGTCGGCTCGGCGCGGGCGCGCAGCGTGTAGGGCGTGGCGGTGGTCTTGGCGGCGGCGTTCTGACTGTGGTCGACGAACACCTTGCCGGGCCGCAGGGCGCGCGCCATCCGGTGCAGCACCAGCTTCGGCAGCGCGGCCTCGCCCTCCCTGGCCAGCTCCTTCGCGTAAGCCGACACCTTCTCGGACGGCGCCGGCACGAGCGGCACGAGCAGGTGCAGGCCCTTGGATCCCGACGTCTTGGCGTACGCGTCGAGTCCGTCCGCCGCCAGCCTCTCGCGCAGCCACAGCGCCACCTCGCAGCACTCGGCCATGCCGGCGGGGGCACCGGGGTCGAGGTCGAAGACCATGCGGTCGGCGACGGCCGGCCGGTCGGCCCGCCACTGCGGCGTGTGGAACTCGACGACGAGGTTGCCCGCCCACACCAGCGACGCGAGATCGTCCACGACCACCTGGCGCGCGCCGGGGTCGTCCGACCGGGGGACGGGGGCGGTGCGCACCCAGTCGGGCGTGCCCGGCGGCGGGTTCTTGGTGAAGAACACCTGGCCGTCGGGGCCGTCCGGATACCGCAGGAACGAGACCGGGCGGTCCTTGAGGTGGGGGAGTATCGCCTCGGCCGTGACGGCGTAGTAGTGCAGGATCTCGCCCTTGGTCGTCCCGGTGGCGGGGTGGATGACCTTCTCCAGATTGCTGAGCGCCAGCCGCCGCCCATCCACCTCCGTGATCGGCGTCATACGATGAGAATCCCACGAATCCCGGATGGAAGGGATGAAACGTGCGATCCATCTGGAACGGTGCGATCTCCTTCGGGCTGGTCAGCATCCCGATCAAGCTCGTCAACGCGACCGAGAACCACTCGGTGTCCTTCCGGCAGATCCACGAGGCCGACGGCGGCCGGATCCGTTACCGCAAGGTGTGCGAGCTGGAGGAGAAGGAGGTGACGAACGCCGAGATCGGCAAGGCGTACGAGGACGCCGACGGGTCCATGATCCCGATCACGGACGAGGACCTCGCCTCCCTGCCGCTGCCCACGGCGAAGACGATCGAGATCGTCGCCTTCGTGCCGTCCTCCGAGATCGATCCGCTGCAGATGGACGCGGCCTACTACCTGTCGGCCAACGGCGTGCCCGCCGCCAAGCCGTACACGCTGCTGCGCGAGGCGCTCAAGCGCAGCGACAAGGTCGCCATCGCCAAGTTCGCGCTGCGCGGCCGGGAACGGCTCGGCATGCTGCGCGTCGTCGACGACGTCATCACCATGCACGGCCTCCTGTGGCCCGACGAGATCCGCGCCCCCGAGAGCGCGGCGCCGCAGGAGGACGTGACCGTACGGGAGGCCGAACTCGACCTGGCCGACGCCCTGATGGACACGCTCGGAGAGGTCGACATCGAGACCCTGCACGACGACTACCGCGAGGCGGTCGAGGCCATGATCGCCGCGAAGATGGAGGGCGGGGCCACGGCGCCCGAGGCGGAGCCGTCCGCCGAGCGCGTCGGCGGCAAGGTCATCGACCTGATGGCGGCCCTGGAGAACAGCGTGCGCGCGGCGCGGGAGGCGCGCGGCGGGGAGGGCGCGGGCGCCGAGGTCACGCCGATCAAGGGCAGACGCGAGCCCAAGCCGTCCGGCGCGCGGAAGTCGACGTCGCAGGCGGCGAAGAAGACGGCGGCGAAGTCCACCGCGAAGACCGCCAAGAAGACGGCGACGGCCAAGTCCACGGCGAAGACCACCAAGAAGACAGCGTCCAAGACGGAGCCCAAGCCCACGCCGAAGAAGACGGCATCGCGCAGGCGCAGTTCGGCCTGACGGCTCGCACTGCCTCAGCCGGGTGTCCATGACTGGGCGGGGTGGCCGTGTCGGACGCCTCGCTGCTGTGGGGCACCTGCCAGGTGTCGAGCTGCTGCAGCGTGAGCCGGCGGGCGAGGCGGGCACCGCGCGCGGGGCGACGGCTTCGCCCCGCCGAGGCGTGTGCCGCGGCAGATGCCACCTGTGGCACGCATCACACCGGGTGTTGTCAGGTTGATTTCCGGCCAACAGGCACCACCCTGCCCGTAGATCTTCACAGCAAACACACGGGTCGTCCCGACGGTGAACACGGGGCGCAGGGGCGCGATATCGGCGTATTGCCCGCACACGTGTTCGCGCCATCGGGCTACCGGCGCCGAAATTTCCTCTTGTACCGGCCAGTTGGCCTATGTCTATGGTGATCCCGCGTGTGGTGGATCTTGACCAATCCGCCAGACACGCACACATCAGTAGGCGGCCGGGGGAACAGTGCCGCCACGGGGAGGGATGGATCGTCATGCCGCGATACCGGCTCGCTGACAACGCCGCGTTGGTCGCCGCTGACTGCACCCGCTGTCCCCGCGCCGGGACAGCGGGCTGACCCGGCTTGTCATCACCGCCCCCTTGGGCGGTCGCCCCCGCCTGCCCTCGCTCGCTACGAAGGACGATCCTTTGCGACTTGGACCGGGGTTGTTCAACCCCAGATCCCGAATATCCGCGACCCTCGCCTCTGCCGTCACGTCCGTCACAGCCTTGGCCGTCCTCGGTGGCCTGGCCGTCCAGCCCAGCCTGCTCGGCCGGGACGCCGAACCGCGCATGGCCCCGGCCGGCGACTCGTACGAAGGCTACGACGCCAAGGCAGCCGAACGGCTGCGTGAGGACCAGTGCCTGGCCGGCGAAGCCATGCGCAGGGGCGGACCCAGCATGTTCGCCCTTGCGCAGGAGGCCATCGCGCTGCCGCCCGATCAGCTCCACGAGAAGCTCGAACGGGACATCTTCAACGACAAGACCCCGCTGCATCAGGCCTACAGAGCGGACAGTGACAGCAAGGACCAGTGGGTCGACAAGGTCCAGAAGCAGGGGTACGCGTGGTCGAGTGCCACAAGCGGCCTGGAGTCCTACCCCGGCGAACCGCGCGACGCGAACAAGATCTACGACCGGATCGGTCTGCTGCCGTGGCTGTGGCAGTCGTACTCCAATCCGGAGGAGGGGGTTCTCAACCCGTTCTGGGACCCGTCGCCCACCGCTGACGACAAGACGAAGGCCGCCGCGCTCGCGATCGGCGACCCGCTGTACACCACCGGAGGGACGCCGAAAGAACAGGAGGCGTGGGCGCTGTGGAAGAAGAACTCCGGGAAGGTCGAGCCCAACGAGTTCTTCGTTCCCAGGGTGTTCGCCGATGACGCCCGGATCTTCCTCGCCTCGGGCGGCTTCCCGCGTACGGCACCGGCCCCGGGCACGCCGGAGTTCCGCGTCGCGGTCGAGGATCTGAAAACCCGTTTCGCGTCGTGTGCGTGGCACGACCCGATCGACCCGAACCGGGTGCTCGGCAAAGAGGTGGCGCAGGCGTCCGCCGAGTGGCAGCAGGAGATCGCCTCGCAGGCCGCGCAGCGGCAGCAGATCCTCGCCGCCGGCAAGGACGCCACGAAGGCGTTGCAGGACGGCACATTCACCCTGGGGCAGATCGTCGGCCAGTCGTGGCTCGCGGACTACTACACCCGCTGGCAGGACTACTGGTCCCCCGGCGGTGTGGGCTGGATCGGCGACAGCCACGTGACGATCGAGGTGCCGGGCGCGAGGGGCAGCTGCCTGGACGTTCAGGGCGGCGGTACGACCAACGGCACGCCGGTCCAGATCTACACCTGCAACGGCGGTGCGGCGCAGCAGTGGACGCTCGAGGGCAGTGAGGACGACCTCCACCTCCGCAACGTCGGCTCGCAGAAGTGCCTGGATGTGGCGGGGAACGCGTCGGCGAACGGTACGAAGATCCAGATCTCGGACTGCTACAAGTCCAAGGGGCAGTCGTGGAAGGGCGACGTTCGCGCCACCTCACCCCTGAAGAGCTTGTCCACAGGCAAGTGCCTGGACCTGAGTTCGTTCGCCAAGAGCACCGACGCGCGGCTGTGGGACTGCAAGGACGCCGGTACGCAGAAGTTGCGCCGCGAGGTGTACTACGTGGACCACGTGGACGACTTCGGTCTCAGCGGACTGACCGAGAAGGTGTGCTCCCGTTCGATGCTTCGCCTCGACGAACCCACTGTGCTCGCCCTTGCCCAGCACGCGGCCGCTGAAGAGGAGGACGACCAGCTCGGCACGGATGTGCAGCTGCTGATGAACTCTCCACTGCTTGCCGAGGACATCCACGCCCTGTGGTTGGCCGGCGTGCGACGCTGCTTCGACCCGGTCGAGGACGGCACGGACATGCGTGCCTGGCTGTGGCGCCTTGAGGACGCGCGCTCGACGCGTCCGCGGGAACGGGATCCCGTCGAGGTGCGAGTCCTGGACAAGGTGCGGCCGGTGGTATCGGAGGGAGAACTTCGCGAAACCGTGGCGACGGAGATCTCATTCGCCGCAGCCGGGCTGGAACAGGCCGTCGCGGTACCTGGCATCGCAGCAGCGCTCGCCGAGTGCGTCCGCCACTGCACTCCCGATCTCGCCTTCCGGCTGCTGCTGCAGGTCCTGCCCACGAAGAGCGCCTCGTTGTCCCCTGAGTACCTGTATCTGTCCGCAGAGCAGTACGCGAGGCTGGAGGCGCTCGGGGCGGCGTTCCGCTATGGCGCGTACGTCGTGAGCGACATCACGTACCTCGTCGGCCCATAGCAACGACCCGGGAGTGCGGCCTGGACGATACCTCCGCGTCGAGGTCGGCTCCGGTGCCCGGCTGCGCCACCGCTACCGGCGCATCCTCGGCACCGCCCACGCGGCTGCGCGCCGTCGGCGTCGGTGCGCCTGACGCGGGAGGCGCAGATCAGCGCCGTGGGCGACGCTGATGCGGCGGCCACGGCCCGAATCTAGACTGGCGAGCGCCCGATAAACCCCGAAAAGAGAGATGTGTACCATGTCGAAGCGAGGCAACAAGCGACGCGCCCGCAAGAAGAAGGGCGCGAACCACGGCAAGCGGCCCAACGCCTGAGCGGGCCGGCCGCCGTACCCGCCCGGTGCTGCCGCGCCGTCGTGCCGCAGAGCGGGCCGGTGGCGGCAGTACCGGCCGGCCTCTCCTGGCCCCCGGGCGTCAGGACGCCGTCAGATACATGCCCGACGGCCCCGCGCCCGCCGTGTTGCGGCAGCTGAAGTCGCCCGCCGGCTGCGCGTAGAGCCGGCCCCGGACATCACCGCGCGGACCTCGTCTACGGCCTTGCCGACGTTCGCCATCACGGTGTCGATCTTCGCGTCCACAACCTCCTGCTGGTCGTCGTGGCAGTACGAGTAGTAAATGATGTAGTCCTTCGCGCAGCTCGTGATGATGTCGGCGAACCCGAGGTCGTTGCCGCCGATCGACAGCGCGATCGCCTCGACGTCGTACGTGGCGGCCACGGCGGCCAGTTGGTCCGCCTGGGGTGCCTCGCCCTTGAACGCGGTGCCGCCACTGGACGCGCGGAAGACGTTCTGCGTGGTCGCCCCGGAACAGGCGAGGTTCACCAGCGCCTGGGTCGTCCCGGTGGCGCTGCGCACCTCCGCGGAGTCCGACCGGTGGCACCCGTTCGCCGCCGTCGTCCCGTACACCCGCGCCGGGTCGTACCCCGTCCCGGTCCAGGCGCGGTCGGTGCCGTCCCTGCTGCCGGTGTCGGTGAGGCTGTTGCCCTGCCACCGCCCGGCCTCGCCGGAGATGTAACTGTCTCCCAGCGCCACGATCGCACTCGCCCCACTCTCCGGCCCGGCCTGTGCTGTCCCGGCCCCGGCGGCCACGAGTCCACTGAACGCGAGCGGCGCGGCGACGGCGGCCCGCAGCCACCGCTGCCTCCGAGCCGTCGAGGGCAACACTCCGAACAGACTGAATCCAGACACGGCGAACTCCTGCTCCTGGCCACAAGAGAGCGACTTCCGGTCGTTCTCGACGAGGGTGTGGCGTACGGGTGGGGGAGCCGCCGGCCGGTGGCATGCGGAATCTGGCACGCGGGATCTTGTTACCGCTAGGTAGGTGCAGGTCACTTTTCCGTCACGTGACGACTGGGGTAGGGGCTGTTTTCCGCCATCTGGACCGGAGCTGCCTGTAACCCCAGGTAGCCACCATCGCTGTGACGCGCATCACGGGCACATGGGCGTCGGTCGTCTACAGGAGAGAGAGCGCCACGGCCGGGATGCGTCCCTTCGGAGGG
This sequence comes from Streptomyces sp. 5K101, assembly GCF_046506645.1. NCBI lineage: Bacteria > Bacillati > Actinomycetota > Actinomycetes > Kitasatosporales > Streptomycetaceae > Streptomyces > Streptomyces sp. 5K101. The sequence goes on along the minus strand of NZ_JBKFFO010000007.1, from coordinate 129,805 downwards.
TGAACCGGCGCGTGTCGACGCCGTTCCCCCGTTCTTGCCTATCGTTGCCTCAAACGGAGAGACAGCGGGAGCAGCCTGTGATCTTCTTCCGGCGGACTCGTCCGAAGACACGCACGGTGAAACGGCGGATGACGGGAGCGGCGGAACGGGGCGCCTTCGCGCTGGACGAGCGGTTGCCCGTCGGTGAGGCCGGTGGGCTGCTGCGCAAGGCCTTCCCCGGTCACTGGTCCTTCTACCTGGGGGAACTCGCCCTCTACAGCCTGCTCGTCCTCATCCTGACCGGGGTCTACCTCACGCTGTTCTTCAAGCCGACCATGACGGAGGTCGTTTACAACGGCTCGTACACCCCACTGGACGGCGTCCCGATGTCGGAGGCGTTCGCTTCCACCCTGGACATCAGCTTCGACGTACGCGGCGGGCTGCTGATCCGTCAGATGCACCACTGGGCGGCCCTGGTGTTCGCGGCGGCCATCGGGGTGCACATGCTGCGGATCTTCTTCACCGGGGCCTTTCGCAGACCCCGCGAGGGGAACTGGGCGATCGGCCTCACCCTGTTCGTGCTCGCCATCACGGAGGGATTCGCCGGCTACTCACTGCCCGATGACCTGCTCTCCGGAACAGGCCTGCGGATCGCCCAGGGCATCATGCTGTCGATCCCGATCGCCGGGACCTACCTCTCGATGTTCGCCTTCGGCGGTGAGTATCCCGGTGAGGAGATCATCGGCCGGCTGTACGGGATGCACATTCTGCTGCTGCCCGGCCTGCTCGTCGCGCTGGTGACGGTCCATCTGATCCTGGTGTTCTACCTGAAACACACGCAGTGGGCCGGCCCCGGCAGGACCAACCGCAACGTCGTGGGCAAGCCGATGTTTCCTCAGTTCGCCGCCTCGTCCAGCGGGCTGTTCTTCATGGTGTTCGGTGTGCTGACGCTGCTCGGCGGGCTGGCACAGATCAACCCCGTATGGGCGTACGGGCCGTACCGTCCCGACCTGGTGTCGACGGGTTCGCAGCCCGACTGGTACGTGGGCTTCCTGGAGGGCGCGCTGCGGCTGATCCCGCCATGGGAGACGGTGATTGCCGGGCACACCTTGATGTGGAACGTGCTCCTGCCCGCCGTGGTCCTGCCCGGCGCGCTGTTCTCGGTCCTGTACGCGTACCCCTTCATCGAGGCGTGGGTGACCGGCGACCGGCGCGAGCACCATCTGTGCGACCGGCCCCGCGACCGGCCCGTACGCACCGGCTTCGGCGTCGCGGGGATCGTCTTCTACGGTGTCCTGCTCCTGGCCGGCGGCAACGACATCGTGGCATTCACCTTCGACGTCTCCTTGAACGCACTGACCTGGGTGCTGCGCGTCGCCGTGATCGTGCTGCCCGTGCTCGCCTTCCTGGTGACCAAGCGGGTCTGCCTGGCGCTGCGGGAGGCCGAGCACGAACGGCTGGCCGAGGGCGTGGAGACCGGCGACGTACGGCAGACCATCGAGGGCGGCTACACGGAGAGCCACCGGCCGGTCGAGGCGGGGAAGCGGTACATCCTGCTGCGGGGGAGCCTGCCGGTGGCACCGCCCCAGGAGCCCGCCGCTTCCGCCGGCAAGGTCGCGCGGCTGCGTGCGGCGCTCCACACGTGGTACGCGGCCTCCGCACAGCCGCAGCAGCCTCCGGAGGACGCCGGGGAGGAGTTCCCGGTCGAGCCGGCCCCCCGGCGCGCGGCTCAGCGCGGGCGATCTTGGGACGGTTCGCCCGAGTCCTGACGGCCCGCGTGTTCGAGGACCATGCCGAGGACGCCCGGCGCCAGCACTCCGAGGCCGATCAGCAGCAGCCACAGCCCGTACACCACGCCCAGCGCCACGATGACGGAGCCGGCCGCGACGACGATCGGCCAGGGGCTGTCCGGCGGGAGGAACTCCACCGGGCCGGCGCTCGGCGCTACTTCGGCGTCGTTGCGGTCCTGCGGCCTGCGCCCCCGCCGCCGGTACTGGACGGCGAAGAAGAAGGACACCAGTGACGCCATGACAAAGGCCACGACGAGGACGGCCGTTCCGGTCGGGTCGGCCGAGAACCAGCCGTAGCTCACGGCCGTGACCGCGAAGAAGCCCGCCACACCGGCGAAGAGCATGGCTTCCGTTCTCATCCGTGGCGCCTCTTCTCGTCCTGTTTGATGGCGGGGTGATGCAGGTCGAAGGCCGGTGACTCGGAGCGGATGCGCGGCAGGGCGACGAAGTTGTGGCGCGGCGGCGGGCAGGAGGTCGCCCACTCCAGTGAACGCCCGAACCCCCACGGGTCGTCCGCGTCGACCTTCTTCCCGTACCGCGCCGTCTTCCAGACGTTGTAGAGGAACGGAAGCGTCGACATACCCAGGAGGAAGGCGCCGACGGACGAGACGGTGTTGAGCAGGGTGAACCCGTCCGCCGCCAGATAGTCGCCGTAGCGCCGGGGCATCCCCATCTCGCCGAGCCAGTGCTGCACCAGGAACGTCGTCTGGAATCCCACGAAAAGCGTCCAGAAGTGAATCTTCCCGAGTCGCTCGTCGAGCATTTTGCCGGTGAACTTCGGCCACCAGAAATAGAACCCGGCGAACATCGCGAAGACGACCGTACCGAAGAGGACGTAGTGGAGGTGAGCGACGATGAAATGGCTGTCGGTGAGGTGGAAGTCCATGGGCGGTGACGCGATGATCACCCCGCTCAGGCCTCCCAGCAGGAAGGACACCAGGAATCCGATCGCGAACAGCATGGGTGTCTCGAAGGACAGGGAGCCGTAGCGCATGATGCCGATCCAGTTGAAGAACTTCACCCCGGTCGGCACGGCGATCAGAAACGATGCCGCAGCGAAGAACGGCAGCAGCACCGCGCCCGTGGCGAACATGTGATGCGCCCACACGATGGCCGACAGCATGGTGATGGTGATCGTGGCCCCGACCAGGCCGAGATAACCGAATACCGGTTTCCTGGAGAAGACGGGAAGAACCTCGGTGATGATGCCGAAGAACGGCAGCGCGACGATGTAGACCTCGGGGTGCCCGAAGAACCAGAACAGGTGCTGCCACAGGATCGCCCCACCGTTCGCCGCATCGTAGATGTGCGAGCCGAATTTCCGGTCCGATTCCAGGGCCAGCAGCGCTGCCGCGAGCACCGGGAAAGAGGGGAGAACGAGGATCGAGGTGAACAGGATGTTCCAGGTGAAGATCGGCATCCGGAACATCGTCATTCCCGGCGCGCGCAGACACGTGATGGTGGTGATGAAGTTGACCGCACCCAAGGTGGTGCTGACTCCGGTCACCACCAGGCCCATCGTCCACAGGTCGCCGCCCACACCCGGGCTGAACACCGCACTGTTCAGCGGCGCGTAGGCGAACCACCCGAAGGCCGCGGCCCCGCCCGGCACCAGAAAGCCGCTGACCACCATCAGGCCGCCGAACAGGAACATCCAGTACGACAGGGCGTTCAGCCGCGGGAAGGCCACGTCCGGCGCGCCGATCTGCAACGGCATCACGGCATTCGCGAAACCGGCGAACATGGGTGTCGCGAACAGCAGCATCATGACCGTGCCGTGAATGGTGAACCACTGGTTGTACTGATGCAGGTCTGCCAACTGGAGCCCAGGCCGGGCGAGTTCCGCCCGCACCAATAGCGCCAGCACCCCGCCCAGCAGGAAGAAGGCGAACGCGGTGACCATGTAGAGATTGCCGATCACTTTGTGATCGGTGGTCCGTGTCCAGCGCACCAGCGCCCGCCCGAGCGGCGGAGCCTGCGGCCGGCGGGCCCGTGCGGGGCCTTGTGCCAATTCGGTCATGACCTGGTCCGCCGTTCACCTGGACCCACTGGACCCACCCACCGGGCGCTCCCTCGCGTCTCTCCGCCGTCTCTCCGCTGCGCCATCCACCCCTGCCGCAACCCGCTCCCCGCCAGGAGACTCCGGTCAGGAGATGACTTCCGTCGGGAGAGTGGATCAGCCAGAATGTCATGATTTCTCCCCGATGGCGGGTAACCGGGCCGGGCAGTGACGTGCCCGGCGGCAGTGGCCCCGTTCGTTGCCGGCGGCAGCGCGCCCGTTCACCGAGGTTTCGTTGCCGGCGGGAGGGTCACCTGGGAAAACACAGGGCCCCGATGCGATGGCGGTCTCGTCTCGTGCGTGGTCAGGGGTTGCCCGGCACAGAGACCGCCCAGGGGCCGGACGAGTGAGGTGGCTGCTGTGCGGGCGACGTTGTCACTGGGCCGCGTGGCCGGAATCCGGGTGGGCGTGCACTGGAGCGTCCTGGTCATCTTCGTCGTGATCCTGCTGGGCTTGGGAGGCAGCCGTTTCCCGGAAGATCATCCGGGTCGTCCGGCATGGCAGTACTGGTTCGCCTCATCGGTGACCGCGGCGGTCCTGCTGTTGTCGCTGCTGGCTCATGAGATCAGCCACGCGCTGGTGGCCCGTCGCAACGGTGTGTCCGTCGACGACATCACCCTGTGGCTGCTCGGCGGGGTCGCCCGGCTCAAGAGCGAGGCATCCACCCCGGGAGCGGAACTGCGGATCGCCGGCGTGGGGCCGTTGGTCAGCCTCCTGCTCGGAGGCGTGTTCGCTCTGGCGGCCGGGCTGCTGGAGGGGGTGTCCGACGCCGGGCTCGTGGTGGAGGCGCTGGCCTGGCTGGCCGGGATCAACATCCTGCTGGCCCTCTTCAACGCCCTGCCCGCCGCGCCGCTGGACGGCGGCCGGCTGCTGCGCGCGATCGTGTGGTGGAAAACCGGCAGCCCGCTGCGCGCCACCGTGGTGGCCACGGCCGCGGGACGGGTGCTCGGATGGCTGCTGGTCGGTGTCGGCGTGTACCTCCTGCTTGCCGGGGCCCCCTTCAGCGGCGTCTGGCTGGTGGTCATCGGCTGGTTCGTCATCGCGATGGCCACGATGGAGGGCGGCCAGGCACGGCTGCGTGAACTGCTGGGCGGAATCCCGGTGAGAGACGCCATGACGCCTGATCCGGTCACTGTCCGGGCCACCACCACCGTCGGCGAGTTCCTCGCCGACCCGCGCTTCCGCTTCCGTCACTCGGCCTTCCCCGTCGTCGACGAGGAGGGTGCCGCGGTCGGCCTGGTCACCCTGAAGGGCGCCGACTCGGTCCCGGAGGCGCAGCACGGCACCACCACCGTGGCCGACGTGATGGTGCCGGTCGACGACCTGCCGACCCCGCACCCCGACGACCCGCTGGCCCGGCTCGTCCCCGAGCTGGAGACCGGCTCCGCCCACCGCGCCCTCGTCCTGGACGGGAGCCGCCTGGCCGGCATCGTCACGTCCTCGGACATCAGCCGGGTCACCTCCTGGCTGAGCTCCTCATCCGCCTGGCGTGGCCGCACCTTGTGAGCCGAGGAGCGCCGCGCGCGACGCTCTTCCCCCCTATACATGTCCGGAGGCCTTCGCCGTTCCCGGGCAGGACCTGGGGCGATGCTCCAAGAGCCTGCCCACGAACAGTCCACGGACCCCGGCATACGCCCGCTCCGAGCGGCATACGGCTGCACATACACGAAGACCCCGGCCTCAGCGTTTCCGCTGGTGACGGGGTCTTTGGACACCTCATACAGGGTGCCCCCGGCAGGATTCGAACCTGCGCACACGGCTCCGGAGCCCATCAGAGACCGTTGCTCTTTTGAGGCGCTGACCTGCGGGGCAGGCACGGGCTCGGCCTCTGTCGACCTAGATCATTACGCCCCCATTACGTGGGTGGCCTGTCGGGCGGTCGGTCCGGCCCGTATGGTCGAAGCATGATCTCGGGCAGCAGCGGGGCATCTGACGGCGGCGGCGCGGAGTTCACGGAGGAGGGCCTGGAGCCCGTCCTCAGGGAAGCATGCGCGACGGTGGGACTTGACCCCCGCGGCGCCGAGTTGCTGCGGCTCGGGTCGAACGCGGTCTACCGCCTGATGTCGTTACCCGTCATCGTCCGCATAGCGCGTGATCCGTCGGTGCTCGCGGAGATGGAGCGGGCCGTGGGCGTGGCCCGGTGGCTTGAGACGCAGGATTTGCCGGCCATGCGCGTGCCGGCGTCGGTCGCCCAACCGCTCGTCGTCGGCAGCCTGGTGGTGACCTTCTGGGAGAGCGTCCAGGAGCACGTAGAGTACGCGACGGTCGGCGAACTGGCAGATCTCCTACGGCGCTTGCACTGGCTTGAGGAACCTGAATCCCTGGGCCTGCCGTACTTCGACCCGCTGGCCAAGCTGGCGGCGTCCCTCGAAGGTCTGGACGGCATCTCGGCGGAGGACCGAACGTTCTTGGAGGAGCGAGCGGCGAGCGTGGCCAAGGACTACGACCGGCTGGACTTCGTCCTTCCCTTCGGCATGATCCACGGTGATGCCAGCATCGGGAACGTCCTCCGCCATCGGGACGGGCACGCTGTGCTCATCGATCTGGACGGCTTCGCTCTCGCCCCACGCGAGTGGGATCTGATCCAGACGGCGATCTTCTACGACAGGTACCGCTGGCACTCAAAAGCGGAGTACGCCGAGTTCGTGCACCGGTACGGCTTCGACCTGATGAACTGGCCCGGGTACGAGACCCTCGCGGACCTGCGTGAACTGATGATGGTTGCCTGGCTCGGTCACCAGTTCACGACCAGCGACCGGGCCGCCGCCGAATTTGCTCGGCGGGTAAGGTCCCTTCGCACCGGGGAGGGCCGAGACGAATGGGGCCCGTTCTGAGCACACGCTGACCGGGTCTCTCAGGCACCGACATGATCACCCGAGGCGATCCACAGCCTGTGCTCTCTGACCTGATCGGTGAAGATCTGTACGTCCTTATTGTTGCCGATCCGTGCAAGGTTCCGCCGGAATTCGGCAAGGTAGCTGACGCACCGGGCCGACTTGAGTTGCTCGCCCAGGTCGAGCGCATCGAGCGCCACGCGGCAGGACTCCTCGACGTCGCCCGCGTGTAGGTGGGCGTCGGCCAGGACCATGGTCGCGAAGAAATCGCTCCGTACGTGGCTGCCGCTCATGGCGTTCTCGGCGTGAGCGACGGCCTGCCGGGCGCTGTTGACGTCTCGGAAGCAGTGGGCGGCCTCAGCGGCAAGTTCGGCTTCGTCGAAGTAGCTGATCCACTCCGGCTCGTCGTCGTTGTTCCTGCTCTCCAGCGCATTCGTGGCCGCGCTCAGGGCGGCTTCGCAGGCCCGTACATCGCCGGTTCGGGCGAGAGCGCGGGCTTCCATGGCGTGGAACTGGGCGCGCAGTGTCGGTGTGGCCACGGGAGAGATACCCATGAGAGCCGCGCGGGCGAGTGTCGCGGCCTGCGTGTAGCGACCGAGGAACGTCGCCTGATGGCTCATGGCGGACAGGATGCTTCCGGCGAGCCGACGGTCGTTGGCGTCCTGGGCCAACCGGAGAGCCTGGAGGAAATACCGTTGTGCCAAGCCGTGACGGCAGGCGTCGTAGGACATCCAACCGGCCAGGAGGGTTGCCTCTGCCACGGTGGAGAACAGGGCCCGACCAACCTGCTCGCTGTACTGACCGCGCAGCAGCGGGGTCACTTCGGTGCTGAGGTACTGGATAGCTGCGTGCCGAGCGTGGTCACCACCGAAACGGTCGTCCAACTCGGCGAACATGTCCGCGGTGGTCTTGATGGCGGCTATGTCTCCGAAACCGACGCGCATTCCATCCCGACGCTGCCGAGGAACGGCTGGCTCTGGCGCGACCAACCACCGGAGCGAGGCTTCGTTCCACGCAGGCTCGGACGGCTCAGCCTGTAACAGGGGCTCGTACCGGTTGAGATCAGCGCGCCACAGCTGGCCGACTGTTTCGATCGCGCCCTCGGGGCTCGCCGGATAACTGGCGTCCAAGAGCCCCGTGTCCCGTTTGCCCTCGTGGTTCAGCCCCAACTCGGCGGCACTGAGGTCGAACACCTCGCACAGCAACGGACCGTAGAAGTCGTCCGGCGTGCTGTGTCCGTTCTCCCAACTGGCGATACGACGTTTCACGCTCCCATCCGACGGGAGTTGGTGGCCACGGCACATCGCAGCCTGACGCAACTCACGCACCAACCGCGGCTGACTCCAGCCTCGGCCCACACGGGCTTGCCGTAAGCGAACGCTGGTCGGCTCCAGCGAAGACGTGACCGATCCCTCCCCACCTGTGCATGGGCGCGACTTCTGGGGCGCACGACTCTTTGACCTTACGACCGAATGTACGCGCTGTTCATCGCTGCGCGCAGCAAGTAACCAGAGGTCGGGGGCGGCTGACTCGTGACGGGGGATGACGCGTCCACGCGTGACGCGTCATCCCCCGTCACCTCTCGTCATCTGCCCTGGCCAGGGTTGTGACCCGGAGTCTGGACACAGAGCGGCATCGCGGCCGCAACTGAGTCTGACCGAGGTGAGATGACGTGCAGAGGATGACCAGGAGGGGCGTCGAATGGCTCTCCGCGGCGGCTGACGATCCGGCTGCGTGCCGGGCTACCTGGGCGGACGACCCCCGAGCACCGTACATGCTGCCGACTGGCCGCTTCTTCGACGTGGTGACGGTCGACCAGCGCATCGGCATCGAGACGTTCGATCAACTGCTGCGTCGCGGACTGCCTTTCGGGCCAACGGTGCTCGACCATAAGGCCCGCCGTGTGGGCTTCTTCCTGGGTTCACAGAGTCGGGAGGACTTCGCTCACTACCTCGCACGGGAAGGGGGCACCCCACCCGCGTACCGCTACCTGAGCCGCGGCTCGGTGGTCGTCGTCCCTGGCCCCATGCCCATGTCCGGTGACCGTTACGAGTGGCTCCGCGCCCCGACCCGGCGACCGATGGCCAACCCGCTCCGTCCGGTCGCCTTGGCGACCATGCTCGTTGCCTCAGCCGAGCTGCTCGCCCGTGTGGACCGGTACGGCGAGCGCTACCCGTCTGCGGCTGCCCTCGCTCTATCGACAATCGAGGGGACCTCGACCGATGCGGGATGACGCTACGGACCGACGCGACGCTGCTATCTGGTCGCCTTTGGACAACGACGGTTGGTACGCCGCGCGCAATGCCACGACCGCTCTCCGGGACGCCCTGATCCGCGCGGGACTGGAGAAGGACTTCCCTTATCTGCGGGCCGACTTGAACGCCTTCGGGCACGGCCTGGTCGAACTCGGGCGTGTGTCGCCGGCCACCGCGGAGCGACTGGCAGAGCTGCTGCGGCTGGCGCTGGTTTCCGGGTTACAGCGCCGTGAGGAGAGCGGCGACGAAACTACCGAACACCGCAAAGAAAGGGACTGACGTCATGACGGACCGACGGGGAGTCGTCGCCAAGCGAGCCGAGAACCTGATACCTGGCGTCCCCTACGTCCGCGGCTGGGCACAGGCTCGACGCAGCTCCGGAGCCTTGGCCGCACAACTGACCGCCCTGGGCTTGGAGTCGGACTTCCCTGGCCTCACGGCCGACGTGAACGTCTCGGGTGACGGCTTGGTACGCCTCGGCACTATCCGGCCGGAGGCGGCGCGCATGCTGGCCGAACTGATCGTGTCGGGCCTCGCGGCAGAGACATCGATGGACGCCGATGCGTTGACGGCAGAGGCGGGCACTGCCCGTCGGAATTCGTCGGCTGCCTGATCAAGCCAACTGGTGAGACTCCCGCCAGTTGCGGTTCGAGCGCGCTCCCGCGACCGGCCGGCCTGGCCCCGTACGTCGTCGTTCCCCCGGCGGTCGATGTGCGGGGCCTTCTGCTGTACGCGATGCCCTTCGTCCGTGTCTGCCGCTCGGCCGGGACCGGCGCCCCAGCGCCGCAGCCCGGACGAAGCGGCAGACCAACACGTTCGGTGGGCGGCAGCGATGGGCGGCATACCTGCCCCGCATGTGAGGACATCAGCTTGGGAAGCTGCGATCACTGGCAGACGGCTCGGGCGCTGACCTGGGCGAACGGCTGGGCTGTGACCTCTTCGGGCCTGGCTGCTTTCACCGTGATTCCCCGCTGTTCCCCGCTCGATCCGGTGCGCTTGTGGTGCGGGAGCGGTGCTGCGTCAGGAGCGGGGGCCCAGCGGGCAGCGTCAGCGCCACCCGCCTTCTGAGATGGCTGTCCTCTATTTGCGTTTCGCGTAAGTCATGGACAGAAGCGTCCTTTTGAGCACTAGACTACGTCTCGGCCCCTCCGGGAAGGGGAGCACTTGCGGTCAAGCTTGATGGCCCTTCTTTCTGCCAGTAGACCTGCTAAGCGATCTCCGGAGATATCGGAACGTCGGGAGCTGTAATGCCTGAATATGCATTAGACGAATGGCGCGCCATTATGCGCGGCGAGAGGCCTCAGCCATCGGACGACTACATCGTCATTGCCTTTCCGGATGATGAACTGCGAACCGCCTATCTGAGTCAAGTTTCTTCGTGGCCAGAGATGGAAGTTCGAGCGATCCTCAGGAACATGCTCGGCGGGTCATCCCGTCTTTCTATTCTTGATCAGATCCACTTGCAAGTTCTGAAGGCCAAGGGTCCGTCGCGATCCTATCCCAATGCGCCGAACGAGCGTCACTTTAGCGAGTATGAAGGTCGGGCCATACTTGCAGCAGCTGGCAGGAGCTCGGAGCCGGTTTGGCAGGGGATTTCATGGGTGTTGGATCTCCTCCCGGATTCCCCACGTGACGCGCTTAATGCGGTGTCGGCCTACTTCATGGCGCACTTCAAGGTGCTGTCTGACTGGAGGGAAGCTGGCCTCTCTGATGCTATTGCGCTGATCCGTCATCGGTACATCACGCAAGGGCGAACGGAACGCGAGCGGAAGATCGAATTACTGCGAAGCCTTGATCCGAGAGATCTTGAGTTTCTGATCGCTGACCTTTATCGAGCCATGGGGTATGCGGTGCGCGTTACTCCTCGGCAAAAGGATGGAGGAAAAGATATTGAGGCGGAGCGCGGCAACGAGAAAATCTATATCGAGTGCAAGAATTGGGAGCAGAAGGTTGACGTCAACACTGTTCGTAGCTTCGGGTTTGTCGTAATGGATAAGAATGTGACGTCGGGAGTTCTTGTTTCGGTTTCTGGTTTCACAGAGAGGGGCCCAGAGACTGCGGAAAAGCTGGTTACGGAATCTTCCGTGCGGCACCGCATGGTTCTGCTGGATGGCCATCGTACCGTTCAGCAGCTTAACGAATACCTCGGTGCAGGTTGGCACCTACGAGCTGACCACATCATTGCTCTTCAGAAGCGCAATGGCTGACTTGCCTAGACCGCGAGACAGCCTGGCCGACCGTCTCCGCCAGACGTGCCAGCTCACCGAGCTCATGGGCCCGTCAAGAACTGTTTTCTTGCCCTGGGTCTTGCCGGGGATCTTGGTGAGCTGGGTTTTTGCTGCTCAGCAGCAGTGATCCCGTGCGCCTGGTGGTCGTCATTGGTCGTCCTTGGCCACTGTTGAGCGGCCTCGGACGGCCCAGAGACGGCCCAGCTCCTCGGTCTGTGTGGGCGGCCCGCCAGCCTCAGCGCGAGGGGCGCCTCTTCGGGGGGACCGGGCCCGGGATCACATCCTTGCCAAGGTGCTCCTTGATTAGGTACTTGAGTTCCGGGCCTTCGATGAGCTGGAGCCGACCATGTTGGCGGGCAAAGTCGTGGCTGGCCCTACCGAACCACGATGTCGTGATCAGAACCCCCTTGGCAGCACGCTTGTGCTCGACCACTCCGGCGAGCGCCTGCACGGACTCAACACCCACGAGCTTGCTGTAGCGCTTCGCCTGAATGATGCACTCACCGTTGAAGACGGGGTCCTTGCTGACGGCCACCGCGTCAACGCCCTCGTCTTTGGACGCCTGGGTGTTCCAGGCCTCCATGCCGATCGCCTCAAACAGTTGGCGAATCAGGTGCTCGAACTCGGTGGGCGTCAGCTTCACCAGCACGGGCCTGCTGTCCAGGCCAGCGACTACATCCATGCTGTCCATGAGCCGGTACTTCGACAGGTCGAACTCGACGATGGGGCGAATCGGTTCGAGATCGTAGGGGTTGGGAGACACCAGAGCGTTGAGTCCCCTGAGACACTGCGCTGGATCAACCTGACTGAGACGGAGCTTCCCGAACTGCTCCCTGCTGGCGCTGAGCGTCACTAGACAGGGTGAGACCTCCTGACCGGTGGCCCGGTCGATGGTTCTCACATGGCCGTTCAGGATCACGCCATTGACGATCCGGTCCGGATCGCTCGTCAGGACCTCGTGAACAGTCCTCAGAGCGACTTGTGCCAGGACGGAGGCGTAGATCTCCTTGCGCTCCTTTTCCGGACGAGGCAGCACGGTCATCTCGTCTCGGTTCTTCACGTACCGGTAGCCCCGCGCCGTAGGAACGATTGCCTCAGGAGGCAAGTGGATCTCCACGAGTACGTCACCGGTGGCTGGTCGAAAGGCGATCCGATGCTCGTGAGGGAAGCCCAATGGGTACTCCGACGCATCCAGAACAGCTCCTAGATGAGCCTCGACCGCCGCGGGCTCCCCGGCCCTGTACGCCTCGCGCTCCTCGTCCAGCTTCGAGTTGAAGGCCGCCACCTCGTCAAGGGCCTGCGCTTCGGCCTGGCGATGCTCGGCACGCTTTCGCTCCAGCGTTGCCAGCCGCTTCTCCTCGGCTCGCCTGTGGCGCTCTTGTGCCTCGCTGAACCGCACACGCGCCTCAACAACCTCAGTTTCATAGCGCTTCCTGCCAAGACCCAGGACAGCGGCCAGACCGCCAGGCTCCGGTGGTGCGAACTCCTCCCAGCGCGGTGAAGGCTCCGGGCGAGACCAAGGACGCTCGTCTAACTTCTTCGGCGCGTAAGTCCTCCGCCGACGTTCAAAGGTCGTCGGCGGATCGCCCACCAACGCGTCACGGAGCAACTGCCCGAGCTGCTCGACCTCGTGCTCGACCCCGATCGTGCGCACCTGCGCCTGCTCGGCCTGCTGCTCCTGATACGCGGCCTTCCGCTCGCGCTCCTGCCGCTTGCTGGCCGTTTCAGCGGCCTTGCGTTCTCGCTCCGCTTGTCGTGCCCGCTGCTCCTGGGCACGTCGTAACGCCTGCTGCTGCCGCTGATAGTCGTTGCCTCGGCCGCTGCCCCGCTGCGCCACCTGTCCACCCCTCCCCTGGCCTTACTCCGCCACAGGGCTGCATTCCCCTTCCACCTCGCAGAATCACGCAGGGCAGAGACATCACCTCAGCCGGACGGCACGGTGCACCGTGGACTCAAGTCGTTTTGGCCACAACCGACGACAGTCAGCCACGATGGCGGGTTTGCCAACCGGCCAGGCGCGCGTGTGCCTCGCCGCACTCCTACTGGCCTCAGCCACGCTGTCGAGGTGTCGTCGACCGAGGAAGCCATGACGGCCGGCCCGTGAGCACACTGCCTGAGCCATCAGCTTGGGAAGCTGCGAGTATTGAAGGCCCACTGTAGGAGCTGACCTGCTCGAACGGCTGGTTCTGCGGCTCGGCGCGCGGCTGCTTTCACCATGATTCCCCGTTGTTCCCCGCTCGATCTGGTGCGGTTATGGTGCGGGCCTGTCGTGGTGTGGCCCTGGGAGGACAACTACCGGTCGAGGCTTCCGGTCCGCTCTGGACAGCCGTGGACTGTGCTGAATTTGGCGGAACCGAGTCGGACGAAGAAGATCGACGCGCTAACATCCTGGGGCGTTGAGGTGTAGCCAGAGCGCCGGGTCACAAGGAGCATGCATGTTACGAAGCGAGAATATGGATACGAATCAGAATCTTCTCTTCACCTCTCTTTCAGAGGTGGCCGTGCTTCGCGCCCTCGAACTAGCCGGCAGTCGGCTTGCAGTGAACAACCGCCCCTCGCGAGCAGCGCTTAACCAGCTTCCAAAATGGGACGTTCACACCTTGTTGCGCGTAAAAGAGAGTGACCTCGACTCCCTCCTGAAAGGCGCGTGGGATCTTCCTAAGGCTTCAGGCTATCCTGACGAACTTCTACGGGCACTAGACGAGCACACTCGCATCATTCTCATGGCGGGGATTGCTTACAGTCGAGCGGACATGCTTATGACGCTGGCAAAGCGCAACCTAGATGCCAACATTTTCAACGTAAAGCGCGGAAGCTGAAATGAGTACACGTCGCCGCTGTTGAGCAACCTCGGACGGCCCAGAGACGGCCCAGTTTCGACCCGATCGACTGTCGGCGACACCTTCGACATGCCCTGCCTGAACCTCAGCCGACGACAGTCAGCCACGACGGCGGGTGCGCCGACCGACTACGCGCGCGTGTGCCTCGCTGCACCCCCCACCGGCCTCAGCCACGCTGTCATGTCGCCGACCAGAGCAAGCTGCGCCGGCGGGAGCGTGGCGGTGAGACCTTGGGCGAGGACCTCTTCGTCCCAGAGCAACTTGGGTGAGGGCAATTCCTTGGGTTGGTGTGCCACTCATCTGCGCTGTGGTCCGCACACGTTCGCGGTTGTTCGCCGCCGTCTGCTGGCGTTGTCGCGCAGTTAGACACTAGACAAGTTCAGCTCTGGCGGAGCGCCTCGGCCGTCCTAGGGCGCAGACCACTCAGTTACCTACGAAGCTCGATCCATGCAGCTCTTACAGCATTTACGGCCCGTTGCCTCCACGAACGCGAGGGGGCGCCGTGCGGATTGGCTAGGGCCGTATGTACGGATGCCTCATCACGATCTACAGAATCGGCAGAAGTGATCAGAGCCAATAGCGCGAGTGCTCGCAGACCGAGGGCCGCCCTCTCACGACCTACTTCTTTCATGAAGCCGTGGGCGATGAGGTTACGGACGTTCATTCCCTCTCCAAGCAGGAATGTTTCGAGAAACCGGCTCCAGTCCGGATCGAAGTCGTTCTGTGTCAACGGGTCGAGGAGAACTCCCAACCCAGGAAACTGGCCGCTCCCATCGCCGACTGCCGTTCGGTACAGGGGTTCATTGAGCTCTAGCAGAAGCGCGCGAGCTGCCGCTTCGACCTTGGGGACTGCCAGATGAGCGCTGGCTTCAAACTCACCAACCCAGTAGAGGATAAAAGCCTTTGCCAGGGCGTATGCAAAGTCCGGATGGACCCCTGACTCAACCAGCGACACGTTCAGGTCCTCGAACGATGGAATACCAAAGCGGGTCTTGATGAGATCCAGAGCATCCGCCAGAACGATCCCGTGCAAGTGAATGTTCATGGTCTCAACACGGATGAGCTCCCGCCGGAGGGCATCATCATCGTCGCCAAGAACCCGCTTCGGTAGGTCGTTGTCGCCGAACATGACAGTCGTAGCCAGTCGGCTAAACACAGACTGATTGAAAACTTCACGTGCCGTGCGTTCGTTAACCGCGAGCGTGCCGCTGGGTGAATCGGTATGAAACCAGTACCCCAGAGCAGCAAGCCATGTGTCCGCACGCTCGAACGGACGCAGATAGCTGCGGAACAGGGTGTTCGGGATCTTGATCTTAGCCTCTATCGTCTTCCATTCCACAGGTGGCGCCGATTGTAGACGGGAGACTGCAACCTTCTCCAGTTCGGGCAAGTTTAGTTGACGCGCCCTTGAAGCTGCATTGTTCAGGTGGGCCCGGATAACAATCCCATCGGTTGCTCGATCAGCGTCGTTCAGATAGGCCGTCACTTCTGCCTCACTAGCTTTCCGAATGCGCGAGTCGTCGCCCACAGCTCGTCGGCGCACCAGTCTCGCAACCTGGGCGACGATATGCGTATCGGTGTACGTCAACAATGCCCGATCGAGCAGATCGTCCACCCTCGGATCCACTGGCAGGGCATTCTTTTTCCGCTGCGGTGCCGTAAGCGCGTCCAGCAGGTTCACAAAGACATGGGGAGCGTCTTGGCGCGTTAGTGCGTCCTGTGCTGTATCGAACATGACGGAGGCCACTTGTTGCATTAGTGGCATGAGCTTGACAGAGCGGGCCAGTGTCCAGGCACGAAGCAACGCATGACTCTGCTCGGTCATTCGGAAGTCTCCGCCGACCAAGTCAAGATAACCATGAGCGGCCTGCTCAGCCGCATCGCGAGGATTAGCAAGGCGGAGGGTGAAGAGAATATCAGCGCAGCGCGCCCGTGCCGCAGGATGCGTTACGCTACCCGCTAGCTCCCGCCACAGGGCACGAACTTCATCGTCGGAATAGTTCAGTGCTCTAGGAATAGCCGGTCCATCGAGCGGAACGAGGGATGCGCCGGGCTGAGCTGATCCGAGCGGCATCACCGAAAGGTGATACGCGAAAGTCGTCACCAGTTCGCGCACCGCAGCGGGATCGAGGGGCGGCGTCGGCTTTGCAGCGAGCTCCTGTACGTTGGCACCCACCTCGAGAAAGCCCTCAGCTCCTTCGCAAGCCACGTCAGCAAGCTGAGCCAAGGCCGGTACGACAGCCGAGTCATGCTGGTACGGGGTGAGGCCCGGCGCAGAAGACTGGTCACGTGACGTGCTGTCAACGAGGTGCACGTCGTGATCTTCAGATTCAACACGTTCCACTTCTTGCCCCGCTTACATCACGCAGTCGGTGTCGGTGCATTCAGTCAACCAGAGCCGAACCTCGCACTCAAAACGGGTATTTGCGCGATCTTCTCCGCCGTCAGGTCGTTTCAGACCAGCCCGCGTGGCCGGTGCCGGTTGGGGCACTGAATCACCTCGTCCGGCGTCACGATCAGGTAGGCGGAGCGGCTTTGGGGTGGCGCTGCTTTGGCGCGACTGATCATGGCCCCGTAAGCTTGCGGTGCGTCGGGCAGTCTGTAGACCTGCCTGGTAAAGCACGACGTTGGGGCCATGATCTTCGAGGCTCGCGCCAAAGTGGCTCCGTCAAGCCGTGGAGCCGACCGCCCCAGCCACGACGTACCCCTTCTTTGACGTCAGGTGGCTGATTGCTGTGCGCGCGGCACGGGCACCGGCCGGGCTGGAGGGGACGGAGGCAGGAGCGCAGGCCCGGCCGGGGGCCGGGCCGCGCGCGGGGAGCGGAGCGAGCCGCCTTGATGACGTGAAGAAAGTCTGAGCCAATTCAGGTTCGGCTGGGTTCGGCTGGCAGGGGTTCGGCTACAGCCTGAACGACAGCTCCAACTCATCGCCCGGTAGGTGGAACTCCTCCAGAACCAGGGGCTTGTCTGCCTCCGCGAGCGTCACGCGCAGGACATGCAAGAGGGGCACCCCGTCCGCGAGTCGCAGGGCTTGGGCCTGGTCCGGTAGGGGCATGCGGGTGCGGACGTACTCCGTGAAGTGGAGTTCGTGGCCCAGGTCGGCGAGTGCGGTGTAGAGCTCCGGTGCTGGCGGCGGGGCCTCCTCCTCGTACTTGGTGTCGATGAGGACCGAGAATGGCACGTACGTCCGGTGGAGTTGGCGCAGGCGGCCATTGTCTGCCGTTTGTAGGGCGTCGTACGTGAACATCGGCTCGCCCGGCGGGATGCGGAGTAGGTCCGCCAGGGCTAGCGGGGCGTCGGTGCGGGTGGCTACGGGCGGCTCGGCGTCGGTCCAGCGGATGCCGTCGGCCTCGATGTAGCGGCCGTCGGGGGCTCGGCGTACGCCGCGCGGGCGTGTGAGGCTGGGGCGGCTGTGGGGGGAGCGGGCGAAGGTGCCGCGGCCCATGATGGCCTCGACGAGACCGGATGCCCTTAGTTCGGCTAGGCCCTGACGGACTGTGGGGCGCGTCACGCCGAACTGCTTCGCCAACGTCTCCTCGGACGGGAGCGGTTGGCCAGCCGCGAAGGTGCCGTCCAAGATGCCATCGCGCAGGTAGTCGGCGATCTGCCGGTACTTCGGCTGCGTGTCCTTCGGCGGCATGCGGGCCCTCCGTGGCCGTGGATTCTGCGGCTGTTCGTCGTCGTAGACGGCTTGCCCACGATCGTGGACAGCTTCTCGTATCGCTAGCCGGTTGACAACCCGTACTACGGGTCGTCACTCTGGTCTGGGGTCACCCGTACTACGGGTGGTCTAGCAACCCGGAGGATCCGCCTTCGGGTGCCAGAGATAGAGGAGAGACGAACAGTGGCAAGCCTTCCGATCGACACCGCGAAGTTCACGGGGATCATCTGCGCCGTGCCCCCGGCTCCGCGGGTCGCCAACCGAGAGACCGGTCAGCTCCGCGTTGACCGCGAGACCGGAAAGACCATGTACCAAGTCGGACTCTGCCTGATGGCCGGGGCGTCGGCCGACGTCGTGACCGTGAACGTGGCCGGTGAGCCGACCGGTGTGCAGCTCGGCATGCCGGTGGCCGTGCGGGACCTGGTCGCCACGCCGTGGGAGAACGAGGGACGGCACGGGATCGCGTTCCGTGCGGCGGAGATCCGGCCCCTGAGCGCTCCCGCCCCGGCGGGTAAGGGGGCCGCGCAGTGATGAACATGGCCTCCACCACCTCCGCCGGTGCGTCCGGGCCGAGTTGGGTTCTGGTGGTGGCCGCAGTGCTGGTGCCGGGCCTGTTTCTGGCGAGCCCGGCCCTGCGCCGCCGCTATCCCGTCGCCTGGTGGCTGTTACTCGGCTTCCCGGCTGCGGCCTTCCGGGTCATGCACACCTGGCGGCCGTTGATGGCCGGCTGCGGCCTCGCCGTGAGTCGGCGACCGGCGCTGACCGTCGTGTCAGGGCTCGTCGGCAACGGGGCGCCTCCACCGCAGCCGCAGGTACCGCGTCGCGGACTCATACGCCCGACCTCCGGCGGCTTCGTGCTGCTGGTACGGCTGTTGCCGGGCCAGGTGCCGGAGGACTTCGTCAAGGCTGCTCCCGCCATGGCGGAGGGCTGGGAGGTTCATGCGGTGCGGGTGACCTCCTGGAAACCGGGGATCGTGCGGATCGTTGCATCGGCGTCCGACCCGTTGGCCGCTCCTCGGGTTCCGATGCAGCGAGGCCCTGGCCATCTGCTCCGGGTGTCCGTGGGCGTGCTGGAGACCGGGGCCGCGTGGGTGCTCGACCTGCGGCGCGTGCCGCACTGGCTGATCGTGGGTGCCACCCGTTCCGGCAAGTCTACGTTGATCAACGCACTCGTTGCGGGCCTGGCTCCGCAATCCGTCGCCCTGGTCGGGATCGACTGCAAGGGCGGCATGGAACTGTCCCTCTACGGGCCGCGGTTGTCCGCCCTGGCGACCAACCGTGAACAGGCGGTGCGGCTGCTGGCTGCGCTCGTCGACCTGACCCTCGACCGCATGAGCGTGTGCCGGGCCGCTCGCGTCCGTAACGTCTGGGGTCTGCCGGACAAGGAACGCCCGGTCCCCGTCGTCGTGATCGTCGACGAGATCGCGGAACTGTTCCTCGTCGCGAGCCGAAGTGAGAAGGACGAAGCGCAAGCGGCCGGTACGGCGTTGATCCGGCTGGCCCAACTCGGCGCGGCCCTCGGGGTGTTCCTCGTTGTCGCCGGCCAACGCGTCGGCTCCGACCTGGGGCCCGGCGTTACCGCCCTGCGCGCGCAGTTGGGCGGCCGGGTGTGCCATCGGGTTGCCGACCCGGGGACCGCGGAAATGGCGCTCGGCGACCTCAACCCCGATGCCCTCAAGGCTGCGCAGGCCATCACCCCGGAACAGGCCGGTACGGCCGTCCTCGCCTCCGGCGACGGCTGGGAACGCGCCCGGTCGCACCTGATCACGGAAGCAGAGGCGGAAGCCGTCGCCGCCGAGTACGCGCACCTGACTCCCGTCCTGTCCGAACTGCACGTCGAAGCGCCGTGAAAGGGGCCTGCCGTGCTGGTGTCCATGTCCGCCGTTCTGCTGCTCGGTCTGCTGATCTGGTTCCTGCTGCGCATCCGGTACCTGAGGTGGGCCGACGCGCTGCTCTGCGGAGCCTTCGGCTTCCTGCTCTCCAAGACCGTGGCCGCGCCGTTCGCTCAGGCGTTCCTCGACGGCGTGAGCGGCTTCCTGGGCCAACTCCGCTTCTGACAGCACCCGTTGACAAGAGAAGGGGACTCCCTGTGTCCAAGTACGTCATCCGCTCCGGTGACCCGGCCGCGTTCCTCGCCGGTCTGCGTGAGCTGGTCGACTTCCTGTCGGCCAACCCTGCGGTCGTCGTACCGCGCCACGCATCCGTCGCAGTCCTGGTTGACGCCTCCGACTCCGCCACTCGCCGAGAGGGAGTGGAGTCCGTCGCCGCTCCGCTTGGCGTGCCGACGGAGGACCTCGGCCGGGGCTACTTCGACGCGCGCCGCGACTTCGGACCGATCGCGTACGTCGTCGTCGCGATTCCGCCCGAGGAGCGGCAGTGATCGCCCGTACGACGGGCCCCCGACGGGGCGCGAAGTCGCCAAACCCGACCCCGTCAGGAACCCACTCCATCCGCCACATGAGCAGTGAAAGGAGCACTCACACTTTGTCCACCGCGCATCATTCGCGCAAATCCCCGCTGCCCGACTGTGAACTCAGGCAGCGCGACTCGGAGGTCTCGACCTGCGCCGGAAAGGATCAGATCGTCCTCGTCGGGCTCGATGACACGGAGCAGCATCTGTGCCCCGCTCACGCTGCGGCGCTCTGGCTCACGGAGCCGACACTCCGCTTCAGTGCCAAGACCCGGCCGGAGGGCATTTCGGCCGTGATGGGGCATGCATTCGGCGGCGGGGGTGGTCGCCGATGACCACCGCCCTCATACCGCGGGGCGCTGCCGATCTGGTTGCCAGGGCGTCGGACCCGGAGTTCGCCGCCTGGCGCCGGAACATCGTCCGCCTCGGCGGCTGCACCAACCCGATTCACCTGGTCGGCACGGCGACCGTCTTCGACACGACTACGGGCGCGGCGCTGCTCTCGTACGGGTCCGACGTCTACGGCGGTCGCCTGCTCACCGCGTGCGGCAACCGACGGGCGACGGTCTGCCCGGCCTGCTCGGCGCTGTACCGGGCGGACACGTACCAACTCGTACGGGCCGGACTCGTCGGCGGCAAGAACGTCACGGAGGCGGTGAGCGGGCACCCGCGCGTGTTCGCCACGCTCACCGCTCCCGGCTTCGGTCCGGTCCATACGCGGCGGGAAGACGAGGGGCGTGTACGGGCCTGCCGCCCTCGTCGGTCGGGGGAGTGCTGCCCCCACGGGCGGCCGGCCGGATGCCGTGCGCGCCACTCGGCGGACGATCCTTGCCTCGGCGAACCTCTCTGCCCGCGCTGCTACGACTACGCGGGCGCTGTCCTCTGGCACGCGTACGCCGGTCGGCTATGGCACCGGTTCGGGCTGGAGCTGCGGCGGGAGGTCGCCCGGTGTGCCGGGCTGTCGCGTACGGAGTTCGGGGAAGTCGCTCGGCTCTCGTACGCGAAGGTCGCCGAGTACCAGCGGCGCGGCCTGGTCCACTTCCATGGCGTGATCCGCCTCGACGGACCGGACGGACCCGACTCGGCTCCGCCGGGCTGGGCGACCGTGCCGCTCCTGGCGGACGCCGTACGGGAGGTGGCCGGTCGGGTACGGCTGACCGCTCCGGGGGCGGACGTCGTCGGTCGGCGGGAGCTGCGCTTCGGCACGCAGGTCGACGTGCGCCCGGTCACCTCGTACGGCCGGAGCACGGGGGAGCGGCCTGCCTCCGCGGCGGCTGTGGCTGGCTACATCGCCAAGTACGCCACGAAGGGGGCGGAGACCGCCGGCGCAGTCGACGGCCGGATCTACCACGCGCGGAACATGGTCACGCTGCCCGTGCGGGCGCACGTGCTGCGCATGATCGGCACGTGCTGGTGGCTCGGCGGACTGCCGGAATTCGAGTCGCTCGGACTGCGCCGTTGGGCCCACATGCTTGGGTACGGCGGCCACTTCTCCAGCAAGTCACGCCGCTACTCGACCACGCTGACCGCACTCCGGCAGGCCCGTGCCGACCACCGCGCGGAGCAACAGCGGGCAGCCTTCGGACTGGCTGACGTCCCGACCATCACGGTCGGGGAGTGGCGTTACGCGGGGCGCGGCTACTCGCCGGAGGCGGCGCTCCTGGCTGCCTCCGTGCAGGAGGGCGATGGCCGTCATGGTGCGTGAGAACCGCGGTAGGGCGGCCGAGCTGCTCACCGTGCGCCAGGTACTCGACGAACTGGGCGGCATCTCCCGGCGCACCTTCTACCGGTGGCGGGAACTGCGCCTCGCCCCGCCCTGCATCCGCCTGCCGAACGGAGAGCTCCGGGTTCGGCGCGACGTGCTCAACGACTGGTTGGAGGAGCGTGCAGAGGGGGCCTCGTCGTGAAGTCATACAAGGTCGTCATCTGGAAGCTCAGCATCAACCGCTCCGCGAAGAAACCGACGTACCTCGTCCGCTGGTCCGTCGACGGCGAACCCTTCCACGAGTCGCACAAGACAAAGGCGCTCGCCGACCGCTTCCGCGCGAAGCTGCTTCGGGCGGCGGACAAGGGCGAGCCGTTCGACACCGTGACCGGTCTGCCGGACTCGTTACGTGGGGGCAAGGCGGCCCTGTCCCTGCTCGGGCTGGCGCTCAAGTACATCGATGCCCGGTGGGCGGAGGCGTCGGCCAAGCAACGCGACAGCATGACCGACGCCTTGGCGACCGTCCTGCCCGCGCTGGTAAAGCCGGTCCGCGGACGACCGACTCCGGCAGATCTGCGGCGGGCACTGCGCTCGTACGTCCTGCCTCCGCCTCGGCGGGAGCGCGAGCGGCCCGAGGAGATCGCGGCGGCAGCGAAGTGGATCGACAAAGCCTCGCTGCCGGTCGCGGAACTCCAGGAGATCACCCGCGCGCACGCCCTGATCGACGCACTCACGCGGAAGCTCGACGGCAAGCCTGCGGCCACGCAGACCTACCGGCGGCGCCGTGCGGTGATCTTCAACGCCCTTGAGTACGCAGTGGAGTTGGAGATGCTGCCCTCGAACCCCTTGAGTCGCGTGCGACGCAAGCGGGGGAAGCGAGCCGTCCAGGAAATCGACCGTCGGGTAGTGGTCAACCCTCGACAGGCGCGGGAGTTGCTGGCTGCGGTCACCTACGTCGGCGGCTATGAACGGGCGAGCGGTCGACGCCTGCGGGCGTTCTTCGGCTGTCTGTACTACGCGGCCATGCGGCCCAGTGAGGCACTGGGCCTGCGCCTGTCGGACTGCACGCTCCCGGAAAAGGGCTGGGGCCGGATCGACCTGGCCGAGACCCGGCCCACCGCCGGGAAGGCGTGGACCGACTCCGGCGAGGCACACGACCGGCGCGGCCTGAAGCAGCGGGCGGACGGTGAGGTGCGCATCGTGCCGATACCGCCTCCGCTCGTGCGGATGCTCCAAGACCACATCAAGGAGTTCGGCACGGCGGAGGACGGCAGGCTGTTCGCCAGTGAGCGGGGCAACGTCGTAGCCGCGTCGTCTTACTCCCGTGCGTGGAAGCAGGCCCGGAAACTGGCGTTCCCACCAGAACAGGTCTCCTCCGTCCTGGCGGCTCGCCCGTACGACCTTCGTCACGCAGGCGTCTCCCAGTGGCTCAACTCTGGCGTCCCCGCCCCGGAGGTGGCGGCCCGCGCCGGCCACTCCGTGGACGTGCTTCTGAAGATCTACGCGAAGTGCATCGACGGCCAAGAGCAGGAGATGAACGAGCGGATCCTGAGGGGTCTAGGGGAGGAGGACGACGACACCGAGGGATGAAACGGCCCACACGGCCCTCACACGAAAGCCTCGGAGCGATCCGGGGCTTTCGCCGTGTCGGAGGTGTGTCGGGAAGCTACGCTCAGGTTGCCGAGAAACGGCTGTTGACCTGCCAGAAGGCCCGCCAAGATCATTACGTCGTCATTACATGATCACTTTCATGGCCCTGCATCCGACCGCCTCCACCTGCACATGCAACAAGACCCCGCACTCAGCGAACTCGCTGGTCACGGGGTCTTTGGGCACCTCAGAAAGGGTGCCCCCGGCAGGATTCGAACCTGCGCACACGGCTCCGGAGGCCGTTGCTCTATCCCCTGAGCTACGGGGGCGTGCGCCCGCTGCTGCGTGGCGACGGGTAGAACCCTACCAGCTCCCGAAGGGTCGCCGTGAACAGGTATTTCCAGCCCGTGACGGTCCCGGGTGCGCGGCCCCCTGTGCCCCCTCGTGCCCCGCGTCCCCCGCACGGGTCGGAAGTGGGGAAAACCCGGACGCCGCCGTGCTCGCGCACCTACTCTCGAGTTGTGTCCAGCGCGTCCGGCCGAGTGCTCGTTGTCGATGACAACCGGGTGATTCGGCAGCTGATCAGGGTCAACCTCGAGCTGGAGGGCTTCGAGGTCGTGACCGCGGCCGATGGTGCCGAGTGTCTGGACGTCGTCCATCAGGTGGAGCCGGACGTGATCACCCTTGACGTCGTGATGCCCCGGCTCGACGGCCTGCGGACCGCCGCTCGCCTGCGGGCCGATCCCGCCACCCGGCACGTCCCGCTCGCGATCATCAGCGCGTGCACGCAGTACGAGGTCGAGACCGGCATCGCCGCGGGCGTCGACGCCTTCCTCGCCAAGCCCTTCGAGCCCGCCGAGCTCGTCCGGATCGTGCGGCAGCTGATGTACCGCGAGCACCGGGAGGGTCCGCCGTCCGTCGACGGCAGGCATGAGACCGGGCGGGCCCGCACCACCCGCGGCTGATCCCCCCCCCGGCCCGACCCGACCTCGGCCCCGCCGCTGACCGCATGGCGAAACCGGTTCGCAAAGCCACCCCCTCCCTCCCATACGCTTGTCCCGTGACTCCCGCCGAGCTCTCCCGTACCGTCCTGCACGCCGTGTGCCGTGCGGTGGAGGACGGTGTGCTGCGGGCGCCCGTGCCCGAGAGCGTGCGCATCGAGCGGCCCCGGCCCGGCGGGCACGGGGACTACGCCACCAACGTCGCCCTCCGGCTCGCGGGACCCGCCGGGCAGCCGGCCGGCCACGTCGCCGCGCTCCTCAAGGAGCGGATCGGCCCCACAGGCGACATCGAGCGCATCGAGATCACCGGGCCCGGGTTCCTCAACTTCACCCTCGCCGGCAGCGCCCAGCAGCGGCTTCTCGCGACAGTGCGACAGCAGGGCGATCGGTACGGAATGCCCGGCGGTGTGGACAAGCCTCATAGCGCCGACATGCACGACGGCTCAAGCCGTGCCGACATGCCCGACGGCTCCGGCGAGGCCGCCGCCCACGCCGTCGCCCTCGCCCACGCCGACGAGCTGCGCGCACGCGTCTGGGCCGAGACCCTCCTGCGGCTCGGCGCCCGGCCCGCGCGCGACGGCGAGACCGTCACGGTCGTCCCCGCCCCCCGCGTCCTTCCCGACGCCCCCGGCGCCGACGCCCCCCGCGCCGGCCTCCTCGACGCCCCCGGCGCCGACGCCCCCCACAGCGACCTCCCCGACACTCCCGGCGGCGACGCCCCCACCCTCCCCGCCTCCCTCGGCCGCGACGCCGTCCGCTGGGCGCTCCTCTCCGCCGCCGCGCACGACCGGCCACGGACCGAGGGGCTCCTCGTGCAGCACGAGCGCAATCCGCTCTACCGCGTCCGATACGCCCACGCCCGCGCCAGGGCCCTCAGCCGGAGCGCCGCCGCTCTCGGTTTCGGTGCCGCCCCCGACGTGTACGTCGACGCCCCCGCCCTCACCACCGCCGTCGCCGACTACCCCGCGGTCGTCGCCGACGCCGCCCGGCTGCGCGCGCCCGACCGGCTCGCGCGGCACCTGGACGTCACCGCCGACGCGCTCCTCGCCTTCCAGCACACGGTGCTGCCCGTCGGGGACGAGAAACCCTCGGCCGCCCACCGCTCCCGGCTCGCCCTCGCCGAGGCCGCCGGGACGGTGCTCGCCGGTGGCCTCTCCCTGCTCGGCGTCAGCGCACCCGAACACCTGTGAGATGTGAGAGACAGATGAGCCGATCCGCCCACCCCGCCGGGCCCCGCCACGCCGACGTCCTCCCCGAGGGCCACTACACCGCACCCCCCACCGACCTCAACGCCCTCGACGGCAAGGTCTGGTCCCGCACCGTCACCCGGAACACGGACGGCGTCGTGACCGTCGGCGGGATCGACGTCACCCGGCTCGCCGAGGAGTTCGGCACGCCCGCGTACTTCCTCGACGAGACCGACTTCCGCGCCCGGTGCCGCGCCTGGGCCGAGGCGTTCGGCAAGGATGCCGACGTGTTCTACGCGGGCAAGGCGTTCCTCTCGCGCGCCGTCGTGCGGTGGCTGAAGGAGGAAGGGCTCAATCTCGACGTCTGCTCCGGCGGCGAGCTCGCGACCGCCCTCGACGCGGGGATGCCCGCCGAGCGCATCGCCTTCCACGGCAACAACAAGTCGGAGGCCGAGATCGAGCGCGCCGTGCGCGCGGGCGTCGGGCGCATCGTGCTCGACTCCTTCCAGGAGATCGTCCGCGTCGCGCACATCGCGCAGGGCCTCGGCAAGCGGCAGCGGGTCCAGATCCGGGTGACCGTCGGTGTCGAGGCGCACACGCACGAGTTCATCGCGACGGCCCACGAGGACCAGAAGTTCGGCATCGCGCTCGCGGGCGGGCAGGCCGCCGAGGCCGTGCGCCGCGCGCTGAAGCTCGACGGGCTGGAGCTCATCGGCATCCACTCGCACATCGGGTCGCAGATCTTCGACATGGCCGGTTTCGAGGTCTCGGCCCGCCGCGTCGTGCAGCTGCTGGCCCAGGTGCGGGACGAGCACGGCGTGGAGCTGCCCGAGATCGACCTCGGCGGCGGTCTCGGCATCGCGTACACCCCCGAGGACGACCCGCGCGAGCCGCACGAGATCGCGAAGGCGCTCGGCGAGATCGTCACCCGTGAGTGTGAGGCCGCCGGGCTGCGCACCCCCCGTATCTCCGTCGAGCCGGGCCGCGCCATCGTCGGGCCGACGGCGTTCACGCTGTACGAGGTCGGTACGGTCAAGCCGCTGGAGGGTCTGCGGACGTACGTCAGCGTCGACGGCGGCATGTCGGACAACATCCGCACCGCGCTGTACGACGCCGAGTACAGCGTCGCGCTCGTGTCGCGGACGTCGGAAGCGGCCCCGATGCTGAGCCGAGTCGTCGGCAAGCACTGTGAGAGCGGCGACATCGTGGTCAGGGACGCGTTCCTGCCGGCCGACCTGGCGCCGGGCGACCTGATCGCCGTGCCGGCCACCGGCGCGTACTGCCGCTCCATGGCCAGCAACTACAACCACGCACTTCGCCCGCCCGTCGTCGCCGTCCGGGACGGCGAGGCGCGGGTGATCGTCCGGCGTGAGACGGAGGAAGATCTCCTGCGTCTCGACGTCGGTTAATTGAGATAGGTGTCTCGAATGCCGGACGAGGGATAGAAACTCCGGTCCGGTGGGTGAGACTGGTCCAACCGTAGAAGTAAGAGAAACGAGGTCGGATGATGCGTACGCGTCCGCTGAAGGTGGCGCTGCTGGGCTGTGGTGTGGTCGGCTCAGAGGTGGCGCGCATCATGACGACGCACGCCGACGACCTCGCCGCGCGCATCGGCGCCCCGGTGGAGCTCGCCGGGGTCGCCGTGCGCCGCCCCGGGAAGGCGCGCGCCGGTATCCCCGACGAGCTCGTCACCACCGATGCCACCGCCCTGGTCAAACGCGGCGACATCGACGTCGTCGTCGAGGTCATCGGCGGCATCGAGCCGGCGCGGGCCCTCATCACCACGGCGTTCGAGCACGGCGCCTCCGTGGTCTCCGCCAACAAGGCGCTGCTCGCCGAGGACGGCGCGACGCTCTACGCCGCCGCCGAGCAGCATGGCCGGGACCTGTACTTCGAAGCGGCCGTCGCGGGCGCTATCCCGCTGATCAGGCCGCTGCGCGAGTCCCTCGCGGGCGACAAGGTCAACCGCGTCCTCGGCATCGTCAACGGCACGACGAACTTCATCCTGGACAAGATGGACACGTCCGGGGCCGGCTACTCCGAGGCGCTCGACGAGGCCACCGCCCTCGGGTACGCCGAGGCCGACCCGACAGCCGACGTCGAGGGGTTCGACGCGGCCGCCAAGGCCGCCATCCTCGCCGGGATCGCCTTCCACACCCGCGTACGGCTCGACGACGTCTACCGCGAGGGCATGACCGAGGTCACGGCCGCCGACTTCGCGTCCGCCAAGCGCATGGGCTGCACCATCAAGCTGCTCGCCATCTGCGAGCGCGCCGCCGACGGCCAGTCCGTCACCGCGCGCGTGCACCCCGCGATGATCCCGCTCAGCCACCCGCTGGCGTCGGTCCGCGAGGCGTACAACGCGGTGTTCGTCGAGGCCGAGGCCGCCGGCCGACTGATGTTCTACGGCCCCGGCGCCGGCGGCTCGCCGACGGCCTCCGCGGTCCTCGGCGACCTCGTCGCCGTCTGCCGCAACAAGCTCGCCGAGGCAACGGGGCCCGGCGAATCCGCGTACACCCAGCTGCCCGTGAGCCCCATGGGCGACGTGGTGACGCGGTACCACATCAGCCTCGACGTGGCCGACAAGCCGGGCGTTCTCGCCCAGGTCGCGACGGTCTTCGCCGAGCACGGCGTATCGATCGACACCGTGCGCCAGCAGGGCAAGGACGGCGAGGCATCGCTCGTCGTCGTCACCCACCGCGCGCCCGACGCCGCCCTGTCCGGGACCGTCGAGGCGCTGCGCAAGCTCGACACCGTGCGCGGTGTCGCCAGCATCATGCGTGTTGAAGGGGAGTAAGGGACCCATGACCACCAACGGCACCCATCAGTGGCGCGGCATCATCGAGGAGTACCGGGACCGCCTTCCGGTCACGGACACGACGCCGGTCGTCACGCTCCGTGAGGGTGGCACGCCGCTCGTCCCGGCGCAGGTCCTCTCCGAGCGCACGGGCTGCGAGGTGCACCTCAAGGTCGAGGGCGCCAACCCCACCGGGTCCTTCAAGGACCGCGGTATGACGATGGCCATCACCCGGGCCAAGGAGGAGGGCGCGCAGGCCGTCATCTGTGCCTCCACCGGCAACACCTCCGCGTCGGCGGCCGCCTACGCGGTGCGTGCCGGGATGGTCTGCGCGGTCCTCGTCCCGCAGGGCAAGATCGCGCTCGGCAAGATGGGCCAGGCCCTGGTCTACGGCTCGAAGATCCTCCAGGTCGACGGCAACTTCGACGACTGCCTGAACCTGGCCCGCGGCCTGTCCGAGAACTACCCGGTGGCGCTGGTCAATTCGGTCAATCCGTACCGGATCGAGGGTCAGAAGACCGCTTCGTTCGAGATCGTCGACGCCCTCGGCGACGCCCCCGACATCCACGTGCTGCCCGTGGGCAACGCCGGCAACATCACGGCGTACTGGAAGGGCTACACCGAGTACTCAGCGGACAAGATGGCCACCCGGACGCCCCGCATGTGGGGCTTTCAGGCCTCCGGCTCCGCACCGATCGTGCGCGGCGAGGTCGTCAAGGACCCGTCGACGATCGCCACCGCGATCCGGATCGGCAACCCGGCCTCCTGGAAGCAGGCGCTCGCCGCGCGCGACGAGTCGGGCGGCTTCATCGACGAGGTGACGGACCGTGAGATCCTGCGCGCCTACCGCCTGTTGGCCTCGCAGGAGGGCGTCTTCGTCGAGCCGGCGTCGGCCGCGTCCGTCGCCGGTCTGCTGAAGGCCGCGGAGCAGGGCAAGGTCGACC
Organism: Streptomyces sp. 5K101; assembly: GCF_046506645.1. Lineage (NCBI taxonomy): Bacteria > Bacillati > Actinomycetota > Actinomycetes > Kitasatosporales > Streptomycetaceae > Streptomyces > Streptomyces sp. 5K101. The sequence continues at coordinate 100,525 of NZ_JBKFFO010000007.1, read as the reverse complement.
CGGGCCAGAAGATCGTGTGCACGGTCACCGGAAACGGCCTCAAGGACCCCGACTGGGCCGTCGCCGGAGCTCCCCAGCCGGTCACCGTCCCGGTGGACGCCGCGGCCGCGGCCGAGCGCCTCGGCCTTGCCTAGAGCCCTCCGGCCCTGCCCGGCCCGACCGGCCGGGCAGGCGCCCCGCGGGCGGTGTCCCGCCGAGCGGGATCCGGCTCAAAGGCCCCTTGTGGCCGCCCGGTTGCCCTACTGGAAAGTATGGCAACCGGGACAACGGCATACGTAGGGGCACAGGGGTCCTGCGACACGCATCGTGCGCCTCCCGTGCGCCCTATGTCGCAGGTGAACCTTCCTTCGATAGGCTGTACCCGAACCCGCCCCGCCGCATATGCCGCGGTGTTGTTGCCATTGAGGCCATCGGGTGTTCGTCCTCTCGAATAAATCTCGTACATCTCACAGTTCAGAACCAAGGAGAGTCGTCGAGCGATGGCCGGTCCAGCGTTCCGTGCCGCCGCCGTCCGGGTGCGCGTCCCCGCCACCAGCGCCAATCTCGGTCCGGGCTTCGATGCCCTCGGCCTGTCGCTCGGTCTGTACGACGACGTCGTCGTCCGGGTCGCGGATTCCGGTCTGCACATCGACATCGCGGGTGAGGGCGCCGAGACACTGCCCCGCGACGAGAGCCACCTGCTCGTGCGCTCCCTGCGCACCGCCTTCGACCTGCTCGGCGGGCAGCCGCGCGGCCTCGAGGTCGTCTGCGCCAACCGCATCCCGCACGGCCGCGGCCTCGGTTCCTCCTCGGCCGCCATCTGCGCCGGCATCGTCGCCGCGCGCGCGGTGACGATAGGCGGCGACGCGAAGCTCGACGACGCGGCGCTGCTGGAGCTCGCCACCGAGATCGAGGGACACCCCGACAACGTGGCCGCCTGTCTGCTCGGCGGCTTCACCCTGGCCTGGACCGAGGCCGGAGCGGCGCGCGCGATCAGGATGGACCCCACGGATTCCGTCGTTCCGGTGGTTTTCGTCCCCGCGAAGCCGGTGCTCACCGAGACGGCCCGCGAACTGCTGCCGCGCACCGTCCCGCACGTCGACGCCGCGACGAACGCCGGCCGCGCCGCGCTGCTGGTCGAGGCTCTGACCAGGCGTCCCGAACTGCTGCTGCCCGCCACCGAGGACCGGCTGCACCAGGAGTACCGGGCCCCGGCCATGCCGCAGAGCATCGATCTTGTGAACCGACTGCGCGCCGACGGCGTTCCTGCGGTCATCTCCGGTGCGGGCCCCACGGTGCTCGCGCTGGCCGAGGACGGTGTGGCCGACAAGGTCGCACAGCTGGCGGGCGAGGGATGGGCGGCCAACCGGCTCGCCTTCGACGCCGCGGGAGCGAGCGTCCTGCCGCTCGCTCCGCAGTGACACGCGATTGCCGGTGAGTGAGAGGGGGAATGTTTGTTGGAGCCGGTAGTGTTAACCTCAAGTCTGCAACCGTCGTCGTCATCGCGACGCGGTGCTGCGTGTCCCTCATCGGGACCACCATTCTTCCGAGAGCCTCCCACACTGCCTGAGCAGCCTGCCTGAGCAGTTTCGAGCACGCTCCGGAACCGGCACGACACCCCTCGCTTTACCCAGGAGTGGGCCGAGCAGGGGGATCTCGGGCCGGGCTTGCACGTATGCATGTATATCTCTCCGCCGTTGATCTGCACCGGCGGGACCACCGCTCCGACACGGTCCGCTGCGACGGGCCGTGGCGGACAGCACGACCGGTCGCCGAGCCAGAAGGCCGACGTCCGCTCCAGGGAAGGACCCTTCGTGAGCGACACCACCGATCTGATGGGCGTGACTGCCGACAACAACGTCGACACCGCCGCGCCCGCCGCAGGTGCTGCCTCCGGCACCACCGCACGGCGCCGCCGCTCCGGCACCGGCCTCGAGGGCATGGTCCTGGCCGAGCTGCAGCAGGTCGCGTCCGGCCTCGGCATCAGGGGCACTGCGCGCATGCGCAAGAGTCAGCTGATCGAGGTCATCAAGGAGGCGCAGGCCGGCACCGGGGCCTCTCCGGCGAAGAGCGCCGAAGCCGCCGGCGAGGCGCCGGGGAAGCCGAAGCGCCGCACCACCTCCAAGGCGCGTACGGGCGACGAGTCCACCGCCCCGGCCGAGGGGAAGGCGGACGCGGCCGAGAAGGCCGTCGCCCAGCAGCAGATCGAGATCCCGGGACAGCCGGCCGGGGGCACCTCCCAGGCCGCAGGCTCCGGGGGAGACGACCAGCCGGCCGGTGAGCGCCGCCGTCGCCGCTCCACCGCGCAGGCGGGCAGCCCCGAGGCCCGTACCGAGGTGCGCGCCGACACGGCCGTCGACGTCAAGACCGACGTCAGGACCGAGCCGCAGGGCGACGCCAAGGCCGAGCCGGCCGGTGGCGCCCAGGAGGGCGAGGGCCGCCGGGACCGCCAGGAGCGCGGCCAGCGCGGCGAGCGCCGGGACCGTGGCGAGCGGCAGCGCGACCGCCGCGGCAAGGGCGACGACCAGCAGGGCGGCCAGCGCCAGCAGCGCCCGGGCGGCCAGCAGGGCCAGCAGGGCGGCGGCCCGCAGGACGACTTCGACGAGGACGGCGGCGGCCGGCGCGGACGCCGAGGCCGCTACCGCGACCGTCGCGGCCGCCGCGGCCGCGACGACTTCGCGAGCGGCGAGCCGCAGGTCTCCGAGGACGACGTCCTGATCCCCGTCGCGGGCATCCTGGACATCCTCGACAACTACGCGTTCATCCGGACCTCCGGCTACCTGCCCGGCCCGAACGACGTGTACGTCTCCCTCGCCCAGGTCCGCAAGAACGGCCTGCGCAAGGGCGACCACGTCACCGGCGCCGTGCGCCAGCCCAAGGAGGGCGAGCGCCGCGAGAAGTTCAACGCGCTGGTCCGCCTGGACTCGGTCAACGGCATGGCGCCCGAATCCGGCCGCGGCCGCCCCGAGTTCAACAAGCTGACCCCGCTGTACCCGCAGGACCGCCTCCGTCTGGAGAGCGACGCGGGTGTGCTGACCACGCGGATCATCGACCTCGTCGCGCCGATCGGCAAGGGCCAGCGAGGTCTCATCGTGGCTCCGCCGAAGACCGGCAAGACCATGATCCTGCAGGCGATCGCCAACGCGATCACGGTCAACAGCCCCGAGTGCCACCTGATGGTCGTCCTCGTCGACGAGCGTCCGGAAGAGGTCACCGACATGCAGCGGTCGGTCAAGGGCGAGGTCATCTCCTCGACCTTCGACCGCCCCGCCGAGGACCACACCACCGTCGCCGAGCTGGCCATCGAGCGCGCCAAGCGTCTCGTCGAGCTGGGTCACGACGTGGTCGTCCTGCTCGACTCGATCACCCGCCTCGGCCGTGCGTACAACCTCGCGGCCCCGGCCTCCGGGCGCATCCTGTCCGGTGGTGTCGACTCGACCGCGCTGTACCCGCCGAAGCGCTTCTTCGGCGCCGCGCGCAACATCGAGGACGGCGGCTCGCTGACCATCCTGGCCACCGCTCTGGTCGAGACCGGCTCGCGCATGGACGAGGTGATCTTCGAGGAGTTCAAGGGCACCGGCAACATGGAGCTCAAGCTCGACCGGAAGCTCTCGGACAAGCGCATCTTCCCGGCGGTGGACGTGGACGCGTCCAGCACCCGCAAGGAGGAGATCCTGCTCGGCAGCGACGAGCTCTCCATCACCTGGAAGCTGCGCCGCGTGCTGCACGCGCTGGACCAGCAGCAGGCGATCGAGCTGCTGCTCGACAAGATGAAGCAGACGAAGTCGAACGCCGAGTTCCTGCTCCAGATCCAGAAGACCACTCCCGGCGTCGCCAACGGCAACGACTGAGAGATCTTCGCCACGGCATCAGCCGGGACCCGGCCGGGTCCCGGCGCCGCCCGGCCACTGTGCCCATCGTGCGACGCACGGTGGGCACACGTCGTTCTCAGGGACCTTTCCCACGTCCCGTTCTCAGGGACTTCTCATACGGCCGTGCAACCCTTTCGGGCGCTTCACCGTCTGTCACCCCAGGGGCAGCGGTCCGACAGAGTCGAGGAGACCCATGACCGACAGCAGCAGCGGCGGCCGAATACGGGGGACGCTGTGGACCGTCGCGGGCTGGTCGGCGGCCGCCCTCGTCCTCGTCGGCGGCTCCGGTCTGGGATACGTGTACGTCAAGGTCGACGGAAACCTCGAGGGCGTCGACATCAACCAGGCCCTCGGCACCGACCGCCCGAAGAACATCGACGACGGCTCGATGGACATCCTGGTCCTGGGCTCGGACTCCCGCGCCGGCGAGAACGGCGCGTACGGCACCGACGAAGGCGCCGCCCGCTCCGACACGGCGATGGTCGTGCACGTCTACCAGGGCCACAAGAAGGCAAGCGTGGTCTCCATACCCCGCGACACCCTCGTCGAGCGGCCCGACTGCACCGACGCCGACGGCGGCGTCCGTCCCGGCGCACCCCGCGCGATGTTCAACACGGCGTACGAGACCGGCGGCCCGGCCTGCGCCGTCAAGGCCGTCGAGGCCATGTCCGGCATCCGCATGGACCACTACATCGAGGTCGACTTCACCGGCTTCACCAAGCTGATCGACGAACTCGGTGGCGTGGAGATCACCACGATGCGCCCCATCGACGACTCCAAGAGCCACCTCAGCCTCCCGCCCGGCACCCACACGCTAGACGGCGAGCAGTCCCTCGGCCTCGTCCGCACCCGCAAGAGCGTCGGCGACGGCAGCGACCTGGGACGCATCCAGCTCCAGCAGGCCTTCATGAAGGCGTTCATCGACCAGGTCAAGGACGTCGGCGTCTTCAGCAACCCGAAGAAGCTGCTCGACCTCGCCGACACCGGCAGCAAGGCGATCACCCCGGACTCCGAGCTCGACTCCGTCAACGAGCTGGCCGGCTTCGCCCGCGGGCTGAGCGCCCTCGGCGCCGACGACGTCCATATGGTCACGATGCCGGTCCGCTACGACCCGCTCGACCCCAACCGCGTCGTCCCCGTCGAGACCGGCGCCACGCAGGTGTGGCGGGCGCTCAAGCAGGACAGGCCGATCCCCGCCGCCGCGCTCGCGGACTCCGCCGGCGACAAGGGAGAGGCCGCCGACGTGGTCGGCGGCGAATGACGGCTGCGCGGATCGCAGCCGCTCCGGCACGACAGGCAGCCGTGAGAACCGTTCGTACCCGCTGGCAGGGCCAGGAATACCGCGGGCCCCACCCCGGTTTTGGGAGATACGGCCGGTCCTGGCAGACTGGTACGTCGGCCCCGGTTCACGTACGAGCAATCCGCGCGTACGACCCGGTGCCCTCCCGAATCTAGGAGACACCTTGAAGCGCGACATCCACCCCGAGTACGTCGAGACCCAGGTCAGCTGCACCTGCGGTGCGTCGTTCACCACCCGTAGCACGATCGAGAGCGGCAACATCCGCGCCGAGGTCTGCTCCGAGTGCCACCCGTTCTACACGGGCAAGCAGAAGATCCTCGACACCGGTGGCCGTGTGGCCCGCTTCGAGGCCCGCTTCGGCAAGGCTGCCGGCTCCGCCAAGAAGTAGCGAGCCACTGCGCCGGTCGTCGGCCGTCCTCTCGGGGGCGGCCGGGACCGGCGCTTTGTCCGTTCTGAGCAGCAGCCACCCACGTGTACGGAAGCAGGAACCCGGAGATGTTCGAAGCGGTCGAGGAACTGGTCGGCGAGCACGCCGACGTCGAGAAGAAGCTCGCCGACCCTTCGGTCCACGCGGACCAGGCGAACGCGCGCCGACTCAACAAGCGCTACGCGGAGCTGACGCCCGTCGTCGGCACGTACCGCTCCTGGAAGCAGGCCGGTGAGGACATCGAGACGGCCCGGGAGTTCGCCCAGGACGACCCGGACTTCGCCGCCGAGGTGAAGGTGCTGGAGAAGCAGCGCGAGGAGCTCACCGAGAAGCTGCGGCTGCTGCTCGTCCCGCGCGACCCCAGCGACGACAAGGACGTCATCCTCGAGGTCAAGGCGGGCGCGGGCGGCGACGAGTCCGCCCTGTTCGCCGGCGACCTGCTGCGCATGTACCTGCGCTACGCCGAGCGCGTCGGCTGGAAGACCGAGATCATCGACGCCACCGAGTCCGAGCTGGGCGGCTACAAGGACGTCCAGGTCGCCGTGAAGACCAAGGGCGGCCAGGGCGCGACCGAGCCCGGCCAGGGCGTGTGGGCGCGGCTGAAGTACGAGGGCGGCGTGCACCGCGTGCAGCGCGTGCCGGCCACCGAGTCCCAGGGCCGTATCCACACCTCCGCGGCCGGTGTGCTCGTCACGCCCGAGGCCGAGGAGATCGACGTCGAGATCCACGCCAACGACCTGCGGATCGACGTCTACCGTTCCTCCGGCCCCGGCGGCCAGTCCGTCAACACGACCGACTCCGCCGTCCGCATCACGCACCTGCCGACCGGCATCGTGGCCTCCTGCCAGAACGAGAAGAGCCAGCTCCAGAACAAGGAGCAGGCCATGCGTATCCTGCGCTCCAGGCTGCTCGCGGCCGCGCAGGAGGAGGCGGAGAAGGAGGCGGCGGACGCCCGTCGCAGCCAGGTCCGCACCGTCGACCGGTCCGAGAAGATCCGGACGTACAACTTCCCGGAAAACCGGATCTCGGACCACCGCGTCGGCTTCAAGGCGTACAACTTGGACCAGGTGCTCGACGGGGACCTCGACGCCGTGATCCAGGCGTGCGTCGACGCGGACTCCGCGGCGAAGCTCGCGGCCGCGCAGTAACCCGCGATCAGTCCCACGAGCGTCACAGGAAGGGTGGGCCCGTGAACCTGCTGCTTGCCGAGGTGGCCCAGGCCACCCAGCGGCTGGCCGACGCCGGCGTGCCGTCGCCGCGCTTCGACGCGGAGGAGCTGGCCGCTTACGTCCACGGTGTGAAGCGCGGAGAGCTCCACAACATCAAGGACGCGGACTTCGACGCCCGTTACTGGGAGGCCGTCGCGCGCCGCGAGGCGCGTGAGCCGCTGCAGCACATCACCGGACGGGCCTTCTTCCGCTACCTGGAGCTCCAGGTCGGCCCCGGCGTCTTCGTGCCGCGGCCCGAGACGGAGTCGGTGGTCGGCTGGGCCATAGAGGCCGTCCGGGCCATGGACGTCGTCGAGCCGCTCATCGTCGACCTGTGCACGGGCTCGGGCGCGATCGCCCTGGCCATGGCGCAGGAGGTGCCGCGCTCGCGGGTGCACGCCGTGGAGCTGTCCGAGGACGCCCTCGCGTGGACGCGCAAGAACGCCGAGGGGTCCAGGGTCACCGTCCACCAGGGCGACGCCCTGAGCGCCCTGCCCGAGCTCGACGGCCAGGTCGACCTGGTGATCTCCAACCCGCCGTACATCCCGCTCACCGAGTGGGAGTACGTCGCCCCCGAGGCACGTGACCACGACCCGCAGATGGCGCTGTTCTCCGGCGAGGACGGCCTCGACACCATCCGCGGCATCGAGCGCACCGCGCACCGGCTGCTGCGCCCGGGCGGCCTGGTCGTCGTCGAGCACGCCGACACGCAGGGCGGCCAGGTGCCGTGGATCTTCAACGAGGAATCCGGGTGGGCCGATGCCGCCGACCACCCCGACCTGAACAACCGGCCGCGGTTCGCGACCGCACGCAAGGCGACGCCATGACGGCGTCGCGACCGACCGGCACGAGTGCGCCGACGAGGCGCGCGGGTGCCGAAGGGGAGTGGGGAATCCCCCGGACGGCGTCCGGGGGATCGCGCAGGGCCCGAGGGCTGTGCCGCACCTGCGGCCGCCTCCGGGTGAGGACCCGAGCACGTTCGACCGTCGACGCACGCTCGAGCACCTCGTGGGGGTGCCCCCGCCGACGGCAGGGGGAGAACCGAATGACCAGGAAAAGGGAGGCCCGCTGATGGCTCGGCGATACGACTGCAACGACGCGACGGACCGCACCACCGGGCTGCGCGAAGCCGCTGCCGCGGTCCGCCGCGGCGAGCTCGTCGTGCTGCCCACCGACACCGTCTACGGAATCGGGGCCGACGCCTTCACCTCCGAGGCCGTCGCCGACCTGCTGGCGGCCAAGGGCCGCGGCCGCAACATGCCCACGCCCGTCCTCATCGGCTCCCCGAACACCCTGCACGGCCTCGTCACGGACTTCTCCGAGCAGGCGTGGGAGCTCGTCGACGCCTTCTGGCCCGGCGCGCTGACGCTCGTCGCCAAGCACCAGCCGTCCCTGCAGTGGGACCTCGGCGACACCCGGGGGACCGTCGCGATCCGTATGCCGCTGCACCCGGTCGCCATCGAACTGCTCACCGAGGTGGGCCCGATGGCGGTCTCCAGCGCCAACCTCACGGGACACCCCTCGCCCGAGGACTGCGACGCCGCGCAGGAGATGCTCGGCGACTCCGTCTCCGTGTACCTCGACGGCGGCCCGACCCCGGGCATCGTGCCGTCCTCCATCGTCGACGTCACCGGCAAGGTCCCGGTCCTGCTGCGCGAGGGAGCGCTCTCGGCGGACGAGCTGCGCAAGGTCGTACCCGACCTCGAGGTGGCTCCGTGAGGCGAGCGGGCATCGAAGGACGGGCCCAGTGACCGCCCCTGAGGGGCGTGGCATAGCGGAATCCGGCAGAACGGCGTCGACCTTCCGCATCCTCCACGTCAGCACCGGCAACGTCTGCCGCTCGCCCATCACCGAGCGGCTGACCCGCCATGCCCTGAGCGACCGCCTCGGCGATCCCCTCACGGGCGGCCTCATCGTGGAGAGCGCCGGCACCTGGGGCCACGAGGGCGCCCCCATGGAGGCCAACGCCGAGATCGTCCTCGCGGACTTCGGCGCCGACGCGAGCGGCTTCGTCGGCCGCGAACTGCTCGACGAGCACGTCATCCGCGCGGACCTGGTCCTCACCGCGACCCGCGACCACCGCGCCCAGGTGATCTCGATGGGGCACTCGGCGGGCCTGCGGACCTTCACGCTCAAGGAGTTCACCCGCCTCGTGCGGGCCATCGACCCGGCCACGCTGCCCGATCCGCGCGAGGACGGCGTCGTCGAGCGCGCGCGTGCGCTGGTGCGTGCGGCCGCGGCTCTACGCGGGTGGCTGCTGGCGCCGAGCCCGGACGCGGACGAGGTGTTCGACCCGTACGGCGCCCCGATCACGTTCTTCCGTTCGATCGGCGACGAGATCCACCAGGCGCTGGACCCCGTGGTGACCGCGCTGACGGGTGTGGAGTCGCGGGGCTGACGTCCGGTGCGCCGCGGCACCGGGTGACGTGCGGCGGCCGTGACCGGCTCGGCCGTACACCGCGCGCACACCCGGCCCCGGCCCTACATTGGAGGGGCCGCAGCTCCTTGACGATGACCGGAGCCGTCATGTCCGTCACCCCTGAAGTGCGTTCCGTACCGGCCGTTTACGACAGCCCGTCCTTCATGGCGCTGCGCCGCCAGGACCCGCAGGCCGCCGACATCCTCTTCGGCGAGGCACAGCGACAGGCCGCCTCGCTGCAGCTCATCGCGGCGGAGAACTTCATCTCGCCGGCGGTCCTCGCGGCCCTCGGCTCGCCGCTGGCGAACAAGTACGCCGAGGGCTATCCGGGAGCCCGCCACCACGGCGGCTGCGAACTGGTGGACGCCGCCGAACGGCTCGCCGTCGAGCGGGCCACGGCCCTGTTCGGCGCCGAACACGCCAATGTGCAGCCGCACTCGGGCTCCTCGGCGGTCCTCGCGGCGTACGCGGCGCTGCTGAGGCCCGGTGACACCGTCCTCGCGATGGGGCTGCCGTACGGCGGGCACCTCACGCACGGCTCGCGGGCGAACTTCTCGGGCCGCTGGTTCGACTTCGTCGCGTACGGCGTCGACGCCGAGACCGGCCTGATCGACTACGAGCAGGTGCGTCACCTGGCCCGCCAGCACCGGCCGAAGGCGATCGTCTGCGGCTCGATCTCCTACCCGCGCCATCCCGACTACGCGGCGTTCCGTGAGATCGCCGACGAGGTGGGCGCGTACCTGATCGCCGACGCGGCGCACCCCATCGGGCTGGTGGCGGGCGGCGCCGCGCCCAGCCCCGTCCCGTACGCCGACGTGGTCTGCGCCACCACGCACAAGGTCCTGCGCGGTCCGCGCGGCGGCATGATCCTGTGCGGGGCCGAGCTGGCGGACCGCGTCGACCGCGCGGTGTTCCCGTTCACGCAGGGCGGCGCGCAGATGCACACGATCGCGGCCAAGGCCGTCGCCTTCGGCGAGGCGGCGACGCCCGCGTACCGGGCGTACGCCCATCAGGTGGTCGCCAACGCCAGGGCGCTCGCCGAGGGCCTCGCCGCCGAGGGCTTCGCGGTGCTGACGGGCGGCACGGACACGCACATCGTGGGTGCGGACCCGGCCGGCCTCGGCGTCGACGGCCGCACCGCACGGGGCCGGCTGGCCGCCGCCGGCATGGTGCTCGACACATGCGCCCTCCCGTACGGGGACGGCCGGGGCATCCGGCTGGGCACGGCCGCGGTCACCACGCAGGGCATGGGCCGCCCGGAGATGGCGCGGATCGCGACGCTGTTCGCGGCGGCGATTCACGAGGACGGCCGGGTACTCGACCGGGTGCGGGAGCTGACCGGAAACTTCCCGCCGTACCCGCGCTGACGGCGCGAGGAGGCTGTGGAGGCCGTGCAACTGTCGGCCGTCCTCGGTCGTCCCATGTCTTAAGGTGTGGAACGGCGCGTCGTCCAACTCATGGGGAATCAGTGCGCGAGTACCTGCTGACGCTCTGTGTCACGGTCGCAGTGACCTATCTGCTGACCGGACCGGTGCGGAAGTTCGCCATCGCCGCCGGCGCGATGCCGGAGATCCGTGCGCGTGACGTGCACCGGGAACCGACACCGCGGCTCGGCGGTATCGCCATGTTCGGCGGTCTGTGCGCGGGGCTGCTCTTCGCGGACCACCTGGCGAACCTCAACGACGTCTTCGAGCTGTCGAACGAACCGCGGGCCCTGCTGTCGGGCGCGGCCCTGATCTGGCTGATCGGTGTCCTCGACGACAAGTTCGAGATCGACGCGCTGATCAAGCTCGGCGCGCAGATGATCGCCGCCGGGGTGATGGTCGTGCAGGGCCTGACCATCCTGTGGATCCCGGTGCCCGGCGTCGGCACGGTCTCGCTGACCGCCTGGCAGGGCAATCTGCTCACCGTCGCGCTGGTGGTCCTCACCATCAACGCGGTCAACTTCGTGGACGGCCTCGACGGGCTCGCGGCCGGCATGGTGTGCATCACCTCCGGCGCGTTCTTCCTGTACGCCTACCGCCTCTGGTACGGCTACGGGATCGAGGCCGCCGCCCCCGCGACCCTGTTCGCAGCGATCCTGATGGGCATGTGCCTCGGCTTCCTGCCGCACAACATGCACCCGGCCCGGATCTTCATGGGGGACTCGGGCTCGATGCTGATCGGCCTGGTGCTGGCGGCCGGCGCGATCTCGATCACCGGCCAGGTCGAGCCGGACCAGCTGGGGATCTTCCTGACCGAGCGCCAGGCGACACACGCGATGCTCCCGGTCTTCATCCCGCTGCTGCTGCCGCTGACGATCACGGCGCTGCCGGTCGCGGACCTGCTGCTGGCGATCGTGCGCCGCACATGGCGCGGCCAGTCGCCGTTCGCGGCGGACCGCGGCCACCTGCACCACCGCCTGCTGGAGATCGGCCACTCCCACAGCCGCGCGGTGCTGATCATGTACTTCTGGTCCGCGCTGATCGCCTTCGGCACGGTCGCGTACTCGGTGCACTCGGCGTCGATGTGGATCGTGCTGGTGATCGTGGTGCTGAGCGCGGTGGGCCTGGTGCTGCTACTCCTGCCGCGGTTCACGCCGAGGGCGCCACGGTGGGCGGAGTCGTTCGTCCCGCCGCGCTACCGCCGCCGCAGGCCGGCCACGCGGGCCCTCACGCAGCCGGGCGCGCCGTCCGCGTCGTACGAGGACGAGCCGAGGGTCCCGGTGGGCGTCGGCGTGAGCGGCGCGAACGGGGCGACGGCGATCGGCGGCCGCTCCCGCTTCCGCGAACGGGACGACGCGGGCTCGGCGCGCTGAGCCGCCGGCGTTGTCCGGCCGCGAGCCCGCATCGATCAGGACATCGGGGGCACCCTCGTTCCGGTGAAAGACGACCGGTGTCCGTCGTCGGCGTACCCTTTAGCAGTCAATGCGGCATTTTGTCGTGCACACACGCGCGACACCACTCTCATGTGTGAGAGTTGGCACACCCCTGGGTAAAGACCTCATCAAATAGTTTGTGATACCGTTCACGAGACCCGGAGACAGCGCCGAAGGACCGTAGTGCGACGGTCCGTTGGCCCCCGAGGCCCATCTCGGGACCGGGCCAACGCTCGTCCATGACGACACCACTGCCCCCACCAGCAAGCGGAGCTGCCGCCATGCCGTCCAACGACGCACGCTCACTTCTTCCCACCGTCGTACCCACCGCTGTCGCCGGCGTGATCGCCGCCGTGATCAGTGGGGTGGTCGCCGGTGGAAAGGGTGCGCTGGGCGCGGTCGTGGCTGCGCTGGTGGTCATCCTCTTCATGGGGATCGGCGTTCTCGTCCTTCAGCGGACCGCGAAGCAGTTCCCGCATCTTTTCCAGGCCATGGGCCTGATGCTCTACACGACGCAGCTTCTCGTGCTGTTCATCTTCGTCGCCGTCTTCAAGGACACGACGCTGTTCCACCCCAAGGCCTTCGCCGTGACGTTGGTGGCGGCCACGGTCGTCTGGGTGGCGGCTCAGGCCCGCGCCCACATGAAGGCCAAGATCCTCTACGTCGAGCCCGAACCGTCTGATTCCCGTCAGGGCGAGAAGACGGGGTCCTCGACGTGACAGGTAGGGCCGGAATAAATGCCCGTTCGAGACCCTGCTATCGTCCGGTGCCAACTGCGGCACTGCGGGCGCGGGCATCCGAGCTGACGCCTGCTCGATCGCGAGGCTTTGATGCCTGAGAGCCGCCCCCACATCCGAAACACCAGTCCGGTGCCGACTCGCGGCTGCGCGCCGCTCCGACACAACGAGGTTGCCGAACCCATGCGTCACGCCGAAGGAGCCCGCGGTGAGTGCTGAACAGACCACGCTCGCCTTTGACTGGAGCTGCCGCATCCTGGCCGACAACGGCTGTGGCTTTCCGGCACCGGGCCTGCACTCCTTCCTCTTCCAGCCGATCTTCACCGTTGGTGGCTTCGAGTTCAACAAGGTGATGCTGCTCGCGCTGATCACCACGCTGGTCGTCGTCACCTTCTTCACGATGGCTTTCGGGAAGGCCAAGGTCGTACCCGGCAAACTGCAGATGATCGGCGAGGCCGGCTACGACTTCGTACGCCGCGGCATCGTCTACGAGACCCTCGGCAAGCGCGAGGGCGAGAAGTACGTCCCGCTCATGGTCTCGATCTTCTTCTTTGTCTGGATCATGAACATCTGGTCCGTGATCCCGCTGGCGCAGTTCCCGGTGTCGTCGGTCATCGCGTACCCGATCGTGCTCGCACTGATCGTCTACGTGCTCTGGGTGTCGCTGACCTTCAAGCGCCACGGCTTCGTCGGCGGCTGGAAGAACATCACCGGCTACGACAACTCGCTCGGCCCGATCAAGTGGCTCGTCTCGTTCATCGAGCTCTTCTCGAACCTGCTGGTCCGGCCGTTCACGCACGCGGTGCGACTCTTCGCCAACATGTTCGCCGGTCACCTGATGCTGGTGATGTTCACCGTCGCCTCCTGGTACCTGCTGAACAGCTTCCTGATCCCGGCCGCCGGCGTCTCGTTCGTGATGACCATGGCCATGATCGCTTTCGAACTTTTCGTGCAGGCCGTCCAGGCGTACGTCTTCGTGCTGCTGGCCTGCACCTACATTCAGGGCGCTCTCGCCGAGCACCACTGAGCCAAACCGCCCGCACCACTCGCAAACGTCCGGTGGCCAACCCCCACCGGTCCGTAAATGAAAAGGAAGAATCAGCATGGCTGCCACTGAGACCCTCGCTCAGGTCACCGGTTCGCTCGGCTCCATCGGTTACGGCCTCGCCGCGATCGGCCCCGGCATCGGTGTCGGCATTGTCTTCGGTAACGGCACCCAGGCCCTGGCCCGTCAGCCCGAGGCCGCCGGCCTGATCCGTGCCAACCAGATCCTGGGCTTCGCCTTCTGTGAGGCGCTCGCCCTGATCGGCATCGTTATGCCGTTCGTGTTCGGTCGCTAATTCACAGCTACTGACACATTTCGACGAAAGGCACTGATGTGATCGCCAACATCGTTCAGCTGGCGGCCGAGGAGGAGCAGAGCCCGCTCGTTCCTCCGGGTCCCGAGCTGCTCGTCGGCCTGATCGCCTTCGCCATCGTCTTCTTCTTCCTCTCGAAGAAGCTCCTCCCGAACATCAACCGTGTTCTCGAAGAGCGTCGCGAGGCCATCGAAGGCGGCATGGAGAAGGCCGACGCGGCCAAGATCGAGGCCGAAAGCGTCCTGGAGCAGTACAAGGCCCAGCTCGCCGAGGCCCGCCACGAGGCCGCACGGCTGCGCCAGGAGGCCACCGAGCAGGGCACCGCGATCATCGCTGAGATGAAGGCGGAAGGCCAGCGGCAGCGTGAGGAGATCATCGCGGCCGGCCACGCCCAGATCGAGGCCGACCGCAAGGCCGCGGCCGCGGCGCTGCGTCAGGACGTGGGCAAGCTCGCCACCGACCTGGCCGGCAAGCTCGTCGGCGAGTCCCTCGAGGACCACGCCCGGCAGAGCCGCACCATCGACCGCTTCCTCGACGAGCTCGAGGCGAAGGCCGAGGTCGCACGATGAACGGAGCCAGCCGCGAGGCGCTGGCCGCCGCGCACGAGTCCCTCGACGCGCTGACCGACAACACGTCGGTCGACGCGGCGAAGCTCGCCGGCGAGCTGGCCGCCGTCACCGCGCTGCTCGACCGTGAGGTGTCGCTGCGTCGGGTCCTGACCGACCCGGCGCAGGCCGGCGAGGCCAAGGCCGAGCTGGCGGGCCGCGTGCTCGGCGGCCAGGTGGGCGGCGAGACCGCCGACCTGGTCAAGGGCATGGTCCGCGCCCGTTGGTCGCAGTCGCGCGACCTGGTCGACGCGCTCGAGGAGCTGGCGAACACCGCAGACCTCACGGCGGCCCAGCAGGCCGGTGTGCTCGACAACGTCGAGGACGAGCTGTTCCGGTTCGGCCGGATCCTCTCGTCCAGCACCGAGCTGCGGTCCGCGCTGACCAGCCGGTCGGCCACCGCCGCCGCCAAGGGCGAGCTGCTGAGCGGTCTGCTCGGCGGCAAGGCCGAGCAGGTCACCGAGCGTCTGGTCGTCCGTCTCGTCACCTACCCGCGGGGACGTAGCCTGGAAGCGGGACTCGAGTCCCTCTCCAAGCTCGCCGCGGCGCGCCGGAACCGCGTGGTCGCCGTCGTGACCTCCGCGGTGCCGCTGACCGAGGCGCAGAAGCAGCGCCTCGGCGCCGGTCTGGCGCGGATGTACGGGCGCGAGATGCACCTGAATCTCGAGGTGGACCCCGAGGTCCTCGGCGGGATCTCGGTGCGCGTGGGTGACGAGGTCATCAACGGCACCATCGCGGAGCGGCTCGACGAGGCGCAGCGCCGGATCGCCGGCTGACACGCAGCCACAACTGCTGTGTCGATCAACTGAACAGGCAAGACCAGCGGCCCGGTTGGGCCGTGCAGAGATTGCAGAAGATTCCTGGGGGTCGGCCCCCAGACCCCCAAAGAAACTTCGGGCCCAACAAGGAGAGCAGGGAACCCAGATGGCGGAGCTCACGATCCGGCCGGAGGAGATCCGGGACGCGCTGGAGAACTTTGTCCAGTCGTACCAGCCGGACGCGGCCTCGCGCGAGGAGGTCGGCACGGTCAGCCTGGCCGGCGACGGTATCGCGAAGGTCGAGGGTCTGCCCTCGGCCATGGCGAACGAGCTGCTGAAGTTCGAGGACGGCACCCTCGGTCTCGCCCTCAACCTCGAGGAGCGCGAGATCGGTGCGATCATCCTCGGTGAGTTCAGCGGTATCGAGGAAGGCCAGTCGGTCACCCGCACCGGCGAGGTGCTGTCCGTCGCCGTCGGCGAGGGCTACCTCGGCCGTGTGGTCGACCCGCTCGGCAACCCGATCGACGGTCTCGGCGAGATCGCGACCTCGGGCCGCCGCGCCCTCGAGCTGCAGGCCCCCACGGTCATGCAGCGCAAGTCGGTCCACGAGCCGATGGAGACGGGCTACAAGGCCGTCGACGCGATGACCCCGATCGGCCGTGGCCAGCGTCAGCTGATCATCGGCGACCGTCAGACCGGCAAGACCGCCCTGGCCGTCGACACGATCATCAATCAGCGCGACAACTGGCGCTCCGGCGACCCGAAGAAGCAGGTCCGCTGCATCTACGTCGCCATCGGCCAGAAGGGCTCGACCATCGCGTCCGTGCGCGGCGCCCTGGAAGAGGCCGGCGCGCTCGAGTACACGACGATCGTCGCCGCCCCGGCGTCCGACCCGGCGGGCTTCAAGTACCTCGCCCCCTACACCGGTTCGGCCATCGGTCAGCAGTGGATGTACGAGGGCAAGCACGTCCTCATCATCTTCGACGACCTCTCGAAGCAGGCCGACGCCTACCGCGCCGTGTCCCTGCTGCTGCGCCGCCCGCCGGGCCGTGAGGCCTACCCGGGTGACGTCTTCTACCTGCACTCGCGTCTGCTGGAGCGCTGCGCCAAGCTCTCCGACGACATGGGCGCCGGTTCGATGACGGGTCTGCCGATCGTCGAGACCAAGGCGAACGACGTGTCGGCGTTCATCCCGACCAACGTCATCTCCATCACCGACGGCCAGTGCTTCCTGGAGTCCGACCTGTTCAACGCCGGTCAGCGTCCGGCCCTGAACGTCGGTATCTCGGTCTCCCGTGTCGGTGGCTCCGCCCAGCACAAGGCGATGCGCCAGGTCTCCGGCCGTCTGCGCGTGGACCTCGCCCAGTTCCGTGAGCTGGAGGCGTTCGCCGCCTTCGGTTCCGACCTGGACGCCGCGTCCAAGGCCTCGCTGGAGCGCGGTAAGCGCATGGTCGAGCTGCTGAAGCAGCCGCAGTACCAGCCGATGGCGACCGAGGACCAGGTCGTTTCCATCTGGGCCGGCACCACCGGCAAGATGGACGACGTCCCGGTGCAGGACATCCGCCGCTTCGAGCGCGAGCTGCTGGACTACCTCCACCGTGAGGAGGGCGGTCTGATGACGTCGATCCGCGAGGGCGCGAAGATGTCGGACGACACCCTGACCAAGGTCGCGGACTGCATCGCGGACTTCAAGAAGCAGTTCGAGACCTTCGACGGCAAGCTGCTCGGCGAGGACGCCCCGGCGGCCGTCAACGTCTCCAAGTGACGACGGAAGGGACCTGACTCATGGGAGCGCAGCTCCGGGTCTACAAGCGTCGCATCCGGTCCGTCACCGCGACGAAGAAGATCACCAAGGCGATGGAGATGATCGCCGCCTCGCGCATCGTCAAGGCGCAGCGCAAGGTGGCGGCCTCCACGCCGTACGCGACCGAGCTCACCCGCGCGGTCACGGCGGTGGCGACCGGATCGAACACCAAGCACCCTCTGACTACGGAGGCGGACAACCCGGCCCGTGCCGCGGTTCTGCTCATCACGAGCGACCGCGGTCTGGCCGGCGGCTACTCCTCCAACGCCATCAAGGCGGCGGACCGGCTCGTCGAGCGGCTCCGCGGCGAGGGCAAGGAGGTCGACACGTACATCGTCGGCCGCAAGGGTGTCGCCTACTACGGCTTCCGTGAGCGCAAGGTCACGGACTCGTGGACCGGCTTCACGGACAGCCCGTCCTACGCGGACGCCAAGAAGGTCGCGGCTCCGCTCATCGAGGCCGTCCAGCTGGACACCGCCGAGGGCGGCGTGGACGAGCTGCACATCGTCTTCACGGAATTCGTGTCGATGCTGACGCAGACGCCCGTCGACCGCCGGATGCTGCCGCTCAGCCTCGATGAGGCCGCGGAGGAGACGACGGGGAAGGGCGAGATCCTTCCGCTGTTCGACTTCGAGCCGTCGGCGGAGGACGTCCTCGACGCCCTTCTGCCGCGCTACGTCGAGAGCCGTATCTACAACGCCCTGCTGCAGGCCGCTGCCTCCGAGCACGCGGCCCGCCGCCGGGCGATGAAGTCGGCGACCGACAACGCGGGCGAGCTGATCAACTCGCTCTCCCGACTTGCCAACGCGGCCCGCCAGGCCGAAATCACCCAGGAAATCAGCGAGATCGTCGGTGGCGCGAGCGCCCTGGCCGACGCGACCGCGGGGAGTGACAAGTAATGACGACCACTGTTGAGACGGCCGCCGCCACGGGCCGCGTCGCCCGGGTCATCGGCCCGGTCGTCGACGTGGAGTTCCCCGTCGACGCGATGCCGGAGATCTACAACGCGCTGCACGTCGAGGTTGCCGACCCGGCCCTCGAGGGTGCCAAGAAGACCCTGACGCTCGAGGTCGCACAGCACCTCGGTGAGGGCCTCGTCCGCACCATCTCGATGCAGCCCACCGACGGTCTGGTCCGCCAGGCCCCGGTGACCGACACGGGCGTGGGCATCAGCGTCCCCGTCGGTGACTTCACCAAGGGCAAGGTGTTCAACACGCTCGGTGAGGTGCTGAACCTCCCGGAGGAGAACGCCAACGTCGGCGAGCGCTGGCCGATCCACCGCAAGGCCCCCGCCTTCGACCAGCTCGAGTCCAAGACCGAGATGTTCGAGACCGGCCTGAAGGTCGTCGACCTTCTCACCCCGTACGTCAAGGGTGGAAAGATCGGTCTGTTCGGTGGTGCCGGTGTCGGCAAGACCGTTCTGATCCAGGAAATGATCATGCGTGTCGCCAACCTCCACGAGGGCGTTTCCGTCTTCGCGGGTGTCGGTGAGCGTACGCGTGAGGGCAACGACCTGATCGCGGAGATGGAGGAGTCCGGCGTCCTCGACAAGACGGCGCTGGTCTTCGGTCAGATGGACGAGCCCCCGGGCACCCGTCTGCGCGTCGCCCTGGCCGGTCTGACCATGGCGGAGTACTTCCGCGATGTGCAGAAGCAGGACGTGCTCTTCTTCATCGACAACATCTTCCGGTTCACCCAGGCCGGTTCCGAGGTGTCCACCCTGCTCGGCCGTATGCCGTCCGCGGTGGGTTACCAGCCGAACCTGGCGGACGAGATGGGTCTGCTGCAGGAGCGCATCACCTCGACCCGCGGTCACTCGATCACCTCGATGCAGGCGATCTACGTCCCCGCGGACGACCTGACCGACCCGGCGCCGGCGACCACCTTCGCCCACCTCGACGCGACGACGGTTCTCTCCCGTCCGATCTCCGAGAAGGGCATCTACCCCGCGGTGGACCCGCTGGACTCCACGTCCCGCATCCTGGACCCGCGCTACATCGCGCAGGACCACTACGACGCCGCCATGCGCGTCAAGGGCATCCTGCAGAAGTACAAGGACCTCCAGGACATCATCGCGATCCTCGGTATCGATGAGCTGGGCGAGGAGGACAAGCTCGTTGTCCACCGTGCCCGTCGTGTCGAGCGCTTCCTGTCCCAGAACACCCACGCGGCGAAGCAGTTCACCGGCGTGGACGGTTCGGACGTGCCGCTGGACGAGTCGATCGCCGCGTTCAACGCGATCTGCGACGGTGAGTACGACCACTTCCCCGAGCAGGCCTTCTTCATGTGCGGTGGCCTCGAGGACCTCAAGAAGAACGCCAAGGAGCTCGGCGTCTCCTGAGTCCCGTGACTCGCTGAAGGGGGCGGGCGCGTCCCGCCCCCTTCGCCACGCCATGCGCTGCACCGTCCGGGGGGAGACCCCTGGAAGCCCGGCCTCTGTGCCGGGGCGGGCCGGGACGCTTCGGCATCCCGAGCCCTACTAGACTTATGACCCAACACCCGGCAGTACCGCCGGGTGGTGACCCGAGGAGCCAACCTTGGCTGCTGAGCTGCACGTCGAGCTGGTCGCCGCGGACCGCAGTGTCTGGTCCGGCGAGGCCACCCTGGTCGTCGCGCGCACCACGTCCGGCGACATCGGCGTCATGCCCGGTCACCAGCCGCTGCTCGGTGTGCTGGAGTCGGGCCCGGTGACCATCCGCACGAGCGAGGGCGGCACCGTCGTCGCCGCCGTTCACGGCGGATTCATCTCCTTCGCCGACAACAAGCTGTCGCTGCTGGCGGAGATCGCCGAGCTGGCGGACGAGATCGATGTCCAGCGCGCCGCGCGTGCGCTGGAGCGCGCCAAGTCGGACGCGGACGCTGCCGCCGAGCGTCGTGCCGACGTCCGGTTGCGCGCGGTGGCGGTGCACTGACACCCCGCCCACAGTTTTGTCCCTCAGCCGCGGCCCGGGCTGGAGTCACTCCAGACCGTGCCGCGGCTGAGGCGATGCAGGTGCACGTGGTATTCGGTTTTACGGGACGATGCGAGGAGGTCGGTGGAGATGTTCCTCGCTCTTCTTGTGAGCGGCCTGGTCGTCCTACTGGTAGTGGTCGCGCTCTTGGTCTTCGGTCTGCGCCGGCGCCTGATCCAGCGCTCCGGCGGCACGTTCGACTGCAGTCTGCGGTGGAACGTCCCCGAGCAGGGCGATCCCTCCAGCAAGGGCTGGGTGTACGGCGTCGCCCGGTACAGCGGTGACCGCATCGAGTGGTTCCGGGTCTTCTCGTACGCCCCCCGACCCCGGCGCACCCTGGAGCGCTCGGCGATCGAGGTCCTCGCCCGGCGTACGCCGGACAGCGAGGAGGAGCTCGCGCTGTTGTCGGACTCGGTCGTGCTCGGCTGCCGGCACCGCGGGACCCGTCTGGAGCTGGCGATGAGCGAGGACGCGCTCACCGGCTTCCTCGCCTGGCTGGAGGCGGCCCCGCCGGGGCAGCGCGTGAACGTGGCTTGAAAG
Organism: Streptomyces sp. 5K101; assembly: GCF_046506645.1. Lineage (NCBI taxonomy): Bacteria > Bacillati > Actinomycetota > Actinomycetes > Kitasatosporales > Streptomycetaceae > Streptomyces > Streptomyces sp. 5K101. The sequence continues at coordinate 79,710 of NZ_JBKFFO010000007.1, read as the reverse complement.
CACGGGTTGGGGGCAGCCCCGGACGGAGTCCGGGAGAGTCGCGTGAATTCCTTGACCGAACGTGAAGCGGGGGCGGTGCATGCGCACCGCCCCCGCTTCCGTGCTCGGCCCGGCGATTATCCGAGGCCGCTGTTGAGCGCGCTCACGAGCTCGCCGTTCGCGGTGTCACCGCTGAACTCCCAGAAGAACGCTCCGCCGAGCCCCTGGTTTTTCGCCCAGCCCATCTTGGACGTGACGGTGACCGGGGTGTCGTAGCTCCACCAGTTGCTGCCGCAGTGGGCGTACGCCGTGCCCGCGATCGTGCCGGTCGCCGGGCAGGTGTTCTTCAGCACCTTGTAGTCCTCGATGCCCTGCTCGTAGGTGCCGGCCGCCGGTCCGGTGGCCGAACCGCCGGGCGCCGACTGCGTCACGCCCGTCCAGCCACGCCCGTAGAAGCCGATGCCCAGCAGCAGCTTCGACGAGGGCACGCCCTTGGCCTTGAACTTGGCGATCGCCTCGGCGGAGTTGAAGCCCGCCTGGGGGATGCCCGGGTACGAGGTGAGGGGGGAGTGCGGGGCGGTCGGGCCCTGGGCGGCCCAGGCGCCGAAGAAGTCGTACGTCATCACGTTGTACCAGTCGACGTACTGCGCGGCGCCGCCGTAGTCGGCTGCGTCGATCTTGCCGCCGGATGAGGCGTCGGCCGTGACGGCCGCGGTGACCAGGTTGTTCGCGCCGAACTTGGCGCGCATGGCCTGCATCATGTTCTTGAACGCCGCGGGTCCGCTGGTGTCGCACGACAGACCGCAGGCGTTCGGGTACTCCCAGTCCAGGTCGATGCCGTCGAAGACGTCGGCCCAGCGCGGGTCCTCGACCAGGTCGTAGCAGGACTGGGCGAAGGCGGCCGGGTTCGCCACGGCCTGGCCGAAGCCTCCGGACCAGGTCCAGCCGCCGAACGACCACAGCACCTTGATGTGCGGGTACTTCGCCTTCAGCTTGCGCAGCTGGTTGAAGTTTCCGCGCAGCGGCTGGTCCCACGTGTCGGCGACGCCGTCGACGCTCTGGTCGGCGGTGTACGCCTTGTCGTAGTCGGCGTAGGCGTCACCGATGGCGCACTTGCCGCCGGTCACGTTGCCGAAGGCGTAGTTGATGTGCGTGATCTTCGCCGCCGAACCCGAGGTGACCAGGTTCTTCACGTGGTAGTTGCGCCCGTAGACGCCCCACTCGGTGAAGTAGCCCAGCTTGACCTTGCCGCCGGGGCCGGGGCCCGGGTCGGTGCCGCCGCCTGTGGTGCGCACCGCGCGGGCGCCGCTGACCGGGCCGGTCTGGTCGGCGGTGTCGCGGGCCTGGACGGTGTACGAGTAGTCCGTGCCGGCGGTCAGCCCGGTGTTGGTCCACGTGGTGCCGGTGACCGTGGCGACCTTGGCGCCGTCACGCAGGACATCGTAGTTCTTGATGCCCTTGTCGTCGGTCGCCGCGCTCCAGCTGAGCGTGACCGAGGTGTTCGTGATGTTGCTCGCGGCCGGGGTGCCGGGGGCGGAGGGCGGCGCGTCGCCCGGGACGGAGCCGCCGTCGCAGGACGCGCCGTTGAGCCTGCAGCCGGAGGGGGAGCCGGAGCCCGTGCCGTTGAAGCCGAAGGAGACGGAGGCGCCGGGGGCCAGTGAGCCGTTCCAGCTCTTGTTCCTGGCGGTCCAGTGGGTGCCGGAGCTGGTCACGTCCGCGTCCCACGCGGAGGTGACGGCGGTGCCGGTGGGGAAGTCCCACTCGACGGTCCAGGAGCTGAGGGTGGTGGTGCCGGTGTTCTTCACCGTCCACTTGCCCTCGAATCCGGATCCCCAGTCGGAGACCCTGGTGTACGAGGCCGTGGCCGATGCGGCGGCCTCGGCGGGGGAGGCCAGGCCGACCATGGCGGCGAGGGGGAGGAGAAGCGCGGTCAGGCCCGCGGTGGCTCTGGATCTGAAGCTGCTTCGGGGGCGGGGCGCCCCGGTGACGGGAGTGCTCAAGGAAGCTCCTCGAGTTGCGGACGGACAAGTCGGGGTGGTCCGTGCACTGCGTACGCCGCGAGGCTCGACACGGCGTGTGCCGTGAGAGTAGGAAGGTCTGGACCAATCGTCAATAGGTCCAGACCATAGGTGACGCGCTGTCAAGCGGACGCGCGTCAGATCCCCAACTCCTGGGCCAGCACGGCTGCTTGGACCCGGCTGCGCAGCTCCAGCTTCCCGAGCAGTCTGCTGACGTGTGTCTTCACCGTCCCCTCGGCCATCGACAGGCGGCCGGCGATCTCCGCGTTCGACAGCCCTTCGCCCAGGCACGACAGCACCTCGCGCTCCCGGCGCGTCAGCGCCTCGATGGCCGAGAGGTCGGGCGCGTGGGCGGGGCGTGCGGTGCGCGGCGCCGCGAACTCCGCGATCAGGCGGCGCGTCACCGCCGGAGCGATCAGGCCCTCGCCGCGCGCCACCGTGCGCACCGCTCCGATCAGGTCCTTCGCCTCCGTGTTCTTCAGCAGGAATCCCGCGGCCCCGGCCCGCAGCGCACCGAAGACGTACTCGTCGAGATCGAACGTCGTCAGCACGAGGACGTCGGCCGGGGCCCGCCGCGAACGTCCCGTCCAGCAGGGCCGCCCGCTCCTGCATCCCGACGATCCCGGCGCCCGACCCCGGCGCCCGCGGCCCCGGCCGCCGCCCGAACGGGCTCGTCACCGTCACGGTCAGCGCGCGGCCCCCGTCGTTCGACACCTCCACCAGGACCTCGCCCTCGTCCGCGTGCTTGATCGCGTTGGTCAGCGACTCCTGCACGATCCGGTAGGCGGCGAGCTCCACCGGCGCGGGCAGCCGCGCGCCCGCCTCGCGCACGTCGTGCAGCGTGAACGTGAGCCCGCTCGACGCCCCGTTGGTCCGGGCCTGCTCCACCAGGGCGTCGAGGCCCGCCAGAGTGGGGGCGGCGGCCGGTTCCGCGTCACCGCTGCTGTCCCGCAGCAGCCCGATGAGCCGGCGCATCTCGGCCAGCCCCTCGACGCTGTTCTTGCGGATCACCGTCAGCGCCTGCCGGGTGGTCGCCGCGTCGTCCAGCGACAGTGCGGCGGTGGAGTGGATGGCGATGGCCGCGAGGTGGTTGGCGACCATGTCGTGCAGCTCCCGGGCCATCCGGGAACGCTCGGCGACCACGGCCTGCGCCCGGTCCATCTCGGCCAGCAGCGCGGTCTGCTCGGCGCGCAGCCGGGCCGCATCCGCGGCCTCCTGGTGGTTGCGCACGATCGCGCCGGTGGTGGCGGGGCCGAACGAGACGAGCCCCGTGACGAGGCCGACCAGCAGGGCGCTCGGCTCCCTGAGCCAGGCCAGGAAGCCGATCGTCACCGCGAGCGTGATCATCCCGGTGGTGACCGGGATGCGGCGGGCCGATGCGGGCGGCCCGTACACCACTGCCGCGTAGACGAGGTCCGCGAACACCAGCAGCGACACGATGCTGCCTGGAGTGAACGGGTCCACCACGACCGCGGCCGTGCCGGCGATCAGCGCCGTACGCGGCATGGTCCGGCGCAGCAGCTGCAGTCCGGCCAGCGCCACCAGCGGCACCAGCGTCACCCACGACGGCAGCGGGGCGTACGAGCCATTGGAGTGGACGCCCAGCGACCACAGCAGCAGACCGCCGAGCAGGCTTACGCCCGCCATGAGCACGTCGTCGCGGTGCGGGCGGGGGAAGGTCACGTCCCCCATCCAACACGCTGCGGACCGCCCGTTGCCTCACCGTGCGGGCGGAGCCGCGACTAGATCGAACGATGCAGTCGCAGTTCGTCACTCACGACGACGAAACCGCGGTGCCGGGCCGACACGCTGGAACCGTACGAAAGGAGAGCCGTCGTGATCGTCACGCTGATCGTGGTCTGCGAGGTCGGCTTCTGGGTGCTGCTGGCCGCCGGACTCGCCGCCCGCTACCTGCTCAGGATGCCGCGTACGGGGGCGGCGCTGCTGCTGTGCGAACCGCTGCTGGAGGTCGTGCTGCTCGTCGCCACGGCCGTCGACCTCGACAACGGCGCCGAACCGAGCTGGAAGCACGGCCTGGCCGCGCTCTACATCGGCTACACGGTCGGCCACGGCCACCGCACGGTCAAGTGGCTCGACGGACACGCCGCGCACCGCTTCGGCGGCGCCCCGCCGCCGGCGAAGCCCCCGCGCTACGGCATGGCCAGGGCGAAGCACGAGGGCCGCGTCTGGCTCGGCACCCTGATCGCCGCGGGTGTCACCACCGTGCTGCTGCAGATCGCGATCTGGTACGTGGGCGAGGCGAGCCGGACGGTTTCCCTGGAGAGCTGGATGACCGTCGCCTGGCGGGCGGCCGTGATCCACGGCCTGATCGCGCTGTCGTACGCCCTGTGGCCCAAAAGCCCCCGAAGGCGCAGCCGGAGCGCGAACCGGCCTGTGCCGGACGCGACTGACGTTCACCGGCCGCGGCGCCCCGGTCTCCCGGCCGGGGCGTCCGGCGTCAGCGGTCGCCGCCCGGGACCCAGAGAACGTCGCCGACCTCCTTGTTCGCCGTCCTCGCCAGGATGAACAGGAGGTCGGACAGGCGGTTCAGGTACGTCGCCGTCAGCGTGTTCATCGTCTCGCCGTGCACCTCCAGCGCCGCCCACGTCGAGCGCTCCGCCCGCCGTACGACCGTGCACGCCTGGTGCAGCAGCGCCGCCCCCGGCGTGCCGCCGGGCAGGATGAAACTGCGCAGCTTCTCCAGCTCCTGAAGGAAGCGGTCGCAGTCCGCCTCCAGCTTGTCGATGTACGACTGCTCGACCCGCAGCGGCGGGTACTTCGGGTTCTCGACCACCGGGGTCGACAGGTCCGCGCCCACGTCGAACAGGTCGTTCTGCACGCGGACGAGGACCTTCACGACCTCCTCGCCGAGCTGCCCGAGGGCGATGGCCGTGCCGATGACGGCATTGGCCTCGTTGGCGTCGGCGTACGCGGCGATGCGCAGATCGGTCTTGGCGGTGCGGCTCATGTCGCCCAGAGCGGTGGTGCCCTGGTCGCCGGTACGGGTGTAGATACGCGTCAGATTGACCATGTGGCCAGCGTAGTTACGTTCGGGCCCCGCGGGACACCCGTGTGCCCGCCGTCACGGCGCGGGGGACGAGCCGGCACCCATCCGGGTGGACGTGCCATCCGGCGGTGTGATGTCCGCCATGTGGGACGTGACGCGTATCTCTTCGCGGTCACAGGGCACCTCACGGGCGCTAACCTCCGCCAGAGAGCGAACATGTAAACAGTTGTTAAGGGGTGTCGCAGTGGCCAGGAAGCTCGCCGTCATCGGTGCCGGACTCATGGGGTCCGGAATCGCGCAGGTCTCGGCCCAGGCCGGCTGGGACGTCGTACTCCGCGATGTCACCGACGAGGCCCTGACCCGCGGCCGGGACGGCATCAAGGCGTCGTACGACAAGTTCGTCTCCAAGGGCAAGCTCGAAGCCGCTGACGCCGAGGCCGCGTTGGCGCGCATCACCACCACGACCGACCTGGACGCCGTCGCGGACGCGGACATCGTCGTCGAGGCGGTCTTCGAGAAGCTCGAGGTCAAGCACGAGATCTTCCGTGCGCTCGACAAGCTCGTACGGGAGGACGCCGTCCTCGCCTCCAACACCTCCGCCATCCCGATCACCAAGATCGCGGCGGTGACGGAGCGTCCGGAGCGCGTCGTCGGCACGCACTTCTTCTCGCCGGTGCCCATGATGCAGCTGTGCGAGCTGGTCCGCGGCTACAAGACCAGCGACGAAACGCTCGCCACCGCGCGGGAGTTCGCCGAGTCGGTCGGCAAGACCTGCATCGTCGTCAACCGCGACGTCGCCGGTTTCGTGACGACCCGCCTCATTTCGGCACTCGTCGTCGAGGCCGCGAAGCTGTACGAGTCGGGCGTCGCCAGCGCCGAGGACATCGACATCGCCTGCAAGCTCGGCTTCGGCCACGCCATGGGGCCGCTGGCGACCGCCGACCTGACGGGCGTCGACATCCTGCTGCACGCCACCAGCAACATCTACACCGAGTCGCAGGACGAGAAGTTCGCGCCGCCGGAGCTGATGCGCCGGATGGTGGATGCCGGTGACATCGGCCGCAAGAGCGGGCAGGGCTTCTACAAGCACTGACCAAATCGACCGGTTCGGTATCGCCCGCCGGGGTGAATTCGGTATCGGTTCGCTTACAAGCAGCAACCCCTCCGGGTGCCGGGCAGTCAGTTGTTGCTAGATGAAGAAGTACCGGTTACGGGGTAAAGCGAAGAGTTCTCGGGGAGCGCATATGCACATCAGGGGCGACCACGCCGAGCTGGTCGTCGGGGGCCGCCTCGACGTCCGTAGCGCGGCGGACGCCCGTACGGTCCTACACTCGGCCGTCGACGACGGAGTCGGCGACCTGGTGCTCGACCTGACGCATCTCGACTCCTGGGACGCCACCGGGCTCGGGGTCATCATGGGCGCGCACCGGCGGGCCGGCCGGTGCGGCCGCCGCCTGGTGCTGCGCGGTGTCCCGCCGCAGATGCAAAGGCTCCTCGTCGCGACCCGGTTGCACCGCATCCTGGCGATCGAAGGCGGCCTCGCCGCCGAGTCGCTGCCGCGGGTCTGACGGGGGCCGGTCGGCACGACGGCGCGAGGCGCTCGTGACGGTGCGAGGCACGCGTGACGCACGAGCCGCAGATGACGGACGAGTCGTAAGCGACCCACAAGCCGCTCGTGACGCACCAGCCGCACGGGAAGCACGAGTCGTTGTGACGCACAAGCCGCAGGTGGCGGACGAGCCGCACAACGGCACGAGCCGCGCGTGACGGCATGAGGCGCCCGTGACGGCACGAGCCCTGCGGGACGTCACGAGTCGCGCAAATCTCCCGAGACCGTGACGTCCCAGGCGGTGCGGGACCCCGCCGGTTCCGTGACGCCGACAGAGCGTCTAGGGTTCCATCGCCCACCCTTGTGAAGGACCCATCAGGTGGGCACCGGACCGAAGCGACGGCGAGCGTGCGGAAAGGCCGGGAGGGCATCCACACGCGGCTCGGGCCCCGGGATCGGCAGATCCCGGCGCAGCGAGGCCAGGCGAACCGTATCTGGGGGCTTTCACCATGGACAACGACAGCTTCGGCGAGGGCGGCTTCGGCGACGGCGGCAGTCTCGGCAAGGGCGCGGCCGGGCCGCCGCGCGACGCCGTCACTCCGGCCGCGAAGGCGTCACCGGTGCCCGCGCGCACCGTCAAGGTCGTCTCGGGCGACTTCCTGCTCACCGTCAACCCCGTCGACGGCAGTGAGATCGAACCCTGCCCGCCGGGGGAGCGGCCCGCGCGGCCGACCCGGCGCAGCGCCGCCGAGCGCGTGGAGCGGCAGCGTGCCGCGCTGCCGCCCGTACCGCCGGGGCCCGCGGCGCCGCGGCTGCCCATGCTGGAACGGGGCGAGGAGCGGGAGCGGCTCGTCCGCCTGCTCGGCCAGGGCCGGTCCGTACGGCTCACCGGCCCCGCGGGCTCCGGACGCAGCACCCTCCTCGACGCGGTCGCCGAGGACTGCGCGGACTTCGCGCCCGACGGTGTCATACGCCTCAACGGCCACCACCGCACTCCCGCAGAGCTCCTGCAGGAACTCTTCACCGTCGTCTTCGCCGCGCCCGGCCACCGGCCCGACCGGAACGCGCTCGCGGGCTTCGTCCGCGACATCGGGGCCGTCGTCGTCCTCGACGACCTGGAGTTCGGCGGCGCCGCGCTCGACGAGTTGCTCGACGCGGCTCCCGAGTGCGCCTTCCTGCTCGCCGCGACGCCCGACGTGCCCGCGCCCTCCGCGGACTCGCCCCTCGAAGAGATCTTCCTCGGCGGCCTCGGCCGCGCGACGGCGCTGGAGCTCCTCTCCCACATCGTGGAGCGGCCGCTCACCGAGGACGAGACGAACTGGGCGGGCGACCTCTGGTTCGAGTCCGAGGGCCTGCCGCTGCGTTTCGTGCAGGCCGGTGCGCTGCTGCGGCAGTGCGACGAGCTGCGCGGGGATCCGGACGCCGAGGACGAGTTCGCGGCGTTCGAGGCCGCGCAGGGCCGGGACGTACCGCTGCCGACGCTGGGGGAGGGGGCGGCGCCCGCGCCGCTGCTCGCCTCGCGGCTCAGCGAGTCCGCACGACAGACCCTACGGATCGCCGTCGCGCTCGGCGGCGAGGTGCCCCACCAGGCCCACCTGCCGGCGCTCGTCGGCGACACCCACGCGGACGCGGCGCTCGGCGAACTCATGGGCTGCGGCCTCCTCTCCCCGGCCGGCACGCGCTACCGGCTGGCGGCCGGAGTGCTCGCGCAGCTGCGGGAGAAGGGCTACGACAACGACTCCGCGGCCCACGCGCACACCGCCGCACAGCACTACGCCTGGTGGGCCGGGCACCCCTCGGTCACGCCCGAGCGCGCGATCGCCGAGTCGGACGCCATGCTCGCCTCGCTGGGCGCGCTGGTCGCGGGCGGCCGGGACGACGAGTACGCCGACGCCGCCGTGCGGCTCGCCCGCCGCGCCGCGCCGGTGTTCGCCGGGGGGCTGTACTGGAGCGCCTGGGAGAAGGCCCTGCGGGCCGGCTCGACGGCCGCCAGGATCGCGGGTGAGGTGGCCCAGGACGCGTACTTCCACCATGAGTTGGGCGTTCTCGGGCTGTGCACCGGCAACCTCGAGCGCGCCAGGGCCGAGCTGGAGGCGTCCATCGGGATGCGCGGCGCGCTCGCGGACAAGCGCGGCACGGTGGCGGGGCGGCGGGCGCTGGCGCTCGTCGAGGACCGTACGTCGGGGCTGACGCCGAGGCCCGAGGCGCTGACCATACGCACGGAGAGCCCGGCCACGTCCGTGTTCCCGCTGATCGGGCCGACGGCCACGACGTCGCAGCTGCCCCGAATCGAGCCGGAGGAGCCCGCGACGCAGGTGACGCCGGTGACCGTCACCGAGCCGCCGTCCCGGCGCGGCCTCGCTCTCCTCGGCGCCCGCCGCAACGTGGTCGCGGCCGGAGCGGGTGCGCTGCTCGCGGTCGTCCTCGGCACGGTGGTGACGCTCGGGGCGGCCTCCGACAAGGAGGACGCGCCGACGGACAACGTCAAGAACGGGCAGCAGACGGACGAGGACGATTTCCCGGAGGACTGGGACACGACTGAGGACCCGGCGGACGACGCGTCGGAGAAGCCGGACGACAAGGGCGCGACGAAGAGCCCGACGCCGTCGACGGCACCGGGCGCGTCCACGGCCCCCGCCGCGCCGGCGTCGCCGGGCGAGACCCCGTCGTCGACCCCGACGCAGCCGGGCGGGCCGTCTCAGACGGCGCAGCCGCCGCGTCCGACGCCGACGCGCTCGACCCCGGTCCCGCCGTCGACGCCGCCGAAGCCGTCCCCGACGGAGACCGCGCCCTCGGGTTCGCCGTCGCCGACCATCTCCGAGACGTCGTCGACCCCCAGCGGCGCAACCTCGGCAAGCGGTCCGTCGTCCACGGAGAGCTCCTCGGCACCGGTGATGTAGGTCCCGCGCCCCTGCTCCAGGGGAGCCGGCTGGGCCCGCGTACGCCGGGCGTAGGGGGCACCTCACACGCGCCTGCGGGCGCAACGTGCACCGGTCTCGCCGGCGCGGCCGGCCGTCTCGCAGCTGCCCTGCGGATCGCAGCCGGTACGGGGCCCTGCCCCGCGGGCGCAGCCCGCACGCCCCCGTGGGCGACCGCGCCCGCTCGCGCAGCGGGCACGTGGGCGCGGGCGGCTCAGAAGAGGCGGAGTTTGTCGTCCTCGATGCCGCGCAGTGCGTCGTAGTCCAGCACCACGCAGCCGATTCCCCTGTCCGTCGCCAGCACCCTCGCCTGCGGCTTGATCTCCTGCGCCGCGAACACGCCCTTGACCGGGGCCAGATGCGGGTCGCGGTTCAGGAGTTCGAGGTAGCGGGTCAGTTGTTCCACACCGTCGATCTCGCCGCGGCGCTTGATCTCCACCGCCACCGTCCCGCCGTCCGCGTCCCGGCACAGAATGTCCACCGGGCCGATGGCCGTGGGGTATTCGCGGCGGATCAGGCTGTAGCCCTCGCCGAGTGTCTCGATCCGGTCGGCCAGAAGCTCCTGCAGGTGCGCTTCCACGCCGTCCTTGATGAGGCCCGGATCCACCCCGAGCTCGTGCGACGAGTCGTGGAGGACCTCTTCCATCGTGATGATCAGTTTCTCGCCCGCTTTGTTCACCACGGTCCACACACTGTCGTCGCCCTCCTTCAACGTGCAGGGAGGCGACATCCAGTTCAGCGGTTTGTACGCCCTGTCGTCGGCGTGGATGGATACACTGCCGTCCGCCTTGACCAGGATCAATCGGGGAGCGGAGGGCAGATGGGCGGTGAGCCTGCCCGCGTAGTCCACGGAGCAGCGGGCGATGACGAGACGCATGGTCGGCAACGCTACTCGACCGGCGCCGCACCGCGCGATTCGCCCCGGAAGCCCCCTTCTTATTTGGCCGGTTGTGTTCCCAATCTCCTGGTGCGCTCAAGACGCCGCACTTACCGTGGAAGCGGGAGGTTGCCGCTCGTGCACTCTGCGTCGTCCTACGCCGTTCGTATGCCGTCGTTTCGTCCGCTACCTCCTTCCCTGCCCGTAAGGCCCCGTTCGCCCGGGGCCGCGAGAGGAGAACCCATGTCGCTCGACGTCTCACCGGCGCTGTTGGAACAGGCCGAGCGAGGCGAGGTCGACGAAGCAGCCTTCGTCGACTGCGTCCGGACCTCCCTGCCCTACGCATGGGAGATGATCAGTTCTCTGGTGGTTCAGCTGAAGGTGGACGGCGGCGACTTCGCCGACAACCAGACGCCCCCGCCGGACGAGCAGGCACGTGGTCAGCTGCTGCGCGCACTCGCGAGTGACGCCATTCGCGGTGCGCTCCAGCGGCACTTCGGTGTGCGTCTGGCATTCCAGAACTGCCACCGCGTCGCGGTGTTCCCGCTGGACTCCTCGGTGGACGAGCGGCTCGCCCGCTTCACTTCCGTACGGGCCCAGCTGCTCAACCAGTCGCCCGAGCTGCGCGACTGCTGAGGACTTCGCTGCCGCTCCGTGCCCTGGGAGGACCCCTCCGGGACGGCCGGGGCGGCGGCAATATGCGCTTGTCGTGAGCGCGTACGACCCGGCCGGGTTCGACGGACCGGCCGGGGCCGTACGGCCGGGGCGCTCAGGCCAGCTGCGGCAGCACTTCGGCGCCCACACGCCGTACGTTCTCCTCGGTCGCCGCCAGATCGCCCGAGCCTTCGGCCAGCAGCGCGAAGCGCGTGATGCCGGTCCGCTCCGCCGTCGCCGCGAGCCGGTCGGCCGCGAGCCGCGGCGGGCCCACCGGGTGCAGCGCGCACAGCAGTTCCGTGTAGGCGAGGGGGTCGCGCATCGAGCGGTGCCGGCCGTCGACCGTGACGTGCGCCTCCAGGCCCTGCTTGAGCCAGCCGGGCATCGCCTTCACCAGGGTCTCGGTCGCGTCGGCGGCCCGGTCGGCGATCTGGACCACGCCCGCCGACACGTGCCCCGCCGCCGCGATCTCGTCGGGCGAACGACCACAGACCCGCGCGTGCGAGCGCCACAGCGCGACCATCTCCGCCTTCTCCTCGTCTCCGCAGTGCATCCCGAGCAGCATGGGCAGCCCGCGCTCCGCGGCGAGCTTCACACTGGTCGGGGACGTACAGGCGACGACGACCTCGGGGCCGCCGGGCGGACCGCCGATCAGCTCGTCGGACCGCGGGACGACCGCGACCTCGCGGAAGGCGAACCGCTCGCCGTCCGCGCCGACGCGCGGCTCGCGCAGCCATCGCATCAGCAGGTCGAGTGATTCCGGGAACCCGCTCTCGTACGCGGCCGTTCCGGCGCCGAACACCTCCAGGTCGACCCACGGCCCGCCGCGCCCCACGCCGAGCGTGAACCGGCCGCCCGAGGTGAGGTGCAGCAGCGCCGCCTGCTCGCCGAGCGCCACGGGATGGGCGGTCGGCAGCACGCTCACGGCCGTGCCGACCCGGATCCGGCGCGTGCGGCCGAGAAGGAGCGCCGAAAGCGTCACCGCGGACGGGCATACCCCGTACGGTACGAAGTGGTGCTCGGCCAACCAGACCGAATCCAGCCCGGATTCCTCCGCGACCTCGGCGGTGCGCACCGCCCGGTGCAGTGCCTCCCCCTGCCCCTGTCCCGGGAACTGGGCGGCCAGTACGAATGTCCCAACGCGCATCGCCTTGAACCTCCTTGCGGCCGACGCGTCACTCCCCCTACCGGCAACAACGTCTGACACGTGCCAAAGGCACGGCCAATCGGGAAGTTGTTGCGATTGTCCGGTAACCGGTGCTGCCTGAGGCCACGGTCCCGCGGCCGGGAGGGACGAGTGCCCCCGCTTCTCGGCCCGTACGCTGGAAGGGAAAAGTTCCTACTCCCCGTGAGGTGTCCACGTGTCCCCGCGCCGCAACCGCCCTCGAGGCGGCGAGAAGCCGACCGAGCGAGCAGCAGGGGACGGCGACCGGTACGGCGGGTTCGGGCGCAGTGAGACCTGGCAGGGCGAGGACTGGTCGGTGCGCCATGTCGCGGGCGCGAGTGCCGCCGGCAAGACGTACCGCTGCCCGGGCTGCGACCAGGAGATCCCCTCCGGCGTCGCGCACGTGGTGGCCTGGCCCGAGCACGGCGGCGGCGTCGAGGAACGGCGGCACTGGCACAAGGCGTGCTGGAACGCGAAGGACCGCCGCACCACGCGGGTGCAGCGGTCCCGGAACGCGCCTCGGTACTGACTCTCAGACGTCGCGGCTGTTGATGACGGCGAACGCGCCGGCCATTGCCGCCGCGGTGACGCCGAGCATGATCCACACCGGCTCCCAGCCGACCGGGCCCGCGGAGCCACCGGCCGCGGCCTCCCCGTAGATGCCGATGAGCTGGCTCGGGATGGCGTAGTTCAGCAGGAACTCCTGCACCTCGTCGAGCGATTCCGAGAACATGAACATGGCCGCGACGAGCGGCAGCAGCATCACGCCGATCATGATGGTGATCGCACCGGCCGAGTGCCGGATCATGGTGCCGACGGCCAGCGACAGCAGACCGATCGAGGCGACGAAGAGCGCCACCCCGACCGTCGCGCGCAGCCACTCGTCGCCGGTGGGCTCCGCGGCCTCCACCATGGCCGTCTGTACCACGGCGACGAGCGCGGCGAAGACCACCGTGATCGTGAAGACCAGGGCGAAGAAGACGATCGCCTTGGCGGCCAGCACGCGCGAACGGCTGGGGCAGGCGGTCAGGGTCGTACGGATCATGCCCGTGCCGTACTCGGAGGCGATCGTCAGAACGCCCAGCGTCATCACGCAGATCGAACCGAGCAGGACGCCGAAGAAGCCGAAGCCGAGCGCCGATTCGCCCTGGAGGTCGACGTCGCCGGCGGCCACGATCGCGGCGGTGCCGAGGCCGATGCCCACCATGAGCACGATCATCACGCCGAGCGTCCACATCGTGGAGCGCACCGAGCGGATCTTGGTCCACTCCGAGGCGAGAGCGTCCCCGAGGTGGGCGCTGCGGACCGGGATCGGGGAGGCGTACGTCGGGGCCGCGGCGCCCGGGTGCTGGTAGGGGGTGGTCATCGGGCGTCCTCGGGCTTGGTCAGGTCGGCGGGGGCGGCGGCAGGGGGAGCGGCGGGCGGTGCGGCCGGCGGCGCGGGCTGCACGGGCGCGGGCTGGGCGGGGGCACCCGGCACCCCGGCCGCGTACGGGTTCTGCCCGGCTCCGGGCGGCGGCGGGGCGTACCAGCCCTGCTGCGGGACCTCGGGGATCTGCGGCTGCTGCGGCGGCAGGTAGCCCATCGGCGGCTGCTGCATCAGCCCCGCCTTCTGGTCGTCGGTGGAGCGGTAGTCGACGGCGCCCTGCGTCATCCGCATGTACGCCTCCTCCAGGGACGCCTGGTGCGGCGACAGCTCCCACAGCCGGACGTCCGCCTCGTGGGCCACGTCGCTGATCCACGGCAGGGCGAGGCCCGTGACGCGCAGGGCGCCGTCCGGCTCGGACATGACCTGCCCGCCCGCCTCGGTGAGCGCCGCGAGAAGCTTCTCCCGCTGCTGCGGATCGGTCTGCGGCGTGCGCACCCGGGCGAAATCGGCCGAGTTGTTCGAGATGAAGTCCTTGACGCTCATGTCCGCGAGCAGCTGCCCCCGGCCGATGACGATCAAGTGGTCGGCGGTGAGCGCCATTTCGCTCATCAGGTGGGACGAGACGAAGACGGTACGGCCCTCGGCGGCCAGCTGCTTCATCAGATTGCGCACCCACAGGATGCCTTCGGGGTCGAGACCGTTGACCGGTTCGTCGAAGAGCAGCACCTGCGGGTCGCCGAGCAGCGCGGCGGCGATGCCGAGCCGCTGCCCCATGCCGAGCGAGAAGCCCTTGGAACGGCGCTTGGCGACGTCCTGGAGGCCGACGACACCCAGTACCTCGTCGACCCGGCGGGCCGGGATGCCGGACAGCTGCGCCAGCGACAGCAGGTGGCTGCGCGCGCTGCGCCCGCCGTGCACGGCCTTGGCGTCCAGCAGCGCGCCGACCTGCCGCGGCGCGTTCGGCAGCTGCCGGTACGGCCGGCCGCTGATGGTGACCTGCCCCTCGGTCGGCTTGTCGAGTCCGAGGATCATGCGCATGGTCGTGGACTTGCCGGCGCCGTTGGGTCCGAGGAACCCGGTGACGGCGCCGGGCCGTACCTGGAAGGAAAGGTTGTACACGGCCGTCTTGGCGCCGTAGCGCTTCGTCAGGCCGACTGCCTCGATCATTCTCCAGCCCCATCGACTTTCGGGTCGTCGGGGCACAGGCCATGCACGCCGTACGCCCCCCGTAAGACTTAGGAGGATATCCGGGCCTTGACGGTTCCCATCAAGCCGCGCACAGGTACGCGGGATTCCGCGTCTGCCGCATCCCGGTCGACCACGACGCCTAGGCGTCCCGCTTCCTGAGCACCAGGACCCCGCCGATCAGCGCCGCCACCACCCACAGCAGCATGATGCCGAGACCGCCCCAGGGCCCGTACGGGGAGTCGGCGCTGTTCATCGCGCCCGGGACGACCTGCATGATCGTGGCGCCGGCCTGGTCGGGGAAGTAGCGGGCCACGTCCCTCGCGCCCGGCACCGCGGACAGGATCTGGGACACCAGGAAGAAGAACGGCATCAGGATGCCGAGCGACAGCATCGAGCTGCGCAGCATCGCCGCGACGCCCATCGAGAAGACCGCCATCAGGCCCATGTAGAGGCCGCCGCCCACCACCGCGCGCAGCACGTTCTCCTCGCCGATCGTGGTGCTGTGCTCGCCGAGCAGTGCCTGGCCGAGGAAGAAGGTCAGAAAGCTCGTCGCCATCCCGACCACCAGGGCCAGCAGTCCGGCCACCGCGACCTTGCTGAAGAGGAAGGTGGCACGCTGCGGAACGGCCGCGAGCGAGGTGCGGATCATGCCGGAGCTGTACTCCGTGCCGACCACGAGGACGCCGAACACGACCATCGCCAGCTGGCCCAGCACCATCCCCGAGAAGCTGATCAGCGTCGGGTCGAAGGTGAGCCGCTCGGCCGCCGGCAGGTCGTCGAAGGTGGCGTTCATCAGGGCGCAGAGCGCGGCGCTCATGGCGACCGTGACCCCGAGCGCGCAGATCAGGGTCCAGCGCGTCGAGGAGACCGTACGGATCTTGGTCCACTCGGACTGGAGGACGGCGGGTACGGATGCCATCGGTCAGGCTCCCTTGCTGCGCGGGGCCCACTGCGGGGCGGCGGCGCCGGTGGCGGCGGGTGCGGAGGGCGGTGCGGCCGGGCCGGTGGAATGCGCGTGGTACTCCACCGCGCCGGCCGTCATCTGCATGAACGCCTCCTCCAGCGAGGCACGTTGGGCGCTGAGCTCGTGCAGCACGATCCGGTGCTCCGCCGCCAGCTCGCCCAGCTGCTCGGTGGACGCCCCGTCGATCTCCAGCGTGCCGTTGCCCGACTCGACGGCGATCAGACCGGCCGTGTGCAGGATGTCCAGCAGTCTCTCCCGCTGCGGAGTGCGCAGCCGGACATAACTGCGGGAATTCTCGTGGATGAAATCGGCCATCGATGTGTCGGCGAGCAGTCTGCCCTGGCCGATCACGATCAAATGGTCGGCGGTGAGGGCCATTTCGCTCATCAGATGGGACGAGACGAAGATCGTCCGGCCTTCGGCGGCAAGGGTCTTCATCAGATTGCGGATCCAGTGAATTCCCTCGGGGTCCAGACCATTGACGGGCTCGTCGAACATCAGGATCTCCGGATCGCCGAGCAGCGCCGAAGCGATGCCGAGCCGTTGGCCCATGCCGAGGGAGAAGCCCTTGGTCTTCTTGCGCGCCACCGCCGTCAGTCCGACCACGTCCAGGACCTCGGCCACGCGGCTCGCCGGGATCCGGTTCGCCTGGGCCAGGCACAGCAGGTTGTGGTAGGCGCTCCGGCCGCCGTGCATCGCCTTGGCGTCCAGCAGGGCGCCGATGTACTTGAGCGGCTCGTCGAGGTCCCGGTAGTGCCTGCCGTCGATCCGGACCGTGCCGCTGGTGGGGTTGTCCAGGTCGAGCATCATGCGCATCGTCGTCGACTTGCCCGCGCCGTTGGGACCGAGGAAACCGGTCACCATCCCCGGGTGGACCGTGAAGGACAGACGGTCGACGGCGACCTTCGTACCGAAGTGCTTGGTGAGGCCCTCGAGCTCGATCATGCGTGTCACGCTACGGGGGCGTCATGGCGTCCGCCACCGGGTTCCCCCAACGGAAAAGACCCATTCCGCATAGATCCGAGGACGCGCGAGTGCCCGGCACCGAAACGGCACCGGGCACTCGTCGGATCTGCGAAAGGCGTCAGCGGGACTGCTGCGCCGGCACCCCGCGGGAGACCGGCTCGTCGTCCCCCGGCGTACCCGCCGCGGCGACGGCCGCACCGGTCAGCGTCGCCAGCATCTCGCGGACGTTGGTCAGCTGGGCGTTGATCGAGTCGCGGCGGTTCGTCAGCGCCGCCAGCTCGCGCTCCGATTCGCTGCGGATACGGTCGGCCTTGGCGTTCGCGTCGGCCACGATGTCCTCGGCCTGGCGCTGCGCGGTCTCCACCGTCTGGCGCGCCCGGCGCTCCGCGTCCGTGCGCAGCTTCTCGGCCTCCAGGCGCAGCTGCTCGGCGCGGTGCTCGATCTCCGCCAGGCGCTTCTCCGCCTTCGCCTGACGGGAGGCCAGGTCGCGCTCCGACTGCTCGCGGCGCTTGGCCAGGTTGGTCTCGAAGTCCGCGGCGGCCTGGGCGGCCTTGGCGCGGGTCTCCTCGAAGAGGGCGTCCGCCTCCTCGCGCTTGGACTGCGCGTCCTTCTGCGCCTCCGCACGCAGCGAGTTGGCCTCGCCCTGCGCCTTCTCGACGATCCGGACGCCCTCGTCCTCGGCCTTCGCCTTGCGGTCCGCGGCGAACGCCTCGGCGTCGTTGCGCACCTGCTGGGCGGCGGAATCGGCGAGCTCGCGGTGCTGATCGGCCGCGCGACGGGCCTCCTCGCGCAGGTCCTTCGCCTCCTCCTCGGCGAGGCGGAGGATCTTCTCGACACGCGCACCGAGCCCGGCGTACGAGGGCTCCGCGTCGTTGACCTGGGACTGGGCGTTCTGCGTCTCGAGGTGGAGCTCCTCGATGCGCTTTTCCAGAGAGGTGATTCGGGCCAGAGCATTATCACGGTCGGCGACGAGCTTGGTAATGCGGTCGTCCACCTGACCGCGGTCGTAACCACGCCGCACGAGCTCGAAGCCGAAGGGGGAGGAAGTGTCGCTCATGGGGTTCCTGTCGAATGAGACCGGTGAGGTGTCCAGGGGCTGTCCGACGGACCAGGGTAGGAAAGGCCCTGGTCCGTCGGACAGCCCCCAGGGGGAATCCTAGGGGCCGAACCGGCGTGTCATCGAGCGGATGCCGGTTTGGTGTGAAGAATGTCCAGCCTTTTGAGTGGCTAGTCGTCGGATGACTTGCCACCCGAACGTGTACCCCCTGCTGACGCCCCGGCCTTGACGGCTCCCGCGCCCGAGCCGCCATTGGCTGAAGTCTTGCCCCCCGTCGGCGCCTCGAAGGACTCCAACGCCTCGAGTACGTCCTGGACACGCGAGATCTCGGCCTGAATGTCCTCCCGCCTGCGCACCAGCACGTCGAGCTCCCGCTGGCCCTCGGTGATCGTGCGCTCGGCCTCGCGGTCGGCCTCGGCCTTCACACGCTCGGCCTCCCGGATCAGTTCGGCCTTCTTGGTCTCGGCCTCCTTCAGGAGCGCCTCGGCCTTCTTCACGGCGGCGATCCTGACCTTGCCGGCCTCCGAATCGGCGTCGGACACCAGCTCCTTGGCCTTGGCCTCCGCCTCGGCCCGCTGCTGCTCGGCGGCCTTGACCAGCTTGTCGACGCGCTCGCCGGCCGTCTTCATCTGCTCGGACGTCTCCCGGCGGGCCCGCTCGTGCAGCTCCTCGATCTCGCTCTCGACCCGGGCCCGCAGCTCCTCGCCGCGCTCCCTGATCGCCGTCGCGTCCCGGCGCGCGCCGACCAGCAGCTCGTCGGCGTCCGTACGCGCCTTCTCCACCCGGGCGTTGCCCTCGACGGTCGCCTCGGCGACGATCCGCTCCGCCTCCTTGCGGGCGGCACCGACCATCGTGTCGGCCTGCTCCTCCGCCTCGGTGGCCGCGCGCAGGGCCTCCTCCTGTGCCTTGGCCATCAACTGGTCGGCCTGCTCGGCCGCGTCCGCGCGGCGCTTCGCCGCCGCCTCACGCGCCTCGTCCAGCAGCCGGTCCACCTCGGCCCGCGCCTCGTTGCGCAGCTGCTCGGTGGCGGCCTCCGCCTCGGCGCGGTGCCGTTCCGCCTCCGCGCGCATCCGTTCGGCGGCCTGCTGCGCGGAGCCCACCGTCTCGGCGGCCTCCGCACGCATCCGCTCGGCGTCGCCCGCCGCTTCGGTCCGTACCCGCTCCGCGTCCGCGGCCGCCTCGGCCGCGAGCCGCTCGGCCTCGCTCGTCGCTTCGGCGATCAGCTGGTCCGCCTGCGCCGCGGCGTCGGCACGGCGCTTGTCCGCGGCCTTCCGCGCCTCGTCGAGCACCTGCTCCCGGTCGGTGCGCACGGCCGCGCGCATCTGCTCGACCTCGGCCTCGCCGTCCGTCTTGATCTGCTCGGCCTCGGTGAGCAGCCGCGTCGCGTCCGCATCGGCGGTGGCCAGCACCTCGGCGGCCTCCGTGCGCAGCCGCTCGCTCTCGCTCGTCGCCTCGCCGACCAACAAATCCGCCTGCGCCGCCGCTTCGGAACGGATCCGGTTCGCGTCCTCGCGCGCCTCCGCCCGTGTCCGCGACGCGTCCTGCTCGGCGGCGGCCAGCGAGTCCGACGCCTCCGTGCGCATCCGCTGTGCGTACTCAGAGGCATCCGCCCGCAGCCGCTCCGCCTCCGCGATCGCCTCGGCGACGGTCCGCTCGGACAGCGCCTGCGCCGCCTCCGTCTCCTGCTGGGTTCGCTCCCGCAGCCTGGCCGCGTCCTCGGAGGCCCGCTCCCGCTCCGCGTACGCGTCGGCGCGGACCCGGTCCGCCTCCTCCTGCGCCTCGCCGCGGGTGCGCTCCGCCGCGTGCTCGGCGGCGCTGCGCAGCCCGGCGATCTCCTGTTCGGCCTGCTCCTGCAGCCCGCTGACGGAGTCCCGTACCTGCTGGGCGGTCTGCTCGGCGGCCGAGACCATCTCGGTGGCCCGCCGGTCCGCCTCCTCCACGAGCCGCTGCGCCTCGGCCTGCGCCTCCTCGACCCGCTTGCGGGCCGAGGCCAGCAGCTCCTCGCTCTGCTCGCGGGCCCGTTCGCGCTCCTGGCCCGCCTCGGCGCGCGCGGACTCGAGGGTCTCCTCGGCCGCCCGCCGCCGGCGGGCCGCCTCCTCCTGCGCGGCGGCCAGTGCCTCGGCGGCCTCCGCACCGAGCCGCTCGGCCGCCGCCGAGGCCTCCGCCCGCACCCGGTCGGCGGTGTCCTGCGCCTCCGTGCGCAGCCGCTCCGCCTCGGCAGCCGCTTCACTGGTGAGCCGTACGGCGACGGACTCGGCCTCCGCACGGGCCGCCGACGCGTCCGCCGCGGCCTCGGTGCGCAGCCGCTCCGCCTCCTGCTCGGCCTGCGCCTGGAGCGTGCGCAGCCGCTCCGCGGCCTCGGCGCGCAGCCGCTCGGTCTCCTCCGCCGCCTCGCGCCGGATCCGCTCGCCCTCCGCGCGGGCCTCGGTCAGGTTCTCCTCGGCGCTCGCGAGCCGGGCCTCGGCCTCGCCGTGCAGCCGCGTCAGCTCCTCGGCCGCCTCCGCCTGCCGGGCCGCGACGCCGCGCTCCGTCTCCTCGCGCAGTCTGTCCGCGGCGGCCTCGGCCGCCACGCGCATGGCGTCCGCCTGCTCCTCGGCCTCCGCGCGCAGCCGGTCGGCCTCCGCGCGGGTGCGCTCCAGCGTCTCCTCGGCCTGCTTGCGCAGCGTGGTGGCGCGCTCGATCGCCTCGGTGCGCACCTTCTCGGAGTCGGCCGCCGCCTTCGTCCGCAGCTCGTCCGCGTCCGTACGCGCCTTGGTCAGCAGCTCCTCGGCGGTCTTCGCCGCCTCCTCGATCTGCTGGACGGCCTCGCGCCGCGCCTCGCCGCGGATCCGCTCGCCCTCGGCGACCGCCTCGGCCCGCAGCTGCTCGGCCTCGCCGCGCAGCCGGCGGGCCTCCTCCTGCAGCTCGACCGTCTTGGCGCGGTACTCCTTGGTGTCGTCCTTCGCCGCGCCCTTGAGCTGGTCGGCCTGCTCGGCCGCCTCGCCGCGCAGCCGGTCCGCCTCGGCCTCGGCCTCGCGCCGGATGCGCTCGGCCTCCTCGCTCGCCGCGCGGGTGGTCGCCTTGGCGTCCTCCGACGCCTTGGTCAGCACCTCCTCAGCGGTGCGGGCCGCCTTCGCGAGCTGGGCGGCCGAGTCCTCGGCCGCGGCCGTACGGGCCTTCTCGGTGGCGTCCGCGACCAGCTTCTCCGCTTCGGCGCGGGCGTCCGCGAGCGCCTGCTCGGCGTCCGCCTTCAGCGCCTCGGACTCCTTGGTCGCCTCGGCGACGAGCCGGGCGATCTCCGCCTTGGCGGTACGCGTGCGCTGCTCGTTGGCCGACTCGGCCGACGAGAGCTGCCTGGCGGCGGAGTCCTTGGCCTCGGCGACCAGCTTCTCGGCCTCCGCCCGCGCCTCGCGGAGCTTGTCCTCCGCCTCCTGCATCCGCGCCTCGGCGGCCCGGCTCAGCTCGGTGGCCTGCTGGCGGGCCTGGTCCGACTCGGCCGTGGTCGACGAACGCAGCTGCTCGGCGTGGGCGGTGGCCTCCTGCGCCTGGTTGGACGCGGCGGTCAGCAGCCGCTCGGCGTCCTTGCGGGCACGCAGCAGGATCGCCTCGGCCTCGGCGCGGGCCGCCTCGGCCTCGCTGCCCAGCCGGCGACGGGCCTCCTCCGCGATCCTCGCGGCCTCGGCGCGCGCGGCGGCGAGGGACTGCTCGGCCTCGGCGCGGGACTGGTCCAGCAGACGCTGGGCCTGGGACTCGGTGCGGGCGCGCAGCTGCTCGGCCCAGGCGACGTTCTCGTTGACGTGCGACTCGACGGTCTGGCGGCGCTCGGCCAGCTCCTGGTCGAGCCGCTGCCTGCGCTGCACCGCCTCGGCGTGCAGCTCGGCCTGCAGGCGCGCCTGGTGCTCGGCGTGCTCCTGCAGGATGCGCTGGGTCTGGGCGCGCGCCTCGCGCAGCTCCCGCTCGGCGTCCGAGCGCAGCTGGTCCGCCTGGATCTGGGCATTACGGAGCAACTGCTCGGCCTGGTAACCGAGGTCGGCACTGTCGTACGCGGGACGGGAGGCGATGGTGCGGCGCGCCTCATGGAGTTTGGCGCGCAACACCTCGACCTGGTAACCGAGGTCCTCGGCGTGCTGGACGGCCTTCTCCCGCTCGGTCTTCAGCCGGTCCATCTCGGCCTCGAACCGCGAGAGGTGGTCGTCGTCAGCTCGGTGGCTCTCCTGGCGTTCGTAGCCCCGCACTGCGCGGTCCCATCCGTCCCCTGGTCGCAACTGTCTCCACACGAGCACCGTTCGCCGGCGAACGGCCCCCCGGGGAATGGTGACAGATCAACGACGGAGACGCGGCACGGCCCCGACCCGGCCCCGGCCCGGAACGGCCCACTCTACCGGGCCGGGAATCGTGTCGGTCAGTGCTCCGTTGCAGAGGTGACGAGTTCGGTGAGAACGCCGTGGCAGTCCTTCGGGTGGAGGAAGGTGATGCGCGACCCCATGGAGCCGATACGCGGTTCGTCGTAGAGGACGCGTACGCCCTTGCCGCGGATGTCCGCGGCGTCGCCGTCCACGTCCGCCGTTCCGAAGGCGATGTGGTGCACGCCCTCGCCGTTCTTGGCCAGCCACTTGCCCACCGCGGAGTCCTCGCGGGTGGGCTCCAGGAGCTGGAGGTAGGAGGCGCCGCCGTCGGACGTCTCGTTGATCTTGAGCATGGCCTCCCGCACGCCCTGCTCCTCGTTGACCTCGGAGTGGAAGACCTCGAAGCCGTAGGTCGCCCGGTAGAACTCGACGGTCTTGTCGAGGTCGAAACAGGCGATTCCGATGTGGTCGATTCGCGTCAGCATTTCTCCAGTGCAGCGCTCCGGCGGCCGGTTACGCAACGTGCGCGCGATCACACCGACCGACCGGTGACCGGTGACGGTACCGCTCAGTACATTTGAGTAAACCCTCGTTCACTCCTCAGCTGCGGCTGAAAGGGGATCGTGCACATGTCTGGAACGACCGGTACCACTTCCGTGATCGTCGCGGGTGCCCGTACGCCCATGGGCCGTCTGCTCGGCTCGCTCAAGTCCTTCTCCGGCGCCGACCTCGGCGGCTTCGCCATCAAGGCCGCCCTCGACCGTGCGGGCATCGGCGGCGACCAGGTGCAGTACGTGATCATGGGGCAGGTGCTTCAGGCGGGCGCCGGGCAGATCCCCGCGCGGCAGGCCGCGGTCAAGGCCGGCATCCCGATGAACGTCCCGGCGCTGACCGTCAACAAGGTGTGCCTCTCCGGTCTGGACGCCATCGCGCTCGCCGACCAGCTGATCCGTGCGGGTGAGTTCGACGTGATCGTCGCCGGCGGCCAGGAGTCCATGACGAACGCGCCGCACCTGCTGCCCAAGTCCCGCGACGGCTACAAGTACGGCGCGGTCGAGATGCTCGACGCCATGGCGTACGACGGTCTGACCGACTCCTTCGAGAACATCGCCATGGGCGAGTCGACGGAGAAGCACAACACCCGCCTCGGCATTCCGCGCGACGTGCAGGACGAGATCGCGGCGCTCTCCCACCAGCGCGCGGCGGCGGCGCAGAAGAACGGCCTCTTCGAGGCCGAGATCACGCCCGTCGAGATCCCGCAGCGCAAGGGCGACCCGATCCTGTTCTCCAAGGACGAGGGCATCCGCGCCGAGACCACCGCCGAGTCGCTGGGCAAGCTGCGCCCCGCGTTCACGAAGGACGGCACGATCACCGCCGGCACGTCCTCCCAGATCTCGGACGGCGCCGCGGCCGTCGTCGTGATGAGCAAGGCCAAGGCCGAGGAGCTGGGCCTGGAGTGGATCGCAGAGATCGGCGCCCACGGCAACGTGGCCGGCCCCGACAACTCCCTGCAGTCGCAGCCGTCCAACGCCATCCGCCACGCGCTGAAGAAGGAGGGCCTGGAGGTCTCCGACCTCGACCTCATCGAGATCAACGAGGCCTTCGCCGCGGTCGCCCACCAGTCAATGAAGGACCTGGGCGTTACGCCGGAAAAGGTGAACGTGAACGGTGGCGCGATCGCGCTCGGCCACCCCATCGGCATGTCCGGCGCACGTGTGGTGCTCCACTTGGCGCTGGAGCTCAAGCGCCGCGGCGGCGGTGTCGGTGCGGCGGCGCTGTGCGGCGGCGGCGGTCAGGGCGACGCGCTGATCGTCCGCGTCCCGGCCAAGTAGGACAGACCCGACGAGGATCGGAGCAGCACCATGGTGGACGTCCCCGAGCTGGTCGCCCAGGCGAGGGAGGGCCGGCCGAGGGCCGTGGCCCGGCTGATCTCACTCGTGGAGGGGGCGGCGCCGCAACTGCGCGAGGTCATGGCGACATTGGCGCCGCTGACCGGCGGGGCGTACGTCGTCGGGCTGACGGGCTCCCCGGGCGTCGGCAAGTCCACCTCCACCTCGGCGCTGGTCTCCGCCTACCGGCGGGCAGGCAGGCGGGTCGGCGTCCTGGCCGTCGACCCGTCGTCGCCCTTCTCGGGCGGGGCGCTGCTGGGCGACCGGGTCCGGATGTCGGACCACGCCTCCGATCCGGGCGTCTACATCCGCTCGATGGCCACCCGCGGCCATCTGGGCGGCCTGGCCTGGGCCGCGCCGCAGGCGATCCGCGTCCTGGACGCGGCCGGCTGCGACGTGATCCTCGTCGAGACGGTGGGCGTCGGCCAGTCCGAGGTGGAGATCGCCTCCCAGGCCGACACCTCCGTGGTGCTGCTCGCGCCCGGCATGGGCGACGGCATCCAGGCGGCGAAGGCGGGCATCCTCGAGATCGGCGACGTGTACGTCGTCAACAAGGCGGACCGGGACGGCGCGGACGCGACGGCCCGGGAGCTGAACCACATGCTGGGCCTCGGCGAGGCCCGCGGCCCCGGCGACTGGCGGCCGCCGATCGTCAAGACGGTCGCGTCGCGGGGCGAGGGCGTGGACGAGGTCGTCGAGGCGCTGGAGAAGCACCGGGCGTGGATGGAGGAGCACGGCGTCCTCGCGGAGCGCCGCGCGCGCCGGGCGGCGACGGAGGTCGAGACGATCGCGGTCACGGCCCTGCGCGCCCGCATCGGCGACCTCCACGGCGACCGCCGCCTGGGCGCGCTGGCGGCGCGCATCGTGGCGGGTGAGCTGGACCCGTACGGTGCGGCGGACGAGCTGGTGGCGGGCCTGACGGAGTCGTAGGCGGGGCGGGGTCCGCTGCGCGGGGCCCTTTCCCCACCCCGTCCCTTCCCGAAACCGGGCTCCGCCCGGACCCGTACCGCGCTTCGCGCGGTGTCCTCAAACGCCGGACGGGCTCCTTTGGAGCCCCGCCGGCGATTGAGGCGCGGGGGTCCGGGGGCGGAGCCCCCGGTCAGTCGTCCGCGCCGTCCCGTTCCAGCGACGTCCTCGGCGTCCCCGCGTCGACCGTCACCTGCGTCTCGTCGTCGCCGAGCTCGACCTCCCAGTGGTCACCCCCGTCGTCGTCGAGGTCGACCGACATCACCGTCGCGCCCGGGCCCTCGACACGCCGCCGGACCGGCTGGAGCTCCCGGACGACGAGGAACGGCCCGTGCAGATCGTCGAGGAGGGCGGACGGGTGGCCGCCGTCAGCGAGGGCCTGGACGCCGTCTCGGGGACGTCGAGCAGCGCCGTCGCCCCCCAGGCCTCGGCGCCGGCGTCGCCGGGCGGCGATGACGATGACGACGACGACCCGGCCCGCGGCGAAGTGTCGAACGAGTCCCCGCGGTTCACCTCCGGCACCGCCACCGTCGACGGCGAACGCGCCGACTACCGGTTCGCCGCCGTCGAGGTGACCTCCGGCCGGGAGCAGCGGACCTACACCGTGTACGCCGGGGCCCCGCCGGCGACCGAACAGGAGGCCGTGGGCACGGTCCGCGACGCGATGCTGGCCGGCCTGCCGCTGCTCCTCGCGGTCGTCGGATCGGTGACCTGGCTGGTGACCCGCCGCGCCCTGCGGCCCGTGGAGGACATCAGGAGCGAGATGGCGGCCATCACCGCGTCGGACCTCTCCCGCCGCGTCCCCGAGCCCCGCTCGCGGGACGAGGTGGCCCGGCTGGCCCGGACGACCAACGAGACGCTGGCCGCGCTGGAGGCGTCCGCCGAACGGCAGCGGCGGTTCGTCGCGGACGCCTCGCACGAACTGCGCAGCCCCATCGCGTCGCTGCGCACCCAGCTCGAAGTGGGCGCGGCGCATCCCGAGTTGCTGGACGTGCCAGGGGCGGTGGAGGACACCGTACGGCTCCAGCAGCTCGCCGCGGACCTGTTGCTGCTGGCACGGCTCGACGCCGGGGAGCGGCCGGGGGAGACGCGCCTCGACGCGGCGCGGCTGCTGCGCGAGGAGGTGGCGCACAGGCCGGCCGGGTGCCGGTCGCCGTGAGCGCCGAGGAGGGGCTCGAAGTGGCCGGATCACGCGGCCAGTTGGGCCGGGTGCTGGGCAATCTGCTCGACAACGCCCGGCGTCACGCGGCCGGCTCGGTCTCCGCGTCCGTACGGGGTGAGCGCGGCCGGGTCGTGTTCGCCGTCGGTGACGACGGGGCGGGTGTGCCCGAGGACCAGCGGGAGCGGATCTTCGAGCGGTTCGTCCGCCTGGACGACGCCCGGAGCCGGGACGAAGGCGGTGCGGGGCTCGGCCTGGCGATCGCCCGGGATGTGGCGCAGCGCCACGGCGGGACGCTCAGGGTGAGCCGTTCCCCGGCGGGAGGAGCGCTGTTCGAGCTGAGCCTGCCGCGCGCGTCGGAGCCCTCGTAGGGCGGGCGCGGGCCGGGGTGGCGGCCCCGGGCGGACGGCCCCGTCGCTCAGAGCTTGCCGCGCCGTCCGCGCAGGTGCTCGGCGACCGGGGTCAGGGACTCGCGCAGGTCGGCGAGGGCCTCGGGCGTCAGCAGATCGATGAAGTGCCTGCGCACGGAGGCGACGTGGTGCGGCGCGACCCGCTGCATCGTCGCGATGCCCTCGTCGGTCAGGACCGCGTACAGGCCGCGCCGGTCCGACTCGCAGTTCTCCCGCCGCACGAGGCCGGCGTTCTCCATACGGGTGATCTGGTGCGAGAGGCGGCTCTTGGACTGCAGCGTGGCCGCGGCGAGGTCGCTCATGCGCATGCGCTGGTCCGCCGACTCGGAGAGGTTGACCAGGATCTCGTAGTCGTTGTTGGTCAGGCCGAACGGCTGGAGGTCCTTTTCGAGCTGGTGCATCAGGAGTTTGTTGACCTCCAGATGGGTGCGCCAGGTGCACTGCTCGTCATCGGTCAGCCAGCGAGGGGCCGTCTCGGTCTCCATATATGGATTCTACCTAAGAAGTTGAAAAGCGGACGAAGTTGGGGGGTGTGACGTCCGGCACCCGCGCGACCCGAAGGCCGCACGAGGTGCGCAGACGTTCGACGTCACACTCCGCAGACTACCGCTCACAGGCCGAAGCGACGCTGGAGGTCCCCGAGCTGGCCGGGAAGGCGCGGTGACGAACCGTGGTGACCAGCGCCGCCCATGGCGCCGCCACTCCCCGGAACACCCGGTTCCGCCGTCACGACGCCCGTCGCCTGCTCGGGCATCAGCGCCTCGCTCGACTGCAGCAGGACCGTTCCCGCACCCACGAACTCGAACTGGTGCTCCTCGCCCGACGCCCCGCCGATCCCGGTCAGGGCCCGCAGCCCGCCCATCACGCCCGTCATGTACCCGTGGTCGTAGTGGTGGCAGGGGGAGGGGCAGTCCGCCCACCCCACCAGGGCCTGCGGATCCACCCTGATGGGCGGCTCCATGAACACCACCGGCCCGTTGGAGGCGGCCACGAACTTGCCCGTGCCGATCAGCGTCAGGAAGCCCGGCACGATCGACTGCTTCAGCGCCAGCGACGGCTGGTAGGCGAGCAGGTTCCCCGACCGGATGGTGAGGTTGCCGTCCTCGAGGTCGTAGGAGTTCACGTCGAACGCGCGGTCGCCGAGCAGCATCTTGCCGCTGCCCTCGGCGACCACCCAGTCGCTCGCGTGCAGCGGCGAGTGGAACGACGTACGCATCAGCCGGTCGAGCCGGCCGTGGCCGATTCCGTTGAAGTCGATGCGCCCGTAGTAGGCGATCATCTTGCCCTTCTGCAGGAACCACTGGCTGCCCTTGAGCTCCACGCAGAAGGTGTACGCGTTGACGTTGTCGTCGCTCGGCAGGGTGGTCGGGTCGAGAATGACGGGCGTGCTCACAGCTTCTCCTCCGACGCCTGAACGTACACCGCACCACTGCCGCTGAGCTCCAGCTGGAACGCCTCGCCGGAGCCGCGCCCCACCATGTCGCGCCAGCCGAGCGCCGTGGAGAGCTTGTTGCGTACGTCGCCGTGGTGCGCGACGTACGCCTGGGGGTCGACGTGGACGGCCCGGCCCGGGGTGATCGGCAGCTCGATCACTCCGCCGTGCGCCATCACCGCGACCGCGCCGTGGCCCTTGAGGGTCGTCGTGAACAGGCCCTGGCCCGTGACCTGTCCGCGCACCATGCCCATGACCCCGCCCTGCGAGCCCATGAACATCGTGCCCTGCTGCAGCGTCCCGTCGAAGGCGAGCAGCCGGTCGGCCTCCACGTACAGCGTGTCGCCGGTCAGCTCGATCACCTGGATGTGGTGACCGCCGTGGCCGAACATCACCGTGCCGCTGCCCTCCACGGTCATCAGCGGCGTCGCCTCGTTGGCCACGCGGCGGCCGATCATCGACGCCAGCCCGCCCTGGCCGCCCTGGATGTCGGGGGTGAAGGACACCTCGCCCTTGTAGGCGAGCATCGCGCCCCGCTGGCTGAACATCTTCTGGCCGGGGAGGATCGTCGCCTCGACCATCTTCGAGTTGATCTCGCGGAACGGCATGTCAGACGTCCCCTCCCACCGTGTTGCGCTCGCTGGGCTGGACGTAGACCAGGCCGTCGCCCTCGAAGCGGATCTGGAACGCCTCGCCGCCGCCTTCGCCCAGGAAGGTGCGGAAGGTCACACCGGACTGGAAGTCCTGCCGCAGGTTCCCCTGGTGGGCGATGTAGGCGCCGGGGTCGACGGAGAGCGGGTAGGCGGGCGTGACCCGCAGGACGACGGCCGGGCCGTCCGACATGATGGCGACCTGGCCGCTGCCCTCGACGGTGGTCGTGAACAGGCCGTTGCCCTGCGAGGCGCCCCGCAGGCCGGTGAAGGTGGTGCCGGTGCGCAGCCCGCCGTCGGTGCACAGCAGGTTGCTCGACTCGACGTAGAGCTTGTCCCCGTGCAGGTGCACCAGATTGATCTCACTGGCACGGTCGGCGAAGTAGCAGGTGCCCTGCCCCTTCACCTCCATCATCTCCATCTGCTCGCCGGTGAGCCGGCGGGTCACCATCCCGCGGAGGCCCTCACCGCCGCCGGACATCTTCTTGAACGCCATCTGGCCGTCGTACGCGACCATCGAGCCGTTCTTCGCTTTGACGGCGTCGCCGGTCATGTCGACGGCGAGCACCTTGCTGCCTTGGAGTCGGAACGTTGCCACGCGCTGACGTTAACCGGTGATCCCGGCCGCGGACAGCATTCGTGGGGAGGACTCGGACCCTGACAAACACGACGCGGACCCTGACAAAGTCCTGGCAAAGAGAGCTGCCACAATGGGGGCGGCGCTTGTGCATTCGTTCACAAGATCGCCCGCCCGTCATGCCCGCCCGACGTCGAAGGTGCCTTCCGTGGACATCAAGACCGCCTCCTCCCTCCACCGCCTCCGCCTGGTCTCCTCGCCGGAGGCCGTGTCGTTCCTGCTGCTGCTCGTCTGCTCGGTGCTCAAGCGGACGACGGAGTTCAACGCGGTCCCGGTCATGGGTGCGATCCACGGTGTGCTCTTCATCCTCTACGTCCTGTTCTGGCTGGACGCCTGGAACCGCACCAAGTGGAACCTGAAGACGGCGGCGCTCTACTTCGTGCTCTCCGTCTTGCCGTTCGGCGGCTTCTTCGCCGAGCGCAAGCTCAAGCGCGAGGCCGAGGCCGCGGTCATCGCCTCCCGCGCCCGTAAGGAAGGCGCGGTCAACGCGTGATCGTCGCCTTCTCCGTCACTCCCCTCGGGGTGGGCGAGGACGTCGGCGCGTACGTCGCCGACGCCGTCCGCGTGGTGCGCGAGTCGGGCCTGCCCAACCGTACGGACGCGATGTTCACCTCGATCGAGGGCGACTGGGACGAGGTGATGGACGTGGTCAAGCGCGCCGTCGCCGCGGTCGAGGCGCGCGCCCCGCGCGTGTCGGTCGTCCTGAAGGCGGACATCCGTCCCGGCGTCACGGACGGCCTGACCTCCAAGGTCGACACCGTCGAACGGCATCTGTCCGCCTGACCGGTCGCCGTCACGGCGTTGTGAACCCCCTGGCCGTCGGCGGGCAGGGACCGAGAGCGAGACAGGGCTGACCACGATATGACCAGTCGGTAAGGTCTCTGGCGTGCCGAAGCCGCTCAGCCTTCCCTTCGATCCCATCGCCCGCGCCGACGAACTCTGGCAGCAGCGCTGGGGCCCCGTGCCCTCGATGGCGGCGATCACCTCCATCATGCGCGCGCACCAGATCCTGCTCGCCGAGGTCGACGCCGTCGTCAAGCCGTACGGACTGACCTTCGCCCGGTACGAGGCGCTGGTGCTGCTGACCTTCTCCAAGGCCGGCGAGCTGCCCATGTCCAAGATCGGCGAGCGTCTGATGGTGCACCCGACGTCCGTGACGAACACCGTCGACCGCCTGGTGAGGTCCGGCCTGGTCGCCAAGCGGCCCAACCCCAACGACGGACGCGGCACGCTCGCCTCCATCACCGACAAGGGCCGCGAGGTCGTCGAGGCCGCCACCCGCGACCTGATGGCGATGGACTTCGGGCTCGGCGCGTACGACGACGAGGAGTGCGCCGAGATCTTCGCGATGCTGCGCCCGCTGCGGGTGGCGGCGCACGACTTCGAGGAGAAGTAGCCCCGCTTCGAGAGGCAACGGCCTCGGCAACCCCGGCGAAGATCGCTCCTTGAGCCCCGTTACGCTCGATGCCATGAAAGCGAATGTGCTGACCCGCTACCGGGTGATGGCCTACATCACCGCCGTGTGGCTGCTCGTGTTCACCGGCGCCATCGTCCTGAAGTACGGGTTCGACACCGGCGACACCATGCTGATCTCGCAGATCCACGGTGTGCTGTTCATCATCTACGTGATCTTCGCCTTCGACCTCGGCTCCAAGGCGAAGTGGCCGTTCGGCAAGCTGCTGTGGGTGCTGGCCGCGGGCTGCATCCCGTTCGCCTCCTTCTTCGTCGAGCCGCAGGTGACCCGTGAGGCCCGCGCCCTGATCACGGGCGGCGCGACCCCGGTCGAGGCCGAGGCGTAATACCTGGTGACGGCCGCGAGCAGAGGCTCGCGGTCGTCAGGCGTCGACATTTACTAGGACGTCCTAGTAAATTCGAAGCATGGACGCTGACGCGATCGAGGAAGGCCGCCGACGCTGGCAGGCCCGTTACGACAAGGCCCGCAAGCGGGACGCCGACTTCACCACGCTCTCCGGGGACCCGGTCGAGCCGGTCTACGGGCCGCGGCCCGGGGACGCCTACGAAGGATTCGAGCGCATCGGCTGGCCCGGTGAGTACCCCTTCACCCGCGGCCTGCACCCCACCGGCTACCGGGGCCGCACCTGGACCATCCGCCAGTTCGCCGGCTTCGGCAACGCCGAGCAGACCAACGAGCGCTACAAGATGATCCTGGCCGTCGGCGGCGGCGGGCTCTCCGTCGCCTTCGACATGCCGACGCTGATGGGCCGCGACTCCGACGACCCGCGCTCGCTCGGCGAGGTCGGCCACTGCGGCGTGGCCATCGACTCGGCCGCCGACATGGAGGTCCTCTTCAAGGACATCCCCCTCGGTGACGTGACGACGTCGATGACGATCTCCGGTCCGGCCGTCCCGGTCTTCTGCATGTACCTGGTCGCCGCCGAGCGCCAGGGCGTCGACCCGGCGGTGCTCAACGGCACGCTGCAGACGGACATCTTCAAGGAGTACATCGCGCAGAAGGAGTGGCTCTTCCAGCCCGAGCCGCATCTGCGCCTGATCGGCGACCTGATGGAGCACTGCGCGCAGGGCATCCCCGCGTACAAGCCGCTGTCCGTCTCCGGCTACCACATCCGCGAGGCCGGCGCGACGGCCGCGCAGGAGCTCGCGTACACCCTCGCGGACGGCTTCGGCTACGTCGAGCTCGGCCTGTCCCGCGGCCTGGACGTGGACACCTTCGCGCCCGGCCTGTCCTTCTTCTTCGACGCGCACCTCGACTTCTTCGAGGAGATCGCCAAGTTCCGCGCCGCGCGCCGGATCTGGGCCCGCTGGATGAAGGAGGTGTACGGGGCGACGACGGACAAGGCGCAGTGGCTGCGGTTCCACACCCAGACGGCCGGCGTCTCGCTCACCGCCCAGCAGCCGTACAACAACGTGGTGCGCACCGCCGTCGAGGCCCTGTCCGCCGTGCTCGGCGGCACCAACTCGCTGCACACCAACGCCCTCGACGAGACCCTCGCGCTGCCCTCCGAGCAGGCCGCCGAGATCGCACTGCGCACCCAGCAGGTGCTCATGGAGGAGACCGGCGTCGCCAACGTCGCGGACCCGCTGGGCGGTTCCTGGTACGTCGAGCAGCTCACGGACCGGATCGAGGCGGACGCCGAGAGGATCTTCGAGCAGATCAAGGAGCGGGGACTGCGTGCCCACCCCGACGGCAAGCACCCGATCGGACCGATGACGTCCGGCATCCTGCGCGGGATCGAGGACGGCTGGTTCACCGGCGAGATCGCCGAGTCCGCGTTCCGCTACCAGCAGGCGCTGGAGAAGGGCGAGAAGAAGGTCGTCGGCGTGAACACCGCCACCGGCTCGGTCACGGGCGACCTGGAGATCCTCCGGGTGAGCCACGAGGTCGAGTGGGAGCAGGTCCGTGTGCTCGGCGAGCGCAAGGCCCGGCGCGACGACGCCGCGGTGCGGGCCGCGCTGGACGCGATGCTCGTCGCCGCGCGCGACGGCGTCAACATGATCGCGCCGATGCTCGACGCGGTCCGCGCGGAGGCGACGCTCGGCGAGATCTGCGGGGCGCTGCGGGACGAGTGGGGCGTCTACACGGAGCCCCCGGGCTTCTGACGGGCCTCACGCTCGACCGGGCGGTCAGGCCGACCGGGCCGACCGGGCCGACCGGGCCGACCGGGCCGACCGGGCCGACCGGGCCGACCGGTCCGGTCAGGCCGACAGCGACTCGAGCCCGGAGAGCAGCAGGGACGTGAAGCGGCGGGCCCACTCCGCGTCCACCGGCTCCGCGCTCACCAGCGCCCGGTGGACCACGGCGCCCGCCACCACATCGAAGATCAGGTCCGCGTTGCGGGCCTCCGCCGCGGGGTCGTCCTCGTACGGAAGCTCGCCGCGGGCCTGGGCGCGTTCCCGGCCCTCCACCACCAGCCGCTTCTGGCGCTCGACGATCGCCTCGCGGATCCGGCCGCGCAGCGCGTCGTCGCACGTGGACTCCGCGACGACGCCCATGAACGCGGTCTTGGTCTCCGGCTGCCCGAGCAGGTCCGCGAACTGGAGGACCACCCCCTCCACGTCGGCGGCGAGGCTGCCCCGATCGGGGAGTTCGAGCTCGTCGAAGAGCACGGCGACGGCGTCGACGACGAGCTCGTTCTTGTTGGTCCAGCGGCGGTAGAGCGTGGTCTTGGCGACCCCGGCCCGCGCGGCCACATCACCCATCGTCAGCTTCGACCAGCCGAGCTGGACGAGCGCGGCACGGGTCGCGGCCAGGATCGCGGCATCGGTCTCCGCGCTGCGGGGCCGTCCCGTACGACCCTGACGCCTTGGTTCGGGGTGGGCGGTGCTGGGCATGCCCGAGACCATACCGGCCGGTAAGCCGATCGCTGTGAGGCAGTTCACCGGGGACATCTCACACACGACGAGCGTGATGGAGATACGCTACGAGCCGTAGCGAAAGCCTGGCCCCGGCGGCCGGGCCCGGAGCGACGACCACAGGCGCCGAGGTGGGGACCCGGTGCCGTTCCGGCAGATCGTACGGCCGCTTTTTCACATGCGCGCGCGGAAGGGGGAGGATGTACCCATGCAGCCTAGGAACATGTCCATGAGCGGCGTCGTCGACCTCGCCGCGGTGAAGGCGGCCGGAGAGGCCAAGGCCAAGGCGGAACAGGCCCGCGCGGAGTCCGCCCGACAGGGTGGTGGGGGTGCCGTGTCGCCCGCCGCCCTCGTGATCGACACCGACGAGGCGCGCTTCGAGAGCGACGTCCTGCAGCGTTCCACCGAGGTCCCGGTGGTCATCGACTTCTGGGCCGAGTGGTGTGAGCCGTGCAAGCAGCTGAGCCCGCTCCTGGACCGCCTCGCGAAGGAGTACAACGGCCGGTTCGTCCTCGCCAAGATCGACGTCGACGCCAACCAGATGCTGATGCAGCAGTTCGGCGTCCAGGGCATCCCGGCGGTCTTCGCCGTGGTGGCGGGCCAGGCGCTGCCCCTCTTCCAGGGTGCGGCCCCCGAGGCGCAGATCCGCCAGACCCTGGACCAGCTGGTCCAGGTGGCCGAGGAGCGCTTCGGGCTCACCGGCCTCACCGTGGACCCGGACGTGTCCGGCGAGGCGGCCGAGGCCCCCGCCCCCGCGGGCCCGTACGACGCGCTGCTGAGTGCGGCCATGGACGCGCTCGACGCCGGCGACTTCGGCGGCGCGATCCAGGCGTACAAGAACGTGCTGGCGGACGACCCGGCCAACAGCGAGGCCAAGCTGGGCCTCGCCCAGGCCGAACTGCTCGGCCGGGTACGGGACATGGACCCGCAGAAGGTCCGCCGGGACGCCGCCGACAACCCGGGTGACGTGCAGGCCCAGATCGACGCGGCCGACCTCGACCTCGTGGGCGGTCACGTTCAGGACGCGTTCGGCCGGCTCGTCGAGACCGTACGGCGCACGGCGGGCGCGGACCGCGACGCGGCGCGGGTGCGCCTGCTCGAGCTCTTCGAGGTGGTCGGTCCGGAGGACCCGCGGGTGACGGCGTCGCGTCAGGCGCTGGCGCGGGTGCTGTTCTGACGTCACGTTGACAGACCTTCTGACAACGGCGCCCGAGTGTGCCGGTCTGACGGTTTTGCGGCGGTGGTGCCGGCTGCGGCGCCACCGCCGATTTGGCGACACAGTGACAAAGCGCAGCCCTGCTTTGCCAAAACTTGGCAATGAGAACGGCTGTTACTCCGAGTACAACAGTCCGCTTGTTCTGTCCGTTTATCGACGGCAATCTCCTGCTCTGATCCGTCACCCCACGGCACCCTGAGTGCTCGGTCGGTGCCACGCGGTCGTGGCGTGGTTATCGGGTCGTTACTAGCGAGTAACGAACCCCCTTGTATCCGCGCTGGGAATGGACCACGATCGTCGACGCTCGGTCCAATACCGCATCGCCCGGCTCCTCGCCGCGCCGCGGTCCCTTGGGTCCCCACCGGGCCGGTCGGCGGCAGTGGCGCCGGCCGCGGACAGGGGGGTTCCTGCCGACCAGCAGGGCCTGTCCGACCGGTTGCGCGAGAGTGCGGCCAGTGGTTGTCGCTCGGGGGTGATCGCCGGTGTTTCGGACGCAGTCAGCGCCTGAAAGTGCAGGCGCTCTTCTTCCCGAGGACGTAGCACTTCTCCCATCCCAGGACGGGCCCGCGGGCCCGGACCGGAGATGTACGTCCGAGAAGGAGGAACTATGAAGTCCCAGATTCGCGGTGGGACGAGATGGAAGCGGTTCGCCGTTGTCATGGTGCCGAGCGTGGCCGCGACGGCCGCGATAGGCATCGGCCTGGCCCAGGGTGCGCTGGCGGCGTCGTTCAGCATTTCCGGCCAGGAGTTCAAGGTCAAGGCCAAGGAACTCGAGGGCTACGACTTCATCCAGTACGGCAGCGTGGCGCACGGCAAGGACCTCGAAGGCAAGGACTTCGCGGACCCCGTCGGCGTATCGGGCTTCAGCGAGGCCTACATCACCGACATGTGTCAGTCGGTCGTCACGCCGAAGGTGCCCTTCCTCGGCAACGTGAGCCTCGAGCTGCGGGCAGGTACGCCGGGCCATGAACGTGTCTACGCCAAGGACATCTATCTGGATGTCTCGGAGCTCAACGCCGACGCCGAGTTCAGCAACATCGACATCGGTGTCGCCGCGGGGTCCCTGAAGAACCCGGGCATCCAGCCCGGCACGAAGGCCAACCCCTACGGATTCTCGCAGCGTGCCGAGAAGGCCGTGCTGAAGAACGTCGAGCAGAAGGCGTGGGCGACGACGGCCGGTACCTTCAAGCTCAGCGGCCTGTCCCTGCGCCTGCACCAGGGCGTCAAGGAGTGCTTCTAGCACCTCACTGAGCGGGCGGGGCCGCTGCCTCAAGCCCCGCCCGCTCAATGTCACTCCACCTCTTCTCACAGCAACAACCGCTTCCAGGGAGCTGTTTTCCATGAGCGCCGAGTCCACTGGTTCCCGCGGATTCACCTACTGGCGGCTTCGCTTCCGGGCATGGCGTGGCAACCGGCCCTTCTGGGCGGGACTGTTCACTTTGTTCGGCAGCGTGCCGATCGCCTACCTGCCGTACGCCGACGTGCGGCTCGGCAACATCACGATCGCGATGGCGACCACGGCAGGAGCCGGTTCGCTCATCATCGGGCTGCTGCTGGCCACGCTGGGCCTGACGATGTGGTTCCACTCCATCGTCCGGGTCTTCGCGGGTGTGGCCGCCATCGTCCTGGCGCTCGTGTCACTGCCGATCTCCAACATCGGTGGCTTTCTCGTAGGGTTCCTCTTCGCCCTGATCGGCGGCGCGCTGTCCATCTCGTGGGCCCCGGGTGTCCCTCAGGACGAAGCCGGCGAGGACACGGTGCGAGGTCTGGCCGCCATTTCTGACGGCGCGGCGACCGACGCCGTCATCCCAGGACGGCGAGCTGATGACGAGGCGGATGCGCACGTGATCGACGCGACGACCCATGCCGACGGCGGGAGGAACAGTGCGGGGTGACGAAACGCAGTCGGTGACGACTGCGGGCGACGGCGCTCTGGCCAGAAGGGGGCCTCGGCACGCGGCCCCGAAGAAGTCGCTGCTGACCAGGCTCCAGGCACCCGCCGGCAAGGCCATCGCGCTGGCCGCGATGCCGACCGCCGTCTTCGTGGGCATGGGCCTCACGCCCAAGCTGGCGCTCGCCGACGACAAGGACATCCCCTTCGCTCCCGGGCCGTGTGTGACCCGCTCCGACGAGCCGGCGGAGTCCGAGTCCCCGTCGCCCTCCGAGTCGGCGAAGCCGTCCGAGACGCCGTCGCCCTCCGACAGCGCGAAGCCGGTGCCGACGCCGAGCGACACGTCCCTCACGGATGTCCTGAAGCCGAAGCCTGCGGAGAGTCCGGCCGCGGATGCGGCCGACACGGCCGAGGAAGTGGCACCGACCCCGAGCGAGACCAGGAACCCGCTGGACCCGCTGGTTGTGGGTGACGCGCTCAAGGACCTGTTCGACGGCCCCGACAAGGAGCCGGAGGCCGGCCCGACGCCGACGCCGACGCCGACGCCGAGCGAGAGCACCGAGCCGGCCGAGGAGCCTGCCGAGGAGCCGTCGGAGAAGCCCACCGACGTGGTGGACGACACCGTCGACAAGACCAAGGACGCGATCAAGGACGCCGCCGACAAGGTGGGCGCCACGGTCGAGGAGCTGGACGAGGACGCCAAGGGACTCGACCCGAAGAAGGACGAGAACATCCCGGACGGCGCCAAGCCGCGCTTCCCGTGCCCGACCGCCGACCCGGAGGCCCTGGCCAACGCCAAGGCGGAGCCGGGTATCCCGCTGCTCCCCGACGACCCGTGGATCCTGGAGAGCTCGCGGCTCACCCTCAACGGCCTGGACTACCACGGCATCGTCGAGGTGAAGACCGGCAGCGGAAAGACCAAGAAGGTCCTGAAGTTCACCGCGACGGGCGTGGACATCAAGGACCTGCACCAGCTGGTGGTCGGCCCGATGGGCACGACCGGGCACGTCGAGGCGGCCAAGGGCTCGACCTCGACGATCACCAACGGCGAGGTCACGATGTACACCGAGGAGCTGAAGGGCAACCTCTTCGGTTTCCTCCCGGTGACGTTCAGCCCGCAGACGCCGCCGCCGCTGAATCTCCCGGTCGCCTTCTTCACGGACGTGAAGGTGACTCAGGCGGGCCAGTTCGGCGGGACGCTGACGGTGCCCGGCCTGCACAACTACATCACGGGCGGGAACGCCTGAATTTTCCCGATCCACCGGGAGCCGCGAAAAGAACTGCGGGCCGCACCTCTTCGAGAGGCGCGGCCCGCAGTGGTGACCGCAGTGGGTCGGCGAGGCGTCAGGACTTCGACTCGGCGCCGCCCAGGTGGTGCACACGGACCATGTTCGTCGTGCCCGGGACGCCCGGAGGGGAGCCCGCGGTGATGATCATGGTGTCGCCCTCGTTGTAGCGCTGGAGCTTCAGCAGTGCCGCGTCCACCAGGTCCACCATCGCGTCCGTCGTCTCCACGAACGGCGCCAGGAAGGACTCGACGCCCCAGCTCAGCGACAGCTGGTTGCGGGTGGACTCGTCCGTCGTGAAGGCCAGGATCGGCTGGGTCGCGCGGTAGCGGGACAGGCGGCGGGCCGTGTCGCCGGACTTGGTGAAGGCGACCAGCGCCTTGCCGTTCAGGAAGTCCGCGATCTCGCAGGCCGCGCGGGCCACCGAACCGCCCTGGGTGCGCGGCTTCTTGCCCGGCACCAGCGGCTGGAGGCCCTTGGCCAGCAGCTCCTCCTCCGCCGCGACGACGATCTTCGACATCGTTCGGACCGTCTCGATCGGGTACGCGCCGACCGAGGACTCCGCGGAGAGCATGACCGCGTCCGCGCCGTCCAGGATCGCGTTGGCGACGTCGGACGCCTCGGCGCGCGTGGGACGGGAGTTGGTGATCATCGACTCCATCATCTGGGTCGCCACGATCACCGGCTTGGCGTTGCGGCGGCACATCTCGATGAGCCGCTTCTGCACCATCGGGACCCGCTCGAGGGGGTACTCGACGGCCAGGTCGCCGCGCGCCACCATCACGCCGTCGAAAGCCATCACGACGTCCTGCATGTTGGCGACGGCCTGCGGCTTCTCCACCTTGGCGATGACCGGGACCCGGCGGCCCTCCTCGTCCATCACCTTGTGGACGTCCTTGACGTCGTTCGCGTCGCGGACGAACGAGAGCGCCACCAGGTCACAGCCCATGCGCAGCGCGAAGCGAAGGTCCTCGACGTCCTTCTCGGACAGCGCGGGGACGTTGACCGCCGCGCCGGGCAGGTTGATGCCCTTGTGGTCGGAGATCACGCCGCCCTCGACGACGATCGTCTTGACCCGCTGCCCGTCGACCTCGACGACGCGCAGCTCGACGTTGCCGTCGTTGATCAGAACCTGGTCGCCCTTGGAGACGTCCCCGGGCAGGCCCTTGTACGTGGTCCCGCAGATCGACTTGTCGCCGGGGACGTCCTCGGTGGTGATGGTGAACTCGTCGCCGCGGACCAGCTCGACGGGTCCTTCGGCGAAGGTCTCCAGGCGGATCTTGGGGCCCTGGAGGTCGGCCAGCACGCCGACGGCGTGTCCCGTGTCCTCGCACGCCTGACGCAGGCGGTGATACCGCTCCTCGTGCTCAGCGTGGGTCCCGTGGCTCATGTTGAAACGGGCCACGTTCATGCCGGCCTCGATGAGCGCTTTCAGCTGCTCGTAGGAGTCGACGGCGGGGCCCAGTGTGCAGACGATTTTGGAACGGCGCATAAGGCGGATCCTATCGGTTTGTTCCTCTGCGGAATATTCCGTCTGGTGGAATGTACAAATGGGCGCCATGCCGCTCAGGCGTTCATTTTTATTGCACCAGCTCGAAGGTCTGTCGGGCGATCTCCAGCTCCTCGTCGGTCGGGACCACGGCCACCGCGACCCGGGCACCCTGCGGCGAGATCAGCCGCGCCTCGTCCGAGCGCACGGCGTTCAGCCCGGCGTCCACCGCGAGGCCAAGCTGCTCCAGGCCGGCGATCGCAGCCTCGCGCACCGGCGCGGCGTTCTCACCGACGCCGGCCGTGAAGGCGACCGCGTCGACCCGGCCGAGCACCGCGTAGTACGCCCCGATGTACTTCCTCAGCCGGTGGACGTAGATGTCGAACGCCAGCTTCGCCCGCTCGTCGCCCGCGTCGACCCGGCGGCGGATCTCCCGCATGTCGTTGTCACCGCACAGGCCCACCAGGCCGCTCTTCTTGTTGAGCAGGACGTCGATCTCGTCGGCCGACATTCCCGCCACCCGCATGAGGTGGAACGTCACCGCCGGGTCGACGTCCCCGGAGCGCGTACCCATCACGAGCCCCTCCAAGGGGGTCAGCCCCATCGACGTGTCCACGCAGCGGCCGCCCGCCACCGCCGAGGCGGACGCGCCGTTGCCCAGGTGCAGCACGATGACGTTCACCTCGGACGGGTCCCTGCCCAGCAGCGCCGCCGTCGCCCGCGACACGTACGCGTGCGAGGTGCCGTGGAAGCCGTAGCGGCGGATCCGGTGGGCGTCGGCGGTCTCGACGTCGATGGCGTACCGGGCGGCGGACTCGGGCATCGTCGTGTGGAAGGCGGTGTCGAACACCGCGACCTGCGGCAGATCGGGCCGCAGCGCCTGCGCGGTACGGATGCCGGTGATGTTCGCCGGGTTGTGCAGCGGGGCTACGGGGACCAGACGCTCGATCTCCGCCATCACCTCGTCCGTGATCACGGTCGGCTCGGTGAACCGCAGGCCGCCGTGCACCACCCGGTGGCCGATTGCCGCCAGCTCGGGGGAGTCCAGGCCGAGACCGTCCCGCGCCAGCTCGTCGGCCACCGCCTTCAGCGCGGCCGAGTGGTCGGCGATCGCGCCGGTGCGCTCCCGCCGCTCGCCGCCGCCGGCCAGCGGGGTGTGCACCAGGCGCGAGGTGGCCTCGCCGATCCGCTCGACCAGGCCGACCGCCATCCGGGAGCTGTCGCGCATGTCCAGCAACTGGTACTTCACCGACGACGAGCCGGAGTTGAGGACGAGAACGCGGGTGGCGGTGCCGGTCATGCGGGTAGCTCCTGAGCCTTCGACGGGTCCTGGGACTGGATCGCGGTGATCGCGACCGTGTTGACGATGTCGCTGACGAGCGCGCCGCGCGACAGGTCGTTGACCGGCTTGCGCAGACCCTGCAGCACCGGGCCGACCGCCACGGCGCCGGCCGAGCGCTGGACGGCCTTGTACGTGTTGTTGCCCGTGTTCAGGTCGGGGAAGATCAGGACGGTCGCCCGGCCCGCCACCTCCGAGTCGGGCAGCTTCGTCGCCGCGACGGACGGCTCGACCGCCGCGTCGTACTGGATCGGGCCCTCGATCCGCAGGTCGGGCCGGGACTCGCGGACCAGCTTGGTCGCCTCGCGGACCTTGTCCACGTCCGCGCCCGTGCCGGACGTGCCCGTGGAGTACGACAGCATCGCGATGCGCGGCTCCACGCCGAAGCGGGCGGCCGTCGCCGCCGACTGGATCGCGATGTCCGCGAGCTGCTCGGCGTCGGGGTCCGGGTTGACCGCGCAGTCGCCGTACACGAGCACCCGGTCGGCCAGGCACATGAAGAAGACGGACGAGACGATCGAGGCCTCGGGCTTGGTCTTGATGATCTCGAAGGCCGGGCGGATCGTCGCCGCCGTGGAGTGGACCGAGCCCGACACCATGCCGTCGGCCAGTCCCTCGTCGACCATGAGCGTGCCGAAGTAGTTGACGTCCGCGACCGCGTCGTACGCCACCTCCACCGTCACGCCCTTGTGCGCGCGCAGCGCCGCGTACCGTTCGGCGAAGGTCTGGCGCAGCTCCGAGGTCTGCGGGTCGATCAGCTGGGCCGCCGAGAGGTCGATGCCGAGGTCGGCGGCCTTCTTGCGGATCCGCTCGGTGTCGCCGAGCAGCGTCAGGTCGCACACGTCGCGGCGGATCAGCACGTCGGCGGCGCGCAGCACACGCTCCTCGGTGCCCTCGGGCAGGACGACGCGGCGGCGGTCGGCACGGGCCTGCTCCAGCAGCTCGTGCTCGAACATCATCGGCGTCACCCGGCCGCTGCGCGCGACCGCGAGCCTGGCCAGCAGGTCCGCGGTGTCCACATGGCGCTCGAACAGGCCCAGCGCGGTCTCCGCCTTGCGGGGCGTGGTGGCGCTCAACTTGCCCTCCAACGCGAACAGTTCGGCCGCCGTCGGGAAGCTGTTGCCCGCGACCGACACCACCGGCGTGCCGGGGGCGAGGCGGGAGGCGAGGGTGAGGATCTCCTCGCTCGGTCGCTCGTTCAGGGTGAGCAGCACGCCCGCGATGGGCGGGGTGCCCGCGGAGTGGGCGGCGAGGGCGCCCACCACCAGGTCGGCACGGTCGCCCGGCGTCACCACCATGCAGCCGGGCGTCAGGGCGCCGAGGAAGTTCGGCAGCATCGCGCCGCCGAAGACGAAGTCCAGGGCGTCGCGTGCGAGGCCCGAGTCGTCGCCGAGCAGCACGGTGCCGCCCAGGGCGTGGGTGATCTGGGAGACCGTGGGCGCGGCGAGCGCGGGCTCGTCGGGCAGCGCGTAGCAGGGGACGGGGAGGCGGGCGGCGAGCCGCTCGGCTATCGCGGCGCGGTCGCCGGGCGCGACCCGGTTCGCGACCATGGCGAGGACGTTGCAGCCGAGGCCCTCGTAGGCGCGGTAGGCGTTGCTCGTCTCCGCCCGTACGGACTCCGGGGTCTGGCCCTGGCCGCCGACCACCGCGATCACCGAGGCGCCGAACTCGTTCGCCAGCCGCGCGTTGAGCGCCAGCTCGTCCGGGAGCTGGGTGCCGGCGTAGTCCGTGCCGAGGACCAGGACCACCTCGTAGTCCCTGGCCACCCGCAGGAAGCGCTCGACCAGGGCGGAGACCAGCTCGTCGGTGCCCTTCTCGGCCTGCAGCGCCGCCGCCTCGTGGTAGTCCATGCCGTACACCGACGCCGGGTCCTGGGAGAGCCGGTAGCGCGCCCGTAGCAGCTCGAAGAGCCGGTCGGGGCGGTCGTGGACGAGCGGGCGGAAGACGCCCACCCGGTCCACCTGGCGGGTCAGGAGCTCCATGACCCCCAGCTCGACCACCTGCCGTCCGTCTCCGCGGTCGATCCCGGTCACGTAAACGCTGCGCGTCACGCGTGCTCTCCCGTCCATAGCGTGGTTCCGGTACGTCGTTCCGGCCGTGCCGCGGGCGGGCGGCCGACCGGATGTGGGCGTGCAGAAAAACCGCCCGGGGCGGCATTGCCCTCTTG
This sequence comes from Streptomyces sp. 5K101, assembly GCF_046506645.1. NCBI lineage: Bacteria > Bacillati > Actinomycetota > Actinomycetes > Kitasatosporales > Streptomycetaceae > Streptomyces > Streptomyces sp. 5K101. Next base: position 36,812 of record NZ_JBKFFO010000007.1, on the reverse strand, counting down.
ACAATACCCCTGGGGATGGATAAAGCGCCCGTCGGGCACCGCAGGGGCGGTCCGCTGGGGAGCGGCTGGGAGCGCGGCCGGTTCGGGCACCGTGGGACAATCGGACCGGGCTCACACGTACCCACGACGAGCAGGAGACACGGCACGATGCGTATCGGAGTTCTCACGGCAGGCGGCGACTGCCCTGGCCTGAACGCAGTGATCCGGTCGGTCGTCCACCGCGCCCTGACCGGCCACGGCGACGAGGTCATCGGCTTCGAGGACGGGTTCCGCGGTCTGCTCGACGGCCACTACCGACCGCTCGACCTCAATGCGGTGGCCGGCATCCTCGCCCGCGGCGGCACCATCCTCGGCTCCACCCGCCTGGAGCGCGGCCGGCTGCGCGAAGCCGCCGAGAACGCCGCCGAGTTGGCGAAGCAGTACGGCATCGACGCGCTGATCCCGATCGGCGGCGAGGGCACGCTGACCGCCTCCCGCCTGCTGTCCGAGGCCGGGATGCCCGTCGTGGGCGTCCCCAAGACGATCGACAACGACATCTCGTCCACCGACCGCACCTTCGGTTTCGACACCGCCGTCATGGTCGCGACCGAGGCCATCGACCGCCTCAAGACGACCGCCGAGTCGCACCAGCGCGTGATGGTCGTCGAGGTCATGGGCCGACACGCGGGCTGGATCGCCCTGGAGTCGGGCATGGCGGGCGGTGCGCACGGCATCTGCCTGCCCGAGCGCCCCTTCGAGGTCGACGACCTGGTGAAGATGGTGGAGGAGCGCTTCGCGCGCGGCAAGAAGTTCGCGGTCGTCTGCGTCGCCGAGGGCGCGCACCCCGCCGAGGGGTCGATGGAGTACGCCAAGGGCGAGATCGACCAGTTCGGCCACGAGCGCTTCCAGGGCATCGGCAACCGGCTGGCCGCGGAGCTGGAGCGGCGCCTCGGCAAGGAGGCCAAGCCGGTCATCCTGGGCCATGTGCAGCGCGGCGGCACACCGACCGCGTACGACCGTGTCCTCGCCACCCGCTTCGGCTGGCACGCGGTGGAGGCGGCGCACCGCGGCGACTTCGGCAAGATGACGGCGCTGCGCGGCACGGACGTGGTGATGGTGCCGCTGGCCGACGCGGTCACGCGGCTGAAGACCGTGCCGGAGGACCGGATGTTCGAGGCGGAGTCCGTCTTCTGAGCGGCCCACCCCGGGCTGTTGTTCGCCGAGCGGCCCCGACCGTCCTTGCGTGACGGTCGGGGCCGCTCGTGCTTCCCCCGTGATCCCCCGTCTTCCCCCGTACGCCCCGGGCGGCCCGACGCGGTCGGTGCCGGAATCCGGTTGGCGCAGATCACTCTTGAGTTCCGCGACGCCGATCGCAAGGCTGTCCCCTGTCCGGGACATGTCCCACCCTGTCCCAGCTGGTGACCGGCGGAAGGAGAGCGGATGGCGGGGGACAGGAGCGGTGCTCCGGATCCGGAACGGGCCGCCGACGCGGCCGAGTTCGTGGCCGCTCTGCAGGCGCTGAAGGACTGGTCGGGTCTGACCTATCGCGAACTGACCTCCCGCGCCGACGCGGTGGGCGACGTGCTGCCGCGCTCCACGGTCGCCAACATGCTCGGCCGGGCCTCGCTGCCGCGCGAGGAACTGGTCGCCGCGTTCGTGCGGGCATGCGGCTGCGACCCGGGCGACCTGGACACATGGCTGCGGGTGCGCAAGGAGCTGGCCCGCGGGGAGCGCCAGGCCGGAGAGGCAGCGGACACCGCCCCGGCCGCCGCGGAGGCGGCCGGCGGTCATACCCCCGGCGGGACCGCGCAGGTACCCGGCGGCACCTCCGACGAGCCTTCACCCGCCCCCGGTCCTGCCGCGCCCCGGCCGCGCCGCCGGGCCCGGGTCCTGCTGCCTGTCGGCGGCTTCCTGCTCGCGTCAGCGGCGGTGGCCGCCGCCGTCGTCCTGCCCGGCGACGGGGACGGGGACGGCGAGGGACGCGCACAGGGGCGGGAGGACGGCCGGCCCGCCGCCGCCGCGTCGGGGCCGGGCCCCGCGCCCGCGCCCGGAGCCGTGACGATCAGAGCCGTGCACTCCGGTCTGTGCCTCGCCGAGGACGGCGGCCAGAACGGCCAGGTGTACCAGCGCGCCTGCGCACCGGATTCGATCCCGCGCTTCTCGCTCAAGCGGATCGAGGGCGGCTGGCGTCTGGTGACGTTCCATCAGAGGTTCGGCGAGGGCTGCACGGGTGTGCAGGACAAGTCGGTCTGGGTCGGCGCCCCCGTCGAGGACCAGGAGTGCGGCAAGCGAGGCCCGGCCGAGGCGTTCCGGCTGGAGCCGGTCGGCAGCCCCGTACGCGGATACCGGCTGCGGCCGCTCCACAGCGACCTGTGCGTCGGTGTGGAGGACGGAACCGAGCAGGCCGGGACGCCGTTGCGGCAGCTCACCTGTACCGCTGACGGCAAGGGGCAGCTCTTCGCCTTCGACCGCAGGCAGCCCGCGGCGACGGGCTGAGAGGCCGCCTGCCGCCGCGCGCACGCGCCACGTCCCGCGTGGCGCACGTTCGGCGCGCACGTCCCCCCACGGGGGCACCTTCCACGTGACGCACGCCCCACGTGACGTCGCCCCTGACGCGATTCGGCATGTCGGGTATCCGACAGCACTTCATTTGTCTGACCACTGTCATTCGCCCAGTGGTTGCTGGCAGTCTCGGCCGGGTTCGACCCGGCAGACCGACCGAACGCCCCGCCACGGCCCGGCACTTCCTCCCCCAAGGTGAGCGCCCGGCTCGTGGCACCGGCCTGCCCGCAAGCTCCTGACACAGCATCAGGGCGGTGCCACCCCACGCCGCTCCACCCCCACCGGGCCGCAGACACCCCAGCGGCCCCCTGCCGAGGAGACCTGAGTGACACGCAGCACCACCCGCAGGGCGACCACCCGAGCCGCGGTTCTCGTGGCGTCGGCCGCGATGGTCGTCGTCGGTGTGCAGACCGGTTCGGCGACCGCCCGGGCGGACCGGACCGACGACGCGACGGCGACCGTCCAGGCGCCCGCAGACCGCGTCTTCGCCCTCAGGGCGGCGCAGGCCGGCGCCGGCGCCGAGGCGGACGCCCTCGGTCTCGGCGACAAGGAGAAGCTCGTCGTCCGCGATGTCATCAAGGACGCCGACGGCACCGTGCACACGCGGTACGAGCGCACGTACGCCGGACTGCCGGTGCTCGGCGGCGATCTCGTCGTCCACGAGAAGAAGAACGGCAAGCGCTCCGTCACCAAGGCGACCGCCGCCCGCATATCCGTGCCCGGCACGGTCGCGAAGGTCCCCGCGGCGGCCGCGGAGAAGTCGGCGCTGAAGGCCGCCGAGGCCCACGACACCGACGAGGCCGCGACCGAGGGCGCGCCGCGCAAGGTCGTCTGGGCGGCGTCCGGCAAGCCCGTCCTGGCCTGGGAGACCGTCGTCACCGGCGTGCAGCACGACGGCACGCCGAGCGAGCGGCACGTCGTGACCGACGCGGCCACCGGAGCGGAGCTGTTCTCCTACGAGACGGTCCACACCGGCACCGGCACCGGCGACTACAACGGCACCGTCCCGCTGACCACCACGCCCAACGGCAGCACCTTCGACCTGCTGGACGGCCTGCGCGGCGGCCACCGCACCACCGACATGAACCAGGGCACGTCCGGCTCCGGCACCCTGTTCAACGACGCCGACGACGTCTGGGGCGGCGGCCGGCAGAACGCCGCGGTCGACGCGCACTACGGCGCCGCGGTCACCTGGGACTACTACAAGAACGTGCACGGCCGCAGCGGCATCAGGAACGACGGCGTCGCCGCGTACTCCCGCGTCCACTACGGCAACGCGTACGTCAACGCCTTCTGGTCGGACTCCTGCTTCTGCATGACCTACGGCGACGGCGCGAACAACGCCAAGCCGCTCACCTCGCTCGACGTCGCCGCCCACGAGATGACCCACGGCGTCACCTCCAACACCGCGCGGCTCGTCTACCGCGGCGAGTCCGGCGGCCTCAACGAGGCCACCTCCGACATCTTCGGCGCGGCCGCCGAGTTCGCCGCGGCCAACACCGCCGACCCGGGCGACTACCTCATCGGCGAGAAGATCGACATCCGGGGCAACGGCACCCCGCTGCGCTACATGGACAAGCCGAGCAAGGACGGCAACTCCAAGGACTACTGGTACAAGGGCATCAACCGGATCGACGTCCACTACTCGTCCGGCCCCGCCAACCACTTCTTCTACCTGCTGTCCGAGGGCAGCGGCGCCAAGACGATCAACGGCGTGAGCTACGACAGCCCGACCTACGACGGCAAGGCCGTCAGCGGCATCGGCCGGGACAAGGCCGAGCGGATCTGGTACAAGGCGCTGACCGCGTACATGACCTCCACCACCGACTACGCGGGCGCCCGCACCGCCACGCTGTCGGCCGCGACCGACCTGTACGGCGCGAGCAGCGCCGAGTACCAGGCGGTGAACGCCGCCTGGGCCGCGGTCAACGTCACGTGACGACCCACTGAACCGGGCGGGGCGACCTCGTCGCCCCGGGCCGTGCGGTACCGCCGCCCACCGGCGGTACCGCACGGCCCTTGCACATTCCGCAAGGTCCCTGCACCAACTGTGCTTCCCCGCACCGTGCCCCGGCCCGGCCTCTGACATGATCCCTTCCGCCGTACGCAACGGGTCGAGGGGAGCTGAGGGTCATGGCGGAGCGGGTACGAGGCAAGGGCCGTGTCCTCCCGGTCGACGACCCCGTCGCCGAGAAGGTCTATGCCGAGCTCGCCCGCTCGCCCTGGCTGGAGATCACGGAGCTCGCCGCACTGACCTCCCTCACCGAGCACGACACCCGCGGAGCGCTCGGCCGCCTGGTGGACATGGGGGCCGCGGAGCACGCCGTCGGAGTGCCGCTGAAGGTGGTCGTGCTGCCGCCCAGCGCGGTCGCCGCCGAGTGGGTGCGCCGACTGGAGGATCAGGTGATCCAGTCGCACCAGGCCGTCGAATCGCTCACGCAGGAGTACCTCGCCGCCCGAGGAGCGGGCAGCGCCTCGCGGATCCGGGCCGTGTCCGCCGAGGAGATGCTGCACCTCTTCGAGACCGGCCAGGAGAACTGCCGCGGCAGCGTGCGGGGGATAGCCGCGCCGCCCTTCGCGGCGGTGATCGGCACCAACGACGAACGCCAGCTGCGGCGGATGGGCCAGGGCATCTCGTACCGGACGATCTACGCGGCCGAGGCGCTGAACCACCCGGCCGCCCGCACGAGCATGCTCCACATGCTCGCGCACGGCGAGGAGGGGCGATTCATCGCCAAGACCCCGATGAAACTCGTCATCTTCGACGAGGAACTCGCCCTGGTGCCGGTGGTGTCGCGGACCCGGACGGCTGAGTCCCTGGTGATCGGCCGCTCCGACCTGCTCGACGGGTTCCTCAGCCTGTTCGAGACCGTCTGGGAGATGGCGATGCCGTTGGGTGTCGAGGGCACGGTCGACACCGATCTGGGCGACGACGAACGCGAGTTGCTGTGCCTGATGGCGGCGGGCTCGACCGATCTGCGTATCGCCCGCCACTTCGGGGTCTCCCCGCGCACGGTCGAACGACGGATCAAGACGGTGCTCGAACGGCTGGGCGCCACGAGCAGGTTCCAGGCCGGTGCCCTGGCCGCCCGCCGCGGCTGGCTCTGACCCCCGCGCGCGCCGGCCCCGGTCAGGCGCCGGACAGGGCCCAGAAGTGGTCCACGATGCTGTCCAGGAAGTCACGGCCGGGCTCGCCCGTGTCCCTCGACGTCTCGCCCCAGCTCAGCGTCGCCACCATCCGGGACTGGTAGTCGGCGTGCAGTTGCTGGAGCACGGCCTCCAGGTGGTCGCGGTCCAGCGGGAGCATCTTGCCGACCGGACGGACGTACGCCTGCCAGCGGGCGGTCACCGCGCTGCGCAGGAGCCCCGCCAGGTCCTCGTCGCGGCCCGTGGCGGCCAGCAGTTCGCGCGGCGTCAGTCCCAGGGTCTCGGCGAGCACGGCGGTCTGGCGCTCGTTGCCGCGCCAGCGGCCCGAGTCCTCCATCCGCTGGTACGCGGAAGCGTCGAGACCGACCCGGCGGGCGAGGTCCTCGGGGGCCATGCCACGCGCCATGCGGTGCTCGCGCAGGGTCGTCGCCGCGGCGAGCAGTTCGCCCGTGGAACACCACAGGACGCCCGCGAGGGCGGTCAGTTCACGGGTGTCGGGCGCGGCGAGCCCGCGTTCCCAGGCCACGACCGTGTCCGGCGAGACGTGGAGTCCGTACTGGGCCCGCAGTCCGTAGGCGACGTGACCGGGCGCCATCCCCAGGGCCTCGCGGAGTCGGCGCGCGGCGGGGGCGTTGAAGGGTGGCGAAGGGGAGTGGTGCACGCGCACAAGGTACGGGGACGTGCGCCCCGGCGACTACGGTGCGTTCCCATCAAGCTACATGTCGTAGGAATCTCCGAGCTGATCCGCGGCCGTCCACGTACACCGGAGCTACCGAAGGGTACGGGCCCCGCGTGACCGACGGCCGGCGTCACCCCTTGACCGCGCCGCCGAGCGCGAACCCGCCGCCGAGCCGGCGCGCGATCAGCACGTACAGCACCAGCACCGGCGCCGAGTACAGCAGGGAGAACGCCGCCAGCTGACCGTAGACCACGGAGCCGTAGTTGCCGAAGAACGTGAAGATCGACACGGACGCGGGCAGTTGGTCGGGGGACAGGATCAGCATGAAGGGGACGAAGAAGTTCCCCCACAGCATGATGAAGGTGTAGATCGTCACCACCGTCAGACCGGGGCCCATCAGCGGCAGCACCACCCGGGTCAGCGTCCGGAGGTTCGACGCGCCGTCCGTCCAGGCCGCCTCCTCCAGCACCACCGGCACGCCGTCCATGAAGTTCTTCATGAGCCAGATCGCGAAGGGCAGTTGGGAGGTGGCGAGGAACAGCGCCGTGCCGTACATCGTGTCGATCAGGTTCACCCGCACGAACAGCCCGTACACCGGCACCATGATCGCGGTGATCGGAAGGCAGGTGGTGAAGAGGATCGTGAGCAGATACGGGCGGGTGAACCGCGACCGGTGACGCGAGAGCGGGTACGCGGCGAGCGCCGCGCACACCACCGACACCACCGTCGCCCCGCCGCACAGCAGCAGGCTGTTCAGCATCGGCGTGAAGGTGATCTCGTCCGTGAGCACCGCGTCGAAGTTCTCCGCCGTCGGCGACGACGGCAGCCGTACGCGCAGGTCGGCGTCCGCGTCCACCGATGCCAGCAGCAGCCACACCAGCGGTAGGGCGAAGGCCGCCGCGGTCACCAGCAGCGCCCCGTCCGCCGCCAGACGGGCGCGGGTGGCACGGCGCAGCACGGGCCGCATCACACCTCCACCTTCATCAGACGCAGGTACACCACCGAGAACAGCGACCCGACCAGCAGAAGCAGCAGCGCCACCGCCGTGCCATAGCCGATCAGGGACTTCAGGAACGCCTGGTCGTACATGAACACCGGCAGCGTCTGGCTGCGGTTGCCCGGGCCGCCGCGGGTCATCGCCCAGATCAGACCGAAGACGGACAGCGTGGAGAGGGTGTTCAGCATCAGGTTGGTGCCGATGGAACGGCGGATCATCGGCAGCGTGATGTGCCAGACGCGGCGCGGGCCGCTCGCCCCGTCGACCTCGGCCGCCTCCGTGATGTCACGCGGGATCTCGGCCAGGGCGGCGGAGTAGATCAGCATCGAGAACGCGGTGCCGCGCCAGACGTTGGCGAACGACACGGCCAGGATCGGCAGCGTGAACAGCCAGTTCTGCGAAGGGAGTTGGAGCCAGTCCAGTATCGCGTTGAGCGTGCCCTCGCGCCGGAAGAAGGTGTACAGCAGGAACGCCGCCACGATCTCCGGCAGCACCCATGCCGTGATCACCAGAACGCCGGTGAGGGTACGCACCGGACGTGACGCGACCCGCATCAGGCCGGCCAGCGCCAGGCCCAGCGTGTTCTGGCCGGCGATCGCCGAGACGAAGGTGAAGACGAGCGTGAGCCACACCGCGGTGCGGAAGTCGTCGTCGGCGAAGGCCCGCCGGAAGTTCGCGAGCCCCACGAAGTCCGCGCCCGACTGGCCGGTGAGCTGCGCATTTGTGAAGGCGATCCACACGCAGTAGCCGATCGGGCCCGCGAGGAACAGCAGCAGGAGGACGGTGGCGGGGGTGAGCGGGACCCACCGCCACCGTCCCGTCCGGGACGCGCTCACCGACCGCTCACCGGGAGACGACCGCGCCGTCGACGATGGTCCTCAGGCGCTCGTCGTACGCCTTCGCCGCTTCAGCCGGCGACGCGTCACCCGTGGTCACCTTCTCCATGGCCTCGCCGATCGCCGTTGACACCTGCGGGTAGACGGGCAGGGCCGGCCGGTAGTGGGTGTAGCGCACCAGGCCGGTGAAGAAGTCGATGCCCGGCATCGACTTCAGGTACCGGGGATCGGCGGCGACGTCCTCGCGCACCGCGATCTGCGCGCCGACCACGCACCACTCGGTCGCGTTCTCCTTCGACTGCAGAGTCCTGATGAACGCGAAGGCCAGGTCCGGGTTCTGGGCCTTCGCCGGGATGGACCAGGCCCAGCCGCCGGACATGGACACCTTGCCGGGCGCCTGGCCGTTCTGCGTCGGCATCGGCGCCTGTGCCAGCTTCTCGCTCCACTCGGGCCACTCCTTGGGGCCCTCGTTCACCCAGTTCTGGCCCATCCACGAACCGTCGAGGGAGATCGCGAGCTTGCCCTCGGGGAAGAACTCGGTGGCGACCCGGGTGCCGATGTTCGGGTCGAGCGCGTCGGACACGTCCGGACCGAGCTTCTCCTCGTACACCGTGCCCACGAAGCCGAGGGCGTCCTCGAACCCCTTGCCGCCCGCCACCCACTTCTTGGCCGACGAGTCGTAGAGGGGGTCCTCGCCCGTGCCGTAGAGCAGCATCTCGAAGCCCTGCATGACCGCCGCCTCACCGGGGCCCTTGCCGGTGTAGACGTTGATCGGGATCACGCCGGGGACCTTCTTCTTGACCGTACGGGCCGCGTCCAGGACCTCCGCCCAGTTCTTCGGCGCCCAGTCGGCCGGCAGCCCGGCCCTGGCGAAGATCTCCTTGTTGAACCACAGCCCGCGGGTGTCGGTGCCGTCCGGCACCCCGTACGTCCTGCCGTCCTCCGCCTTCGCCGCGGCCTTCGCGGTGTCCACGAAGCGGTCCCACTGGTCCCACTCGGCCAGATAGTCGTCCAGCGGCTTCAAGTAGCCGGCCTTGATGTCGGAGTTGATGCGGAAGGTGTCCTCGTAGAGCAGGTCGGGCGCGGTCTTGGGGGAGCGCATCATCTGCTGCGCCTTGGTGGCGTAGTCGTTGTCCGGCGCCTGGATCGGGATCAGCTTGACCTTCTTGCCCGGGTGTTCCTTCTCGAACTGCTTCTTGGCCGCCTCCAGATAGGCGTCCTTGAACCGGATCTTGTTGTCGGTGGACCGGTTGTACGCGACTTCGACGGTGTCCGGATCGCCACCGGAGCCGCTGCCGCACGCGGTGAGGCTCGCCGCGAGGGCGGTGACGGCGGTGACGAGGATCAGCGGGGCGGTGGGGCGCACGGGCACGACCTCCTCTGAGCCGGGGGAGCCGGGCGCCGGGGCGGGCTGCGGGCGGCGCGGGGCTGCGGGCTGCTGCCCGTGACGGTATGGCCGGTCAGTTGACAAAATCAATCCCCGTGCAGATCACGGGAGTTGTAGGTCGTTGAGTGCTCAGTGCCGGGCGCTGACCCAGCGGTACTGGAGCTCCGGGCGGCCGATCTGGCCGTACTGAGGGCTGCGGACGGCCCGTCCGGCGGTGACCAGATGCTCCAGGTAACGGCGTGCCGTGATCCGCGAGATGCCGACGGCCGCGGCGGCCTCGGTGGCGGTGAGCCCCTCGGTGGAATCGCGCAGGGTGCGGGTGACGGCCTCCAGGGTGGGGGCGCTCAGGCCCTTGGGGAGGGTCGTCGCGTTGCGCGGCGCCCGCAGCGCGGCGAGGGCGCGGTCGACCTCCTCCTGGCCGCTGGCCTCCCCGGCCGCGGCCCGGAACTCGGCGTAGCGGCCGAGTCGGTCGCGGAGGGTGGCGAACGTGAACGGCTTCAGCACGTACTGCACGACCCCGAGCGACACGCCCTCCCGGACGACGGCGAGGTCACGGGCGGAGGTGACGGCGATGACGTCCGTGGAGTGCCCGGCGGCGCGCAGGGACCGTACGAGCTGCAGGCCGTGCCCGTCGGGCAGGTACAGGTCGAGCAGCAGCAGGTCGACCTCGGCCCGCTCCAGCGCGCGCACGGCCTCCGCCCGGGAGTGCGCGACCCCGACGACGACGAACCCGGGCACGCGCCCGACGTAGAGCGCGTGCGCGTCGGCGGCGACGGGGTCGTCTTCGACGACGAGTACGCGGATGGTCACGTCCCCACCTCCCCGGCAGCGCCGCGTGCCCCGGCGGCGGCAGCGCACGGGCGCTTGCGCCCCGCACCCGCGCGCGGGGTGGGGGCGTCCGGCCTGCCGTCGGGAGGCGTGGGGGGCGGGGTCATCTGGGGGTCTCCGTCGTGTGCAGCGGGAGCAGGACCGTGAACTCCGCTCCGCCTTCCGGAGCGCGTGTGAGCGTGATCGTGCCACGGCCGCGGTGGACCGCCTGGCGGACCAGCGCCAGGCCGATGCCGCGGCCGGGGCCGTGCGTGGACCAGCCGCGGCGGAAGACGTCCTCCACGGAGGCGGGTTCGACGCCGGGACCGGTGTCGGCCACGCGCAGCAGCAGCTCGCCCCGTCCCGCCCGCGCCGTCACGGTGACCCGTGCGCGGCTGCCGCCCGGGGGCGGCGCGACCCGCAGGTCCGCGTCGGGCCCGGCCGGCACCAGCGCGCTCACGCCGGCCGCCGCGTCGACCGCGTTGTCGATCAGGTTGCCCAGGATCGTCACCAGGTCGCGCGCCGGCAGCGACGCCGGCAGGACGCCGTCGTCGATGCGGCTGTCCTCCGTGAGGACGAGTTCCACACCGCGCTCGTTCGCCTGCGCCGCCTTGCCGAGCAGCAGCGCCGCGAGGACCGGTTCGCCGACCGCGCCCACCACGCGGTCGGTGAGGGCCTGCGCCAGCTCCAGTTCCGCCGTGGCGAAGTCGACCGCCTCGTCCGCGCGGCCCAGCTCGATCAGCGACACCACGGTGTGCAGCCGGTTCGCCGCCTCGTGGGCCTGCGAGCGCAGGGCCTGCGTGAAGCCGCGCTCCGAGTCCAGCTCGCCCGAGAGAGCCTGGAGCTCCGTGTGGTCGCGCAGGGTCACCACCGTCCCGCGCTTCTCGCCCCCGACGACCGGCTGCGTGTTCACCACGACCACCCGGTCCGCCGTCAGGTGCACCTCGTCGACCCGGGGCTCGGACGCCAGCAGCGCCCCCGTGAGCGGGGCGGGCAGGCCGAGTTCCGCCACCGGCCGGCCCACGGCGTCGTCGCCGAGTCCCAGCAGCTCCCGCGCCCCGTCGTTGACGAGCGCGATGCGCCGGGCGCCGTCGAGCATGATCAGGCCCTCGCGCACCGCGTGCAGCGCGGCCTGGTGGTAGTCGTGCATCCGCCCCAGTTCCGCCGCGTTCATGCCGTGCGTGTGCCGGCGCAGCCTGGCGTTGATCACGTACGTGCCGACGCCGCCGAGGGCGAGCGCCCCGCCCGCCATCACGAGCAGTGCCGTGAGCTGCTTGGCCACCTGCTCGCCGATCTCCTCGACCGTGATGCCGGCGCTGACGAGTGCGACGACCTTCCCGTCGGCGCGGACCGGCGCCACCGTGCGTACGGACAGGCCGAGCGTGCCCGTGTACCGCTCGCTGTAGATCTCGCCGCGCAGGGCCGGCTCGATGTGGCCTAGGTACGTCCGCCCTATCTCGCCCGGCTCGGGGTGGGTGAAGCGCCGCCCCCTCGGATCCATGATCACGACGAAGTCCATGCCCGCGTCCTTGCGCAGGGCTTCCGCGTAGGGCTGGAGCGCCGCCGAGGGGTCGTCCGAGCGGACCGCCTGGACGACCGACGGGGCCCGGGCCGCGGCCGCCGCGGTGGCGCTGGTCTGGAGCCGGGCGGACTCCTCGGCCTGCGAGCGGTCGGTGAAGTACGCGAAGAGCGCGCAGCCCGCGACGATCGCGGCGACCAGCACGACCTGCATCGCGAAGAGCTGGCCGGCGAGGCTGCGAGGACGGGGGATGCGCATGGGTTCAGTCTGCCTGGCCGGATTTGTGTGAACGAAACGAACGCAAGGGTGACCGGAGTCACAGGGCTGGTGGATATTCACGACATCCATCGGGACATGGACGTACATGGAAATCGAGGAGGACCCCGTGGCCACAGGAGCCGTCAGGCGGGACCGTACCCACTATCTGTACATCGCGGTGATCATCGCGGTCGCGCTCGGCATCGCCGTCGGCCTGGTCGCTCCCGACTTCGCCGTGGAGCTCAAGCCGATCGGCACCGGGTTCGTGAACCTGATCAAGATGATGATCTCGCCGATCATCTTCTGCACGATCGTGCTGGGCATCGGCTCGGTGCGGAAGGCCGCGAAGGTCGGCGCGGTCGGCGGCATCGCGCTCGGCTACTTCGTGGTGATGTCGCTGGTCGCCCTCGGCATCGGCCTGGTCGTCGGCAACGTCCTGGACCCCGGTTCCAACCTCGCGGTGACCGACGCGGTCAAGGAGGTGGGCCAGGAGCAGGTCTCCGCCGAGGCCAAGGACACGACCGAGTTCCTGCTCGGGATCATCCCGACCACGATCGTCTCCGCCTTCACCGCCGGTGAGGTCCTGCAGACCCTCCTCGTCGCCCTGCTCGCGGGCTTCGCGCTCCAGGCCATGGGCCCGGCCGGCCGCCCGGTGCTGCGCGGCATCGAGCACATCCAGCGGCTCGTCTTCCGCATCCTCGCGATGGTCATGTGGGCCGCGCCCATCGGCGCGTTCGGCGCGATCGCCGCGGTCACCGGTTCGGCCGGTCTGGACGCGCTCAAGAGCCTCGCCGTGCTGATGCTCGGCTTCTACGTGACCTGCTTCCTGTTCGTCGTCATCGTGCTCGGCGCGCTGCTTCGGGTCGTCGCGGGTCTCAACATCCTCACGCTCTTCAAGTACCTGGGCCGCGAGTTCCTGCTGATCCTCTCCACCTCCTCGTCCGAGTCCGCCCTCCCGCGGCTCATCGCGAAGATGGAGCACCTGGGCGTGAGCAAGCCGGTCGTCGGCATCACCGTCCCGACCGGATACTCCTTCAACCTCGACGGCACCATGATCTACATGACCATGGCCTCGCTCTTCATCGCCGACGCCATGGGCAACCCGATGTCGATCGGGGAGCAGATCGCGCTGCTGCTGTTCCTCTTCGTCGCGTCGAAGGGTGCGGCGGGTGTCACGGGCGCCGGTCTGGCGACGCTGGCGGGCGGTCTGCAGTCGCACCGGCCGGAGCTGGTCGACGGCGTGGGCCTGATCGTCGGCATCGACCGCTTCATGAGCGAGGCCCGCGCCCTGACGAACTTCGCGGGCAATGCCGTGGCGACGGTGCTGATCGGTACCTGGACCAAGGAGATCGACAAGGGGCAGGTGCGCGAGGTGCTCTCGGGACGGCTGCCGTTCGACGAGAAGACCCTGCTGGACGACCACGCGGTCGTGGAGAAGGCCGGTGTGCCGGAGCCGCGCGACGACGAGCGCGAGCCGGTGAAGGTCTGATGCCCCGCCACCGGCGGAGGTGACGACCCTCGCCACCGCCACCGGCGGAGCTCCGCTCCCGCCACCGCCACCGGAGTGCGCCGGGCCCCACCCCCTCGGGCCCGGCGCACACCGCTGACCACGCCCTGGCGGAGTCGCCCCGAACGTGACCGGCCCTCGTGGAGCCGCCCGGAACTGACCGGCCGGGCGGAGCCGCCCGCCCCCGAACGCCGTTGATCCGGACGGAGCCGCCGCCGCTTACGCGCTCACGCGTCCAGCGCCGCCAGCTCATCCTCGGTCAGCTCCAGTCCGGCCGCCGCCGCGGAGTCCGTGACCGTGGCCGGGCGGCTCGCCCCGGGGATGGGCACGACCGTGGGCGACTTCGCCAGCAGCCACGCCAGCGCGACGCGTTGCGGGCTGACCCCGCGCTCGCGCGCCACGGTGTGGAAGGCCGACCGTCGGCCGTGCGCCCCCGGCCGCCTTTGGTGGCGACGAGCACGCAGCCGGTGTCCCCGCCGTACGAGGCGAGCGCGCGGGCCACGAGCAGTTCGCCGGTTCCCGGTTCGCCGACGGGCACGTGGTACGAGTCGGCCGTGTCGATCAGGGTGACGCCCGCGTCGAGCGCCGCGTGGACGGTGGCGACGGCCTGCCGTTCGTCGGGGTGGCCCTCGATGGACAGGGGCATGGCCCCGTACCCGATGGCGCCGACGCGGAGGTCGCCGAGCATGTGGTGTCTCACCGCCGGGCCTCCCCGTCGCCCCCGTGCGCGCCGAGCGTCTCGGCGACGGCGCGGCCCAGCCAGTCGGCGGTGTGGCCGAACGCGAAGCCCAGTGCGGTGGCGCGGGCATTGTCCATGCCGTAGGAACGGGCGAAGGAGAACGGCGACGTCTCGCCCACCTCCACCGCCGTGAATTCCGCCTCGGTGCCCGTGAGAGGACCGATCGCCGCGCAGATGTCCGCGGTCGTGAGCGGTCCGTGGGAATTCTCGTTCACGGGGCCGGTGAAGTCCCGCGCGGCCGCCCAGAAGAGGAAGTCGGCGATCTCCTCGACGTGAATGTAGGTGGCCGGGTGGTTCGTCGCGGGCACCGCGACCGGGCGGCCCGCGCGCATCAGGGACGCGTAGTGCCCCAGCCTCCCCGTGAAGTCGTCGGCCCCGCCCAGCACATGGGCGGTCCGCACGGACACCCAGTCGAAGCCGGCACCGGCCGCGAAGACGGCCTCCGCCTGGCGCTTGCCCTCGCCGTAGTGCCCGTCCCGGAAGTCTGCGTCGTCCCACGGGGCGGCGAGGTCGACCGGCAGGGTCAGCGGGTCCACGGCGTTCTCGCCGACCGGCGCGGCGGAGTCCTCGTACTCGTAGACCTCCACGGTGGAGGTCATGACGTAGCGCCCGGTGCGGCCCGCGAACACGCGGCGGGCGATGTCCGCCTGGCGCGGGGTGTAGCAGACCTGGTCGACCACCACGTCGAAGCCGCGCGGGCCGAGCGCGGTCCGCAGGGCGTGCTCGTCGCCGCGGTCGGCCCGCAAGGCCGTCACGCCCGCGGGCGGGGCGCTCGAACCGCGATTGAGCACGGTGACCCGGTCGCCGGAATTCAGCAGCCGGGATATCAGCCGCTTTCCGAAATACCGATTTCCACCGATGACCAGTACGTCCCTCATCCGACCCGGATCCTCGTTTCCTGCCCGCCGATTTCCTTGCGGGATACAAGTGTTATGTTTGCGGGTCGTGTCCTGAAGGGGGAGACATGGGAGATCCGGCCGCCGCGCCGAAAGAACCACGGCTTTCGAGGGCCGGCGCCGGGGAAACGTCGGTCGCCGCTCTGGACGCCGTCGACCGGCACATCCTGGAGATCCTCCAGAGGGACGGCCGCGTCAAGCTCAGCGAGCTCGGACGCCGGGTCCGGCTGAGCCCGGCGGCGGTCACCGAGCGCGTCCGCAGACTGGAGGCGTCCGGGGTGATCACGGGCTACGGGGCGCGTGTCTCACCGGCCCGGCTCGGGCACGGCATCCAGGCGTTCATCCGTGTGAGTCCCCACGGCGGGCACGACTTCAAGCACCCGAGGACGCTGGAGCTGCTGGAGCGCCCGGAGGTGATCGAGGCGCACCACGTCGTGGGCGAGGACTGCTGGATCCTCAAGGTCGCCGTCACGGACACGGTCCATCTGGAGGACGTGCTCAAACAGGTCTCGGCGCTCGGCCGCACGACGACGTCGATCGTGCTGACCTCCCCGCTGGAGCGCAAGCCGCTGCTGCCGTACGGCGGTTGAGCGCCGCCCGCCGTTGTTGCCTTGACGTCGGCGTCAAGGATCACGGTCGGGGACATGCGAATCGGCGAGCTCGCGGAGCGGGCCGGCACCACCACCCGCACTCTGCGCCACTACGAGTCCCGCGGGCTCCTGCCCGCCCGGCGCGCGGTGAACGCTCGACCCGCGCCAGGTGGGCGAGGAGGGTGCCTCCGGGGTGGGCCAGGCCGGCCGCGCCGTGCCGACGCAGCAGCGCCGTCGCCGCGGCGATGTGCGTCGATACATGCATGGGTGTGTCCACGGGCAGAAAAACACCCCGGGCCGAATTGACGGCACGGGGCTTTTTCTGCGTATATTGAATGTTTCCAAGTTCGCCTGCTTCACGGCATGGCGATAAACGCGGAGAAGTGCATTGGGTGACACGATATCGCGTCAGGAGCTGAATTGTCAACCGAGGAATTGCAGAACGAGCAGCAATTCATCACCGGGCTCTACGAGCGTCTCGACGCGCTGCGCGAGGAGGCCGAAGGGGCCGTCGCGACCACGTTGAGGCAGGCCAGTACCGGTCTCGCCCAGTCCCGCGTGGAACGGGACGTGTGCGTCGCCGAACACGGTGCGCACCTTTCCGCGCTCAACGCGGTCGACAACGGTCTGTGTTTCGGCCGCATCGATCTCAAGGACGGCACCCGCCATCACATCGGCCGCATCGGAATGCGCAAGGACGATCCGCAGCGCACCCCGATGCTCATCGACTGGCGCGCGCCCGTCGCCCGGCCTTTTTACCTCGCCACCGGCCACGAGGCGATGGGACTCAGCAGGCGGCGGCACATCAGCACCCGGGGCCGGACCGTCACCGCGCTCCACGACGAGATCCTCGACCTCGCGGACACCACCCGCACCGGATACGAGGCACACGACGCCGACGAGGTGCTGCTCGCCGCCCTCGGCGCCGCCCGCACCGGACGTATGGCCGACATCGTGCAGACCATCCAGGCCGAACAGGACCGCATCATCCGCGCCCCGCGCCACGGCGTGCTCGTCGTCGAGGGCGGACCAGGCACGGGGAAGACCGCGGTCGCGCTGCACCGCGCCGCGTACCTCCTCTACGCCCACCGCGAGCAGCTCGCCCGCCGTGCCGTCCTGATCGTCGGCCCCAACCCCGCCTTCCTCGGCTACATCGGCGAAGTGCTGCCCTCCCTCGGCGAGACCGGCGTCCTGCTGTCGACGATGGGCGAGCTGTTCCCCGGCGTGCACGCCACCGGCACCGACACCCCCGAGGCCGCGGCCGTCAAGGGCTCGGCCCGGATGGCGGACGTCCTCGCCCGCGTCGTCGCCGGCCGGCAGACACTCCCCGAGACCCTGCCCGCGGCCAGCGGCGAGGACGGCGGCGCCCTGCCCGAACCCGCCCTGGAGATCGACCACGCCGAGTACGGGACGCTGCTGCTGCACCGGGAGATGGCGTACGAGGCCCGCGACCGGGCCCGGGACACCGCACTCCCGCACAACCTGGCCCGCCCCCACTTCGCCTTCCGCATCATCGACGCCCTGACCGAGCAGCTCGTCGACCGGCTCGGCGCCGACCCGTACGGCGGTGAGAACCTGCTGGGACTCGACGACATCGCCCAGCTCGGCAAGGAGATCGCCACCAGCGCCGAGGTCCACGCGGCCATCGACACGCTGTGGCCCCCGCTCACGCCGCAGCAGCTGGTCGCGGACTTCCTCGCCGAGCCGGAGCCGTACCTGGACCCCGAGGACGCCGCCGCCGTCCGGCGCACCGGCGGAGCCTGGACGCCCGCCGACGTGCCGCTGCTCGACGAGGCCGCCGAGCTCCTCGGCTTCGACGACAGCGCGGAGCGGGCCGCGGCCGAGGCCGAGCGCCAGGACCGGATCGCCTACGCGCAGGGTGTCCTGGAGCTGTCGCACGGCTCGCAGACGTACGAGTTCGAGGACGAGGAGTCCGAGGTGCTCGCGGCGCACGACATCATCGACGCCGAGCGCATGGCCGAGCGCCACGAGGAGGCCGACCACCGCAGCGCGGCCGCCCGCGCGGCCGCCGACCGCACCTGGGCGTTCGGGCACATCATCGTCGACGAGGCCCAGGAGCTGTCCGCGATGGCGTGGCGGCTGCTGATGCGCCGCTGCCCGACCCGGTCGATGACCCTCGTCGGCGACCCGGCGCAGACCGGTGACGCGGCGGGCTGCGCATCGTGGCGGGAGATCCTGGAGCCGTACGTGGGCGACCGTTTCGAGCACACCCGGCTCGGCGTCAACTACCGTACGCCCGCCGAGATCATGGCGCTCGCGGCCGAGGTCCGGCGTGCCGAGGACCCGGCGTTCGAGCCGCCACGCTCGGTGCGCTCGACCGGTGTCGACCCCTGGCAGGTCGTGGTCGCCCCGCACGAACTCGCCCGCACCGTGGCCGAGCACGTCGCCCGGGCGCCGCACGAGGGGCGGCTCGCGGTGATCGCACCAGCCGCGCTGCACACCGCGCTCGCCGCCGAACTGCCGGACGTGACCGCGGGCGAGGAGCCGGACCTGACCCGGCCCGTCGTGCTGCTCGACCCGAAGGCGGCGAAGGGGCTGGAGTTCGACACGGTGATCGTGGTCGAGCCCGGCCTCATCCGCTCGGGCTCCGCGCGCGGCGTGAACGACCTCTACGTCGCCTGCACCCGCGCCACCCAGCGGCTCGGCCTGGTGAGCACCGAGGCGTAGACGCACCGGTGCCCCGCCGCCGCACGGTGGATTCAACAAATCGTCGCAACACAGGGAGTGTTGGGGTCGTTCTTCAGTAGCTCGGAGAAGCGCTCGGCTGGACTGTTCCAGCCGAGCGTCTTCCGCGGCCTTGCGTTCAGCTCAGCCGCTACGGCGTCCAGGTCCTCCCTGGAGTACTTCGACAGGTTCGCGCCCTTCGGGAAGTACCGCCGCAGCAGGCCGTTGGTGTTCTCGTTCAATCCTCGCTGCCAGGGGCTGTGAGGATCGCAGAAGTACACCGGCACCCCGGATGTCTTCGAGAAGGCGTGGTGGTGCGCCATCTCCGTGCCTTGGTCCCAGGTCAGCGACCGCTTCAAGGTGGCTGGCAGGCCCCTGACGGCCTCCCAGAGGGCGGTTTGCATGACTCCGGGGCTATGGCCGTTTGGCAGGTGAACGAGCAGCGTGTAGCGGGTGCTGCGTTCCACGAGGGTGCCGATGGCGGATCCGTTCTTCGCGCCGACGATCAGGTCGCCTTCCCAGTGGCCCGGGATCGCCCTGTCGTCGGCCTCGGCGGGACGCTGGCTGATCATGACCCTCGGGTGTGTGAAGCGAGGGGTTCTCTGGTCGGGGCGCCGGCGCCGCTTCCTCAGGCTTCGGCCGGTTCGCAGACGACGGCCGATCTCGCGCCATAGGCCGCCTCGGGGCTGGGCATACAGGGCCCGGTAGATCGTCTCGTGACTCACGTTCATCTCCGGGCGGTCTGGGAACTCCAGGCGGAGGATGTTCGCGATCTGCTCAGGACTCCACTTCTCGTCCAGGCGCCTCTGGATGAAAGATTGCAGCTCAAGACATGTTTCGACTCGTCTCGGCTTGGGGCGCGAGCGCCGTGACTCCGCCCGTTTCTGAGCGGCAAACGGCCTGTAGTACGAGGGGTGCGTCGGCCTGACGTTGCTGTTGCAGTTACGTCGGATCTCACGACTGACGGTCGACGGGCTGCGGCCCAGGGCGGCCGCGATCGACCGGATGGACTTCTTTTCCCGCCGCAGGTCAGCGATGCGGATGCGCTCCTCCTCGGACAGGTATCGGCTCGAAACGGGGAGCGCAGGGGCTCTCAGCTCGCCCCTGCGCGGGTTAAGGGGAAACGTGCGTGGAGCACCGACAACTGGTTGCACCGCGGCGCGGATCGCCTTGTTGCCGCCCCTGGCCGTTACACGCTCGGCGCGGCCGTTCAGCCACTCTTGGCCGGTCCTGCGGTTGATCCCGACGATGCGGCTGGCTTCTCCTGATGCTCACACCTTCGTGTACCAGTTCGAGAAACCGCTGCTTCACCTCGGGGGACGCCCTCTTACCGTTCGGGCGCCCCCCGGCAGTACTGGTCTTGCTTTTCATCGCCCACCCGGACGTCAGGTGTTGCGACGATCATTAGAACCCAAGCACCGGCAGCGGGGCACCTCGCGCCCGTCAGGCCGGGCGCAGCCAGATCGTCGCCAGCGGCGGCAGCGTCGGCGCGATCGACGCCGGCCGGCCGTGCGACTCCACCTGCTCGGGCTTCATCGGGTCCGCGTTGCGCACGCCCGAGCCGCCGAACCGCTCCTCGTCGGTGTTCAGGACCTCCACCCAGGCGGACACCGACCCCGGCACCCCGAGCCGGAAGTCGTGGCGCACCACCGGCGAGAAGTTGCTCACGGCGAGCAGTGGCGTGCCCTCCTTGTCGAACCGCAGGAAGGCGAAGACGTTGTCCTCGGCCGCCCCGCCGTCCACCCAGGCGAAGCCCTCCGGCACGGTGTCCAGCTGCCACAGCTCGGGCGCGTCGGCGTAGACCGCGTTCAGCTCGCGCACCAGGTCCCGTACGCCCCGGTGGTCGGGCTCCGCCGAGTACGACGGGTCCAGCAGCCACCAGTCGGGGCCGTGGCCCTCGGACCACTCCGCGCCCTGGGCGAACTCCTGGCCCATGAACAGCAGTTGCTTGCCCGGATGGGCCCACATGAAGCCGAGGTACGCGCGGTGGTTGGCCCGCTGCTGCCACCAGTCGCCCGGCATCTTGCTCACCAGCGCCCGCTTGCCGTGCACGACCTCGTCGTGCGAGATGGGCAGCACGTAGTTCTCGCTGTACGCGTACACCATCGAGAACGTCATCTCGTTGTGGTGGAACTTGCGGTGCACCGGCTCCTTCGCCACGTACTGCAGCGAGTCGTGCATCCAGCCCATGTTCCACTTCAGACCGAAGCCGAGGCCGCCGTGGTGGGTGGGCCGGGTCACGCCGTTCCACGCCGTCGACTCCTCGGCGATCGTGACGACGCCGGGGTTGCGCCGGTAGACGGTCGCGTTCATCTCCTGCAGGAAGGAGACCGCGTCCAGGTTCTCCCGGCCGCCGTGCTCGTTCGGCGACCACTGGCCTTCCTCGCGCGAGTAGTCGAGATAGAGCATCGACGCGACGGCGTCCACGCGCAGCCCGTCGACGTGGAACTCCTCGCACCAGTACGTGGCGTTCGCGACCAGGAAGTTGCGCACCTCCTTGCGCCCGTAGTCGAACTCCAGCGTGCCCCAGTCCGGGTGCGCCGCCCGCCCGGGGTCGCTGTGCTCGTACAACGGCCGCCCGTCGAACTCCGCCAGCGCCCAGTCGTCGCGCGGGAAGTGCGCGGGCACCCAGTCCACCAGCACGCCGATGCCCGCTTGGTGCAGGCTGTCGACGAGGAAGCGGAAGTCGTCCGGGGTGCCCATGCGGGACGTCGGCGCGTAGAAGCCGGTGACCTGGTAGCCCCAGGAGCCGCCGAAGGGGTGCTCGGCGACCGGCATGAACTCCACGTGCGTGAAGCCGAGATCCTTCACGTACCGGGGCAGCTGCTCGGCGAGCAGGCGGTACGTCAGGCCGGGGCGCCACGAGGGCAGATGCACCTCGTACACGGAGAACGGCGCCTCGTGGACCGGGCGGTCGCCGCGGTGCGCCATCCACTCGCCGTCCTGCCACACGTGGTGGGACACGGTCACGATCGAGGCGTTCGCGGGCGGCACCTCGGTGCGCCGGGCCATCGGATCGGCCCGCTGCGTACGCCAGCCGTCCGGGCGGGTGATCTCGAACTTGTACAGGGTGCCCTCGCCGACGCCCGGCAGGAACAGCTCCCACACGCCCGTCGCACCGAGCGACCGCATGGGGTGGCCGGTGCCGTCCCAGAAGTTGAAGTCGCCCACGACACGGACGCCGCGGGCGTCGGGCGCCCAGACCGTGAACCGGGTGCCGGTCACGCCCTGGTGCGTCATGGGGTGCGCGCCGAGCGCCTTCCACAGCTCCTCGTGCCGACCCTCGCCGATGAGATGCAGGTCGAGTTCGCCCAGCGCGGGCAGCAGGCGGTACGGGTCCTCGACCTCGAAGCCGTCCTCGTGGCCCTCGTAGGTGACGAGCAGCCGGTAGTCGGGGACGGTCCGCTGGGGGAGCACACCGGAGAAGAAGCCGTCGCCCTCGTCGTTCAGCTCGGCACGCAGCCCCTTGGCGACGACGGTCACGGAGAGCGCGTGCGGACGCAGGGCGCGGATCTCGATGCCGCCGCGGACCGAGTGCGCGCCGAGGACGGCGTGCGGGTCGTGGTGGCTGCCGGACAGGAGCCGTCCGCGGTCGTCGTCCCCGAGCGGCCTGGCGGCCCGTACGCCGCCGGTCCGGGGGCGCGGTGTGCCGCGCCCGCCGGAGCCCGTGCCGGTGCGGCCGCCGCGCTTGGCGGGCGCGGACCCGCCGGCCGGGTTCGCCGCGGTCCTTGCCGCGCGCGCCGTGGCCCCGCCCACGGCCAACGGCTCGCGCGCGGGGCCGTCCTCCACGGGATCGGCCTTGCGCGCCGCGGTGACGCGCCGCGACGCGGCTGCCTCACCGCCGACCGCGGGGACGGGGTCCGCCGTGGCCTTGCGGGCGGGGGCGTCGGCCCCGGTCCCGCGCCGCGCGGAGGGCACGGGTGCGTCGCCCGCGCACCGGGCCGTGGCCGTCGTCCCGGCAGCGCCCCCGTCTGCGGCCTCGTCGGCACCGGCCGGGGCCGCGGCTGCCGTGTCACGCCCCTCAGCCGCGCCCGCCGTGGGCGCGGGTGTTCCGTCCGGCTCCCGGCCGGTGTTGGCTACGGTCGCGGGCTCGGTGCCTGTGCGCCGTCCCTCGGGGGCGAGCACGGCCGCTGCGGGCCGGGGGGTCGCCGCCGTGGTGTCCCCGGCCACCGTGGGCGCGGGTGTTGCGCCCGGTTCCCGGCCGACCTCGGGCGACGAGCCCTCGCCCGCCGTGGGCACGGGCGCCCCGCCCGGCTCCTGTCCGGCGTCGGGACCGGTCGCGGGCTCGGTGCCTGTGCACCGTCCCTCGGGTGCGAGCACGGCCGCTGCGGGCCGGGGGGTCGCCGCCGTGGTGTCCCCCGCCCCCGCCCCCGCCGGAGCGGGCGTTCCGGCCCGCTCCCGGCCGGTGTCGCGCCCCCCGGGCGCGGGCGCCGGCTCGGGTGGGGCCGGTGTGGTGGGTACGGGCGGTGCCGGGGGCTCGGTGGGGGGCGGGGCGGCGGGGTGGGGGGAGCGGCGCGGGGTCACGGGGTGGGCCTCCTGAGGGGTCAGTCGAGCGTCGCGAGGCGGTCGATCGCGGCCATCGGCACCGGCAGCCAGTCCGGCCGGTGCCTGGCCTCGTACACGACCTCGTACACGGCCTTGTCGGTCTCGTAGGCACGCAGCAGTTCGGGCTCGGTGCGCGGGTCGCTGCCGCACGCCTCCGCGTAGCCCGTGCAGTACGCGTCGCGGCACGCCTCCGCCCAGGCCGGATTCCACGGGCGGTGCGTACGGGCGGCGTAGTCGAACGAGCGGAGCATCCCGGCGACGTCGCGCACCACCGGCTGCGGGCGGCAGCGCTCGGTGAGCGGCCGGGCCGGCTCGCCCTCGAAGTCGATGACGGACCAGGGCGTCGCCACGGGACCGCGCAGTATCTGGCCGAGGTGCAGATCGCCGTGCACGCGCTGCGCGGCCCAGATGCGTCCGCGCCGCCCGAGCACCGCCACCGCCTCGAACGCCTTCCGCAGTCCCGGCGCGTACGGCTCCAGCGCGGGAACGGCGCCCACGGCGTCCTCCAGCCGCCGGGTCATCGCGTGGGCCAGCTCCTCGCTCTGCCCGCCGCTCAGCTTCACGCTCGGCAGCGCGCGCGCCAGCGCGGTGTGCACCTCGGCGGTCACGTGCCCGAGCTCGCGGGCCTCCGCCCGGAAGGAGCGGCCCTCGGCCAGGGCCTCCAGGGCGAGCACCCAGCCGTCGCGCGAGCCGCGCAGGAACGGCTGGAGCACCCCCAGGGTGAAAGGTTCCGGCGCGGCCGACTCGTACCAGGCGACCAGCGTGGGGACGCGCTCGCATCCGGCACGGGCCAGCGCGAGCGGCAGCTCCAGATCGGGGTTGGGGCCGGGGTGCAGGCGGCGGAAGAGCTTGAGGATGTACGTGTCGCCGTATACGAGCGAGGAGTTGGACTGCTCGGCGCCGAGCAGCCGGGGCGCGAGCCCGCCGGGGACCGCGGGCGAGCCGTCGTACCGCCGGAAGCGCAGCGGCCCCAGCGACCCCGGCGTGCGCAGCCGCTCCAGGAGCAGGGCGGCGAGCCGTGGGTCGTGGGTGCCCTCGTACACGGTGCGCCCGGCCAGCGGGCCGTCGGTGAGATGGCCGATGAGCGCGGGGGCGAGTGCGGGCGGCAGGGCCTCCCGTACCCCGACGAGCAGTTGGTAGCAGTCGCCCGGCGACCCGGGCTGCTCGACCCGTACGAGCAGGTGCAGCAGGCCCGGTCCCGGACCCCGCAGAGGCAGCAGCTCGGTCACCGACACGAGCGAGAAACCGGTGACCGGCGTTCCCTTGCCCGCGAACCAGCGCTGCAGGGGCAGCCATTGGTGGAGCAAGGGGGCGAGCGACGGAAGCAGAGCGAGCGGGATCCGGGTGGATGCAGCCTCCGACATGGGCATCGCGTCCTTTCCCCGGGTACACCACGAATGCGCAAAGTGTCCCGGATTACAGCTGTGGCTGTCCGGCGGCGCGCGGGGATGAGGGGGAGAGTGCCCGGTGCGGGGCGGCGGAAACCGCCCCGCCGGCGCCGGGGGCGCCTTTCGACCGTGATTCCCCCTCAGGGGGCCGTCAGGGCACGGTGTTTCCCGTGGCGGTGCCGGGCAGCACGGCCGGTGCCGACGCCGGTGCGGCGTCCTTGCGCAGGCGGAACCAGTAGAAGCCGTGGCCCGCGAGCGTCAGCAGATACGGCCACTGGCCGATGGCCGGGAACCGCACCCCGCCGATCAGTTCCACCGGGTGCCGCCCGCTGTACGTCCGCAGATCGAGCTCGGTCGGCTGGGCGAACCGGGAGAAGTTGTGCACGCAGAGCACCAGATCGTCCCCGCCGTCCTCCTTCGAGGGGGCCTCGCGCAGGAAGGCGAGCACCGCCGGGTTCGACGACGGCAGTTCGGTGTACGAACCGAGTCCGAAGGCCGGGTTCTGCTTGCGGATCTCGATCATCCGGCGGGTCCAGTGCAGCAGCGACGACGGAGACGACATCGACGCCTCGACGTTGGTGACCTGGTAGCCGTAGACCGGGTCCATGATGGTCGGCAGGTACAGCCGGCCCGGGTCGCAGGAGGAAAAGCCGGCGTTGCGGTCGGGGGTCCACTGCATCGGCGTGCGCACCGCGTCGCGGTCGCCGAGCCAGATGTTGTCGCCCATGCCGATCTCGTCGCCGTAGTAGAGGATCGGCGAGCCGGGCAGGGACAGCAGCAGCGCGGTGAACAGCTCGATCTGGTTGCGGTCGTTGTCCAGCAGCGGGGCGAGGCGGCGGCGGATGCCGATGTTGGCGCGCATCCGCGGGTCCTTGGCGTACTCCGCGTACATGTAGTCGCGTTCTTCGTCCGTGACCATCTCGAGCGTGAGCTCGTCGTGGTTGCGCAGGAAGATGCCCCACTGGCAGTTCTTCGGGATGGCGGGGGTCTTGGCCAGGATCTCCGAGACCGGGTAACGGGACTCGCGCCGCACCGCCATGAAGATCCGCGGCATCACCGGGAAGTGGAACGCCATGTGGCACTCGTCGCCGCCGGCGGCGTAGTCGCCGAAGTAGTCGACGACGTCCTCGGGCCACTGGTTGGCCTCGGCGAGGAGCACGGTGTCGGGGTAGTGGGCGTCGATCTCCTTGCGCACCCGCTTCAGGAAGGAGTGCGTGCGCGGCAGGTTCTCGCAGTTGGTGCCCTCCTCCTGGTACAGGTACGGCACGGCGTCGAGCCGGAATCCGTCGATGCCCAGGTCCAGCCAGAACCGCAGCGCCGAGATGATCTCCTCCTGCACGGCGGGGTTCTCGTAGTTGAGGTCCGGCTGGTGGGAGAAGAACCGGTGCCAGTAGTACTGCTTGCGTACCGGGTCGAAGGTCCAGTTCGACGACTCCGTGTCGACGAAGATGATGCGGGCGTCCTGGTACTGCTTGTCGTCGTCGGCCCAGACGTAGTAGTCGCCGTACGGGCCGTCGGGGTTGGTCCGGGACTCCTGGAACCACGGGTGCTGGTCGCTGGTGTGGTTCACCACGAAGTCGATGATGACGCGCATGCCGCGCTGGTGGGCGGCGTCCACGAACTCCACGAAGTCGGCCAGGTCGCCGAAGTCGGGCAGCACCGAGGTGTAGTCGGCGACGTCGTAACCGCCGTCCTTCAGGGGTGACTTGAAGAACGGCGGCAGCCACAGGCAGTCGACGCCCAGCCACTGCAGATAGTCCAGTTTGGCGGTGATTCCCTTGAGGTCGCCGATGCCGTCGCCGTTGCTGTCCTGGAAGGAGCGGACGAGGACCTCGTAGAAGACGGCCCGCTTGAACCAGTCGGGGTCGCGGTCGCGGGCGGGAGTGTCCTCGAAGGTGTCGGGAACGGGCTCATTGACGATCATGATGTGGGTGACCCTCCGGTCTGCGGGGACGGTCGCAGGGCGACGATGTGCGCGGGCGTGATGCCCGGCTCGAGGCGCACATAGTTGGCCCTGCCCCAGTGATAGGTCTCTCCGGTGAGCTCGTCGCGCACCGGTACGGTCTCGTGTTCTCGGAGTCCGAGTCGCGGCATGTCCAACGAGACCGTGGCCTCCTGGGTGTGGTGGGGGTCGAGGTTGGCGACGACGAGTACGACGTCCTGGCCCGAGCGCTTGGAGTAGACGATCACCGCCTCGTTGTCGGCGTGGTGGAAGTGGACGTCGCGCAGCTGCTGAAGCGCGGGGTGACGACGCCTGAGCCGGTTCAGCAGGGTGATGAGCGGGGAGATCGTGCGGCCCTCCCGCTCGGCCGACTCCCAGTCGCGGGGCCGCAGTTGGTACTTCTCCGAGCAGCGGTACTCCTCGCTGCCGCCGCGCAGCGGGACGTTCTCGCACAGCTCGTACCCGGCGTACACGCCCCACGACGGCGACAGCGTGGCCGCCAGCACCGCACGCACCTCGAACGCGGGCCGGCCGCCCTCCTGGAGGTAGGCGTGCAGGATGTCGGGCGTGTTCACGAAGAAGTTCGGCCGCATGTACGAGGCGGCCTCGCCCGACAGTTCCCGGACGTACTCGGTGAGTTCGTGCTTGCTGTTGCGCCAGGTGAAGTAGGTGTACGACTGCTGGAAGCCGATCGCGGCCAGGGTGTGCATCATGGCCGGTCTGGTGAACGCCTCCGCGAGGAAGACCACGTCGGGGTCCGTCCCGTTGATCTCGGCGATCACCTGCTCCCAGAAGACGACGGGCTTGGTGTGCGGGTTGTCGACGCGGAAGATGCGCACTCCGCGGTCCATCCAGAACCGCAGCAGCCGCACCGTCTCGCGCACCAGACCCAACATGTCCGCGTCGAACGCGATGGGGTAGATGTCCTGGTACTTCTTCGGCGGGTTCTCCGCGTACGCGATGGAGCCGTCGGGGCGGTGGCGGAACCACTCCGGGTGCTCCTTCACCCAGGGGTGGTCGGGCGAGCACTGGAGCGCGAAGTCCAGCGCGACCTCCATGCGCAGCGAGCGGGCCGCCCGCACGAAGTGGTCGAAGTCCGCGAGCGTGCCGAGGTCGGGGTGGATCGCGTCGTGTCCGCCCTCGGTCGAGCCGATCGCCCAGGGCACGCCGACGTCGTGCGGGCCCGCCGTCAGGGAGTTGTCGCGGCCCTTGCGGTGGGTGGTGCCGATGGGGTGGACGGGCGGCAGGTACACCACGTCGAAGCCCATCGCCGCGACGGCCGGCAGCCGCTCGGCCGCGGTGCGCAGCGTCCCGGAGACGGGCGGCTCGCCCTCCGTCACCACCGCGCCCTCCGAGCGCGGGAACAGTTCGTACCAGGAGCCGTACAGCGCGCGCCGGCGCTCGACCTTGAGCGGCAGCGGAGCCGAGCAGCTGACGTGTTCGCGCAGGGGGTGACGGGCGAGCGCGGCGGCGGCGTCGGCGGCGAGGGCGGCGGCGAGCCGCGCGTCGGCGGACCGTTCGGTGTCGCGGAGCGCGTCGGCGACCGCGAGGACCGCCTCCCGGCCGTCCTTCTTGGGCACCCCGGCCGCCGCCCGCTCGTACAGCTCGGCGCCTTCCGCGAGCACCAGTTCGGTGTCGATGCCGGCCGGGATCTTGATCTCGGCGTGGTGCCGCCAGGTGGCGACCGGATCGCTCCACGCCTCCACCGTGTAGGTCCACGCGCCCTCGCAGTCGGGCGTGACGTCGGCGCCCCACCGGTCGGTGCCCGGGGCGAGCTCCCGCATGGGGGTGAAGGGCCCCGGGCGGCCCTTCGGGTCGTGCAGCACGACATTGGCCGCGACCGCTTCGTGGCCCTCGCGGAAGACCGTGGCGGTGACCTGGAAGGTCTCACCCGCCACGGCTTTCGCCGGCCTTCTGCCGCAGTCGACGAGCGGGCGTACGTCCAGGACGGGAATGCGACCAATGAGCGAGTTCACAACATCACCTGAGGGCTGTACGGGCAGGGCGGGTCGGATGCGTCTCATTTGTAACTGCTCGGTCGGTGACTGGCCGGGTGCGGGCATGTCGGCTCCTGTCCGCGTTCACTCGGGTGGCCGGAAAGGATGCGATCGGGGGCTGCGCTCGCGTACGTACCGGATGAGCCTTCCCACGCCGTCGGGGAGGCCAATCCGGCGATGTGTTAACTACTAGGACGTAGCGGGGCGCGCAAGGTGGACGAAAAAGGACCGGACCGTCACGGTGACGGAACCGGTCCTTCCTGTTTGACCCTTGTATACGATCGCTGCCGACGGGCCGTCAGGCCGTCTCGGCGGACTCCGACTGCGACTCGGCCGTACGGCCCGACCACATCTGCCACGGCTGCCGGGTGACCCACTCGTCCACCGGCGCCGCCGTGAACGACAGCTCCCGAGCCGCCGCGCCGTCGTCGCCCGCCATCAGGCCCGGCTCGGCGCCGCTCGCCATGAAGTGGTAGATCCCGGCCACGCCGGCCGCTGCTCGATGGCCCAGGATCTGCGCGAGTCCCTGCTCGAAGACGTGCGGGTCGAGTGCCGTGTAGCGCACGGGACGTCCGAGCCCCCGGGCGAACGCCTCGGCCAGCTCCGGTCCGGTGAGGGTCCGTTCGCCGCCGATGTCGAAGGCCCGGCCGGCCGCCCCCTCGGCGGTGAGGGCCCCGTACACCGCCTGGGCCAGGTCGCCGTGGGAGATCCAGGCGGTGCGGACGCCGGCCGGCAGCGGGTAGGCGAGCACGCCCTCGTTCACCAGCGCCGGTCCGTTCCACGGGCTGAAGAGGTTGTCCAGATACACGGGAGGGCGCACGACGACAAGTTCCACGCCGCTCTCCGCGAGGCTCTCGCGCAGCACCGTCTCCACCAGGCGCCGTGTCTCGAAGGCCGCGATGTTCGTCGTCCGCTGCGGGACACGGGTGTTGGCGTTGTAGACGATCCGGTGCACCTTGCTGTCCCGGGCCCCCCGCGCGATGTGCTGGGCGTAGCGCATGACCTTCTCGGCCTCGTACACCAGCGGCATCGTCACCACGGCATGGGTCGCGCCCTGGAAGAGCTGCCGCACGTCCTCCTGCCGCCCCAGGTCGCCGCTCGCGACCGAGACCCCGGGCAGCTTCGGGCGGTCCTCCTCGGGCTTGCGGCTCAGGGTGCGTACCCGGTGGCCCCGCTCGGCCAGCAGACGGGCCGTGGCACCGCCCTGGAAACCGGTCGCCCCCACCACGGCTACGCGCATCGGAATGTGATCGGACATGTCTCAGAAGGGCCCTTCGATAGGGTGTGGCTGCTGCCGTGAACGGCACTTCCAGGCTCGCGGCGGCGGCTTCGGCCGATCAATTAACAATCCGGGGCGGGGGTTGAAGGATCGTCCAATGGACCGACCACTGGAACCGACCCATAGTGAGCGTGACGACCTCCTGAGCGAGCTGCTGAAACCGCTGCGGCTCACCGGGGTGTTCGACAGCAGGTGGCATCTGCGCGCGCCGTGGGCCATCGAGGGGGACGCCGAGCAGAGCTGCGCCGTACTGCACTTCATCACCGAAGGGGGTTGCTGGATCACCGGCGAGGACCAGACGCCGATCGAACTGCGCACCGGCGACCTGGCCGTCTTCCCGACCGGGACGGCGCACCGGCTCGCGGACCGCCCCGACCGGCGGGGCGTCTCGCTCGCGGCGGTGCTGCCCGAGCGCCGCCCCGGCACGTCCGGCGAGATCCGCATCGAGGGGGAGGGGCCCGTCAGCAGAATGCTGTGCGCCGGACTGCACTACGACGCGAGCGCGGCCAGCAGCCTGTACAAGGCGCTGCCCTGGGCCCTGGTGCTCGACGGCTCCCAGGTCGACCGGGAGCCGCTGCTGCGCGACACCCTGCGGCTGCTCGCCACGACCGACCGGCCGGTGGGACCGGGCGACCGGCTCATCACCCTGCGCGCCTTCGAGATGGCGCTCGTGCTCGCGCTGCGGCCGCTGCTGCGCGACCTGGCCGGAAACCCCTCGGCGCTGCCCGTCCTCGGGCACCCCGGCATCAGCCGGGCCATGGTGATCATCGCGACCCGGTTCGCCGAGCCGTGGACCATCGAGTCGCTCGCCCGCGAGGTCGGCATGTCCCGCTCCGCGTTCACCGCGGCCTTCCGGGACCTCGTCGGCGAGGCGCCCGCCCGCCATCTGACGGGCCGCCGGATGCAGGAGGCTGCCCGGCTGCTGGGCGAGACCTCGCTGCCGCAGTCGGCCGTGCCCGAACGGGTCGGCTACCAGAGCACGGTCGGCTTCCACCTGGCCTTCCGCAAGTGGTACGGGATGACGCCCGGCGAGTACCGCAGCAAGGGTGCGTCAGCCGCATGAATGGCCGGTTCTTAAGGACCGCTGGACGGTCGTTCATTGCCCGGTGTCCTCGGCGGGGGACAGGCTCGGCTGAAACCGGGCACCGCCGGCCGGCCCCGAGCGCGGCTGGGCGGAGTCCGTCCAGCCGCAGTCCCTTCGAGGAGAGACGTTGACCAGGTCCGGCCAGGAATACCTCGCATCGCTGCGGGACGGGCGCGAGGTGTGGCTCGACGGCGAACGCGTCGCCGACGTCACGCGCCATGCCGCCTTCCGCAACACCGCCGCGTCGCTCGCCCGGCTCTACGACCTGGCACAGGACCCGCGGTACGCGTCCGTGCTCACCGCGGACGGCGCGCACCGCGCGTTCAAGGTCCCGCGCTCGTACGAGGACCTCGTCGAGCGGCGCCGCGCGTACAAGGTGTGGGCCGAGTCGAGCTTCGGCTTCCTCGGGCGCACCCCCGACTACATGGCGGGCGGCGCGGCCGGATTCGCGGCGGCGCCCGCGGTGTTCACCACCGACGGCTTCGACGGCGCGGACAACGCGGTCGCCTGCCACCGCAGGCTGGCCGAGGGCGACCTCTACCCGACGTTCACCATCACCAACCCACAGATCGACCGCACCAAGGCGGCGTCCGAGCAGGAGGAGGACGACCTGGTCGTGCGGGTCGTCGCGGAGAAGGACGGCGGCGTCGTGGTGCGCGGCGCCAAGATGATCGGCACGGCGGCCGTCTTCGGCAACGAGGTCGTCGTCGGCACCATCGAACCGCTCGCGCCCCAGGACGTCGACCACGCCCTGTGCTTCTCGGTGCCCATCGCCACCCCCGGCCTGAAGTTCCTCTCCCGTACCTCCTACGAGGCACAGGCCCGCAGCGTCTTCGACAACCCGCTCTCCTCGCGGTTCGACGAGAACGACGCGCTGCTCGTGTGCGACGACGTGTTCGTGCCGTGGGAGCGGGTGCTGACCTACCGGAACGTCGACGCGACGTTCGGCATGTGGTGGCGCACCCCGGCGTACGTGAACTTCGTGCACCAGGCCGCCACCCGCTTCTGGACCAAGCTGGAGTTCCTGACCGGCATCGCCATCCTGCTGACCAAGGCGAACAACACCTACCAGCTGCCGCCCGTCACCCAGGCGATCGGGCGGCTGATGGGCAGGGTGGCGCAGGCCAAGGCGTTCGTGCTGGCGGCCGAGGCGTCGTACGAGCAGGTCGACGGCGGCCGCGGTGGCGTGATGCCCGGCAAGGAGATCTCGTTCGCGCAGCGCATCGTGGCGGGCGAGCTGTACCCGGCGGCGGTGCAGGAGATCAAGACGCTGGCGGGCGGCGGAGTCATCCAGCTCCCCGCCTCCGCCGAGGACCTGCTCCACCCCGAACTGGGGCCGCTGGTACGGAAGTACATCCGCTCGCCGGGCCACCCGGCCGAGGACCGCGTCAAACTGCTGAAGCTGGCGTGGGACGCGCTCGGCTCGGAGTTCGCCTCCCGCCACGAGCAGTATGAGCGCTTCTACCACGGCGCACCGCACGTCTACCTGACGCAGCAGGTGTGGGAGGGCGACACCGACAGCTGCGAGGCGCTGGCACGGGCGTGTCTGTCCGGGTACGCGCTCGACGAGAGGACCCCGCGACGGTGACCCCCGACCGCAGCGCGGACGCGACCCACGCCGACCGGGCCGCGTCCGGGGCCGGCCCCGCGCTCCTGCTGCTCGCCGCCACCCAGCTGCTCCTCATCATGGACACCGCGATCGTCAACGTCGCCCTGCCCTCCGTGGGCGACGACCTCGGGTCCGGCTCCGCCGGGCTGTCGTGGGTGGCCAACGCGTACCTCATCACCTTCGGCGGACTGCTGCTGCTCGGCGGTCGGGCCGCCGACCTGTTCGGACACCGCAGGCTCTACCTGACCGGCCTCGGGCTGCTCGCCGCCGCGTCCGCCGCGGGCGCCGTCGCCGGCAGTCCCGGGCCGCTGATCGCCGCGCGTGCCGCGCAGGGCGTGGGCGCGGCGCTCGCCGCGGCCGCCGCCTTCGCCCTGCTGCTCACGCTGTTCCCCGACGGGCCCGGCCGGCACCGGGCGCTCGGGGTGTTCGCCGCGATGGGCGGGCTCGGCGGGGTGCTCGGCACGGTGCTCGGCGGCGTGCTCACCGATCTCCTCGGCTGGCGCGCCACGTTCTGGCTCAACGTCCTCGTCGCGCTCGTGCTCGCCGCCGCCGCCCTGCGGCTGCTCGCCCCGGGCGCACGCCGCCGCGAACGGGGCTTCGACATCGGCGGCGCCCTCACCGCCACCGGCGGGCTCGGGCTCCTCGCGTACGCCCTCGTCGGCGCGGGCGAGGCCGGCTGGACCGGCGTGCGGACGCTGCTGAGCGGGGCGGCGGGGCTCGCCCTGCTCGTCGCGTTCGCCCTGCTGGAGCGGCGCGCCGCCCGGCCGCTCGTGCCGCCCGCCGTGCTGGGCCGGCCCGCCCTGCGGCTCGCCAACGTCCTCGCGGCACTGGCGCAGATGGCGCTGTTCCCGATGTTCTTCCTGGTCAGCCTCTTCCTGCAGAGCGTGCTCGGCCACACCCCGCTCGCCGGCGGCCTCGGCCTGCTGCCGCTGTCCCTGGTCGTCGTCGCGGTCGCGCCGCAGACCGGCCGGCTCATCGGCCGACTGGGGCTGCGCCGCACCATGACGCTCGGCTTCGGCCTGCTGCTCGCCGGCATGGTGTGGCTGGCGCTCGCCCTCGACGCCGACGGCACGTTCCCGGCCACCGTCCTGGCCCCGAGCCTCGTCCTGGGAGTCGCCCTGCCCCTCGTCATGGTCACCACCAACGTGGCGGCGACCGCCGACGCGTCGCCCGACGAGACCGGACTCGCCTCCGGACTCGTCAACACCAGCCAGCAGTTCGGCTCGGTCCTCGGGCTCGCCGTCCTGGTCGCCGTCGCCACCGCGGGGACCGCGGCAGCCGGTGACGCCGCGGCCGAGACCGCGGGCTTCAGGTCGGCCCTTCTGGCCGGAGCCGTGTTCGCGGCCCTGGCCACCCTCCTCTCCTCCCGGCTGCGGCTGCCCGCGCCCGCCATGGCGCCGCCACGCCAGGACCGGGTCGGCGGCGCCGTGGAGTGAACCGGGGCGGGACGGTGTCCCCTGCGAGAGCCGTGCGGCCCTGCGGCACCACGGCGCCCGCGCACCACCCGCCCCACATCCCACCCAGTGAACCGTTCTGTCCGAAGGGACATTCCGTTGACCCTGTACGACCTTGTCGCGCCCGGTCTCGATGTGCTTGGCGAACCGCGTTACCGGATATCGGAGATATGCGCGGCGGACCCGCTCGGCGCGGACGCGCTCCTCGCCGCACTCCCCGCGATGAACGCGGACGCGGACGTCCCCGCGCTCACCGTCGCCCTGCGCACCCTCGTACCCGACGAGGACCGGGTGGCCTCCCTCGGCATCGTCGACGCGCTCGCCGCGATGCGCGACCTCGGCATCCTCCTCGGCTCGCTGAAACGTCACGGCACGCAGCCGCTCGCGGCCGTCCCCGAGGCGCTGCCCGTCCTCGAGGAACTCGGCCGCCGCACCGACATGATCCCGCGCGACACCGTGCACCACTACACGACCTGGAACCCGTCCGGGAAGCGCCGGCGGATGTACACGGGCGACCCGATGGAGGGCAATCTCCAGGACGCCGTCCGCATGGTCTTCCCCAGCCTCGTCGCCTCGCTCGACACCTGCGCGGAACTCGCCCGTCTGGAGCCCTACGATCCCTGCTTCGCCCTCGTCCTCGACCGCGTCGCCCAGCAGGTGCAGGCCATGGTCGACGCCATCGACCTCACCGTCGCCCGCGTCTCGCCCGCCTTCTTCGCCCGCGAAATGCGCTCCTACTTCGAGGAGATCGACGTCGCCGGCCGCGCCTATCTCGGCCCCGCCGCCGCCCAGGTCCCGCTCTGGCTGGTCGACCTGACGCTGTGGCAGTGCGACCGCGGTAACGAGCGCTACGACGCCTTCCTCGACGAGTCCGTCGAGTACAGCCTGCCGTCCTGGCGCGCGCACTACGCGGCCCACCGCGGCGGCGTCTCGGCGGTCTCCAAGCTCTCCGCCGCCTTCAGCTGGGAGGGCGGCGGCCGCGTCCCCGCCACGCTCACCGCGTCGGCCGTCTCCCTCGCCCGCGTCCTGCGCATCCTCAAGACCTTCCGCGCCCGCCACCTCACCATCGCGCGCAAGGCGTACAGCGACGAGGTACGGCTCTACGACGCGGGCAGCGGCGGCGCCCCCGTCGCCCTCCTGCGCTCCGTGCTCGACCTGACCCGGGACAACGAGACCCTGGTGCGCCGCTCCGTGGAGCCGCCCGCCCGTGTCGCCCGCTGACCGTCGAGGAGAGCCACAGGAGAGTCCGAGGAGACCGTCCCCATGACCCACATCATGATCGCCGGCGGCGGCATCGCCGGTCTGACCGCGGCGCTGGCCCTGCACCAGGCGGGGTTCGAGCGGATCACGGTCGTCGAGGCGACCGAGCAGATCCGCCCCGTCGGCGCCGGCCTGAACATCATGCCCAACGCGGTGCGCGAACTCGACGCGCTCGGCGTGCTCGACCGCGTCGAGGAACGCGCCGTACGCACCCGGGAACTGCGCTACTACCACCGCAGCGGCGGCCTCATCTCCCGCGACCCGCGCGGGCTGGGTGCCGGCTACCACTGGCCCCAGCTGTCCGTCCACCGTGGCGAGCTGCACCGTGTGCTGGCACAGGCCGTGCGGGCCCGGCTCGGCGAGTGCGCCCTGCTCGGCGGCGTACGCGTGATCGGCGTCGACCCCCTCCCCGGCGCCCGCCCGCGCGTCACCCTGGAGCACAGCGACGGATCCACCCGGGGCCGCGCCTCGCTGGAACCCGATCTGCTCATCGGCGCGGACGGCATCCGCTCCGCCGTACGCGCCGCCCTCCATCCCGGCGAGGGGGATCCGCCGTGGAACGGGATGCTCGTCTGGCGCGGGATCTCCCGCATGCCCGCCGCCCGCGCGGGCCGCTTCATGCTCATCGCCGGGGACGACCGGCTGAGGGCGGTCGTCTACCCGATCTCCGAGCCCGCCGACGGTGGCGACGTCCTCGTCAACTGGGCGCTCGCCGCGCCCTCCGGGACGGCCGGGGGCACCTTCCGCGGCGACTGGAACCGGGCCGTCCCCGTGGCATCCTTCGCGGGCCGCTTCGAGGGCTGGGAGTTCGACGGGGTCAGCGTCCCGGAGGTCCTCGCCGCCGCCGACGCCGCGTACGAGTACCCGATGGTGGACCGCGACCCGCTGCCCGCCTGGTCCCTGGGCCGTACGACGCTGATCGGCGACGCGGCCCACGCGATGTACCCGATCGGCTCCAACGGGGCGACCCAGTCCATCGTCGACGGCCGCGCGCTGGCCCACGCGCTGGCCCGCCACCGCGACCCCGTGACCGCGCTCGCCGCCTACGAGGCGGACCGCCGGCCGGCCATGACCCGCCTGCAGCTGTCGAACCGGCAGCAGGGCCCGGAAGTGGTCATCGATCTGGCGCACCGGCGTGCGCCCGGCGGATTCACGGACGTCCACGACGTGATCCCGGAGTCCGAACTCGCCGAGATCGCGGCCCGGTACGCGGCCGCCGGCGCGTTCGACCCGCAGAGTGTCAACCAGGGTTCCCCGTACGGGGGAACTTTGCGCACGTCCCTCTAGCGGCCGTTGGTGGTTGCCGTCGGCGGCGGTTTCCCGCGGCCGACGGCAGGTCCTGGCCGCGCACATGGGCGAGTGAGCCGAAGGGGCGCGGCGGTGTCGAAAGGGATGGGGGCACTCCCCCTACGCCCTGCGGGCGTGGTGGGACCCCCACCCAGCGGTAGCTGGGGGAGCGCGGAGGTCCCGAGGAACGTGGGGGTACCCCCGGACGAAGTCTGGGGGGGACCGAGCACGATCGACCGTCGACGCCGTCTTAGACGTCGTCTCATTTGGGGTGCTGGGTAGTCTGCACGGCGTGGTGATAGTTGAGCGCTTTGTGCCGGACGAGTTGTGGGAGCTGTTCGAGCGGGTGGTTCCGCCTGCTCCATCGCGGCCGCAGGGT
>NZ_JBKFFO010000069.1:0-695 GCF_046506645.1 Streptomyces sp. 5K101 | reverse complement strand
ATCATCGACAACCCGACCGTCGCGACGGTGAAGATGGCGGTGTTGCGCAGCACCTGGTGCGCGTTGGCGTCGTGCAGCCACGTCGAGTAGTTCTGCAGACCGATGTAGTTGAGCGTCGGCGCCGACAGCGTCCAGTCGGTGAACGACAACCGGATGTTGTCGATCAGTGGTCGGTAGGTGAACACGGCCAACAGCGCGAGGTTGGGCAGCAGCAGCGCTGCCGCCGTCAACCATTCACCGACGGGCCGGCCGCGGCGTGGCGGCGGGGGGCCGAGGGGCGCGGGCGGGTGCGCCTGCGGCGAGAGCGTGGGGGGGTCTTCGAGCACGCGCAAAGGTTGTCCTGGCAAGGTGTCCTGGAAATGAACAACAGGTGTTGGTCGTGTGTCCATTTGAGAGTGATTCGCGACGCGAGGCGTGCGGGGACTCCGCGTCCGTTGCGCCCAGCGCGAACAGCCTTGGCCGGCGCCCGCCACGCGGGATTCAATGAGGGGCAGCGAGGGCCCCGTCGACTACCGTCGTCGGGTACGCACACCCGTCTCGCGGCGGGTCGCTCGACGAAGGGATGACGGATGGCACGCGTGGGAGAGAGCGGCGACCTGCTCAAGTGCTCGTTCTGTGGCAAGAGCCAGAAGTCGGTCAAGAAGCTCATCGCCGGCCCGGGCGTCTACATCTGCGACGAGTGCATCGACCTGTGC
>NZ_JBKFFO010000068.1:0-755 GCF_046506645.1 Streptomyces sp. 5K101 | reverse complement strand
AAAAAGCCGCAGCGTACTTCGCGAAGGATCCCCGGTAGCAAGCAAGTACGAGTTCATCGACGAGATGCGGCTCGACACCGAGGAGTACGCGTACAGCGTCGAGTTCATGTGCGGCCGACTCGGCGTATCCAGATCCGGCTACTACGACTGGCGATCCCGCCCGCAATCCGCGACGGCCCAGCGGCGCGAGGAACTGAAGCTGCTCATCGAGAAAGCCTTCGACATGTCCGACGGCACCTACGGCCACCGGCGCATCCAGGCCCAGCTGCATCGCTGGGGCATCACTGCCGGCCTGGAACTGGTCCGCCGGCTCATGCGCGAGCTGGGCCTTGAGCCCTGCCAGCCGCGGCCGAAGAGGTTCAGCCTCACCCAGGCCACAGTGGGCCAGGTGCCGGACCTCGTCGGCCGCAACTTCACCGCTGACGCACCCGGCGAAAAGCTCGTCGGCGACATTACCTACATCGCGACCGGGGAAGGCTGGCTGTACCTCGCAACGGTCATCGACTGCTGCACGAAGGAAGTCATCGGTTACGCGATGGACGACCACTACCAAACCCCACTGATATCCAGGGCGGTCCGCAACGCGGCACGAAACAGAAACCTGTCGGCCGGCGCGATATTTCACTCCGACCGCGGAAGCAACTACATGTCAGCCGAGTTCGGGAAGACGCTCGACCGGTTCAGGCTCCGCAGATCTGCCGGCCGCACCGGGATCTGTTTCGACAACGCCATGGCCGAATCATTTTTCGGCGCCC
>NZ_JBKFFO010000067.1:0-866 GCF_046506645.1 Streptomyces sp. 5K101 | reverse complement strand
AGGCGTCGCCAGCAGATGAGGCTGCAGGCGAGGGAGACGAAGGCGTCGTGGAGTTCTGTGCGGCGTTCCCAGCGGACGGCGAGCCGTTTGAACTGGTGGAGCAGGGCGAAGGCCTGCTCGACGACGTAGCGGAGCTTGCCCATGCCCTTGATGTTCGGGGCTCCTTTGCGGGAGATGACGGGCAGGACCCGGCGTTTCCGCAGCTCTTCCCGGTTGGGGTTCGAGTCGTAGCCCTTGTC
This sequence comes from Streptomyces sp. 5K101, assembly GCF_046506645.1. Classification (NCBI taxonomy): domain Bacteria; kingdom Bacillati; phylum Actinomycetota; class Actinomycetes; order Kitasatosporales; family Streptomycetaceae; genus Streptomyces; species Streptomyces sp. 5K101. The sequence goes on along the minus strand of NZ_JBKFFO010000067.1, from coordinate 627 downwards.
TCCGAGCAGGGCTTCGGGACGACGGCGGGGCCGGCCGGGGCGGCCTGCCACCGGCGGGATGCCGTCGACCAGGGCGAGGGTCTGGGTGACGTCGTTGACGTTGGCCGCGGTCGTGATGACTTTGAGCGGTGTGCCATGTCCGTCGCAGATCAGGTGGTGTTTGCGGCCCGTCTTCCGCCGGTCGACCGGCGACGGACCGGTGTCGGCTCCCCCTTTTTCGCGCGGATGTGGGAGCCGTCCACGCACGCCCTGGACCAGTCGAGCCGGCCTGCCGCGTTCAGCTCACTGAGCAGGATCCGGTGCAGCTGGTCGAAGACCCCTGCCCGCTGCCAACGTTCCAGGCGCCGCCAGCAGGTCTGCCCGGATCCGAACCCCAGCTCAGGCAGCAGGAGTTGCCAGGCGATGTCGTTATAGAGGACGTAGAGAATGCCCTGCAGACACAGCCGGTCGGGCACCGGCCGAGGCCCTGGTGACCTCGTCGGCCACGGCGGCAGCAGAGGCTCGATCAGTGCCCACAAGTCGTCATCCACGATCCACGGCCGAGTACTCACACCATCCCGAACGGCCGAATCGTCACACCGGTCACGCCCGACCAGGACATCCCACCAAGATCCTGTTACGAGCTCT
>NZ_JBKFFO010000066.1:0-1140 GCF_046506645.1 Streptomyces sp. 5K101 | reverse complement strand
GTCGATGCCGGAGCCTCAGGCGATGTGGTTGTACGACTGCGTCATTCCGAAGAAGACGGTGCTGTCGTTGCGCGTCCGGAACGGCGCGGCTGTGCTGCCGGTGCCCTGGTAGAAGTACGTGTTGCCGTCGGGTGCCGCGGCGAAGAGGTCGGGGCGTCCGTCCCGGTTGCCGTCGCTGATGCCGACGATGTGGGTGTAGGCGTTCCAGCCGCCGCCGATCTTGACGCGGGTGGTGAAGGTGCCGTCGCCGCGGCCCTGGTAGAGCCAGAGCACACCCGCGGTGTCCCGGGCGACGAGGTCGCCTGCGGAGCCGCCGGCGATGTTTCCGGTGGCCTCGATGCGGTTGAACGTCTGCCAGCCGCGCAGGCCGACCTTCTTGCGGGCGGCGAACGGGGCGCTCGCGTTGCCGGTGCCCGTGTGGAGCCACAGCGCGCCGGCGGAGTCGGTGGCGACCAGGTCGGCTCTGCCGTCGCCGGTGAGGTCGCTGCCGGCGGCGATGTGCCGGTAGCCCTGCCAGCCGCCGCCGATCTTCACCCGGGTGGTGAAAGTGCCGTCGCCGCGGCCCTGGTAGAGCCAGAGCACCCCTGCGGTGTCCCGGGCGACCAGGTCCCCGGCAGCGCCGCCGGCGATGTTGCCCCCGGCCTCGATGCGGTTGTAGATCTGCCAGCCGCCGCCGACGAGCTTGCGGCGCGTCTCGCTGAGGTGGTCGGGGTGCTCCGGGGAGGAGGTGGTGTCTTCGCGCCAGAGCCGTCCGGAGCTGTCCCGGGCCAGGAGGTCCGGGGATCCGTTGTCGCTGTAGTCGTGCGGGGCGGCCTTGCGGGTGACCGTGAACGTGCCGGAGGCGGTGGCTGCCGGGCCGATCCCGTTGGTGGGTGCGGCTTCGATATCCCAGGTGTATTCGCCGTTCGGAGCGTTCACCTCACGGCCGTTGTCGTGCAGCAGCCCGTCCCAGGTGAAACCGACCTGCTGTGGGATGGGGGTGGAGCTGTTGCCCGGAGACAGGTATGCCGCCTGTGTGAGGCCTGTGCGGACGTGTCGGATGGTCGCTTTGAAGGTGATGTTGAGCCGGGACAGGCGCCATGCAAGGGATACCTGGCCGCGGTTCTTGTCGAGGTCGATGACCGACGGGACGGTGTGGCC
>NZ_JBKFFO010000065.1:0-1248 GCF_046506645.1 Streptomyces sp. 5K101 | reverse complement strand
GGGCCTTCCCCCGCGGAAGTGGACACGCGTTCGGGGTTGTCATGCGGCCAGCGTGAGCCTAGCGGACTCCTGCTGGTGCCGGTGTTCGAAGTCCACGGGGCTGAGCTGCCCGTTCGCGGAGTGGCGTCGCCGGATGTTGTAGCGGGTGAGCCACCGGAAGACGGTGCGTCTGCAGAGTTCTGCTCCCGGATAGCAGTGGGCACCTTGCAGGGTCTCCCGCTTGAGGCTGGCGTGGAAGCTCTCGCAGGCGGCGTTGTCGGCGGAGGTGCCGACCGCGCCCATGGACTGGGTCATGCCCAACTCGCTGCACAGCTTGGCGAATTCACGAGATGCGTACTGCGCTCCGTGATCGCTGTGGAAGATCGAGCCGTCCAGGCCGCCACGGGTCCGGGCCGCCATCCGAAGGGCGTCGGCGACGAGTTCGGTGCGCATGTGGCCGGCGATGGACCAGCCCACGACCCGACGGCTGAAGCAGTCCAGAACGGTGGCCAGATAGAGGAACTCCCCGTCCCCGACGGGCAGATACGTGATGTCGCCCATGTACTTGACTCCGGGCTCCGGGGCGGTGAAGTCCCGCTGGAACAGGTCCGGGACAGGTATCGCCGACGGCTCGGGGGTCGTGGTGCGGACCCGTCTGCGCAGGCGTATGCCCTGGATGGAGAACTTGCGCATCACGCGGGCCACGCGTTTCTCGTTGATCCTCCGGCCGTCGGCGCGGAGCTCGGCGGTGATCCGTGGGGAGCCGTAGGCGCCGTCGGAGTCGGCGTGGACGGCACGGATCTCTTCGGCCAGGGCCCGGTCGGCGGCCTGCCGCGCGGTCCGTGCGTCGACTCTGTCCCGCCACTTGTAGTAGCTGGAACGGTTCACGCCCAGCACCTGGCACAACCGCTTCACGCCGAAGGCGTCCCGGTGGTCGTGGACGAACTGGAAGCGGTTCACCAGTTCGTCTCGCCGGCGAAATACTTGGCTGCCTTGCGCAGGATGTCCCGTTCGGTGGCCAGCTTCCGCTCGCTCGCCTCAAGCTCGGCCACCCGGGCCTCCAGCTGCCGGATCCGCTCATCCGGGTCGGCGGACGGCGCCGGCTGTCCTGCCCGGGCCGACGCGGCCCCGCCTGCCCGAGCGGCGGGGGCGACGCCACGACGATCCCGCTCCCGCAGCACCCACTCACGCAGCGTCGCCCTGTTGATACCCAGGTCAGCGGCGATGCTCTTGTACGTCGCCCCGGGCGTGGACTCGTACAGGGCCACG
>NZ_JBKFFO010000064.1:0-1308 GCF_046506645.1 Streptomyces sp. 5K101 | reverse complement strand
AGTGGGCGGTTCGTGAGTATATGAGTTGTTCTGGTGTCGCCTGATGGTGTGGACGGAGGCGGAACGTGCCGGTCCGATGCCGGTGGCCTGCTGGAATCGGTGGGGTGAGTGAACGCAAGCCGTACCAGAGCGACTTGACGGACGGGCAATGGGCGTTGATCGAGCCGGTGCTCACGGCCTGGAAGAACCGGCACCGTTCCGTCAGCGGCCACCAGGGCCGCTACTCGATGCGGGAGATCGTGAACTCGATCCTCTACCAGTCCCGGACCGGCTGTCAGTGGGCTCTCCTGCCGAATGACCTGCCGCCGAAGAGCGCGACGTACTACTACTTCGCCGCCTGGCGGGACGACGGCACCGACCAGCAGATCCATGAACTCCTGCGCTGCCAGGTGCGGGAGAGGAACCGGCGATTAGAGGACCCGACCCTGGTGATCCTGGACACCCAGAGTGTCCGGGCGGCCACCGGGGTCCCCGCGGCCACGACGGGTAAAGACGCCGCGAAACGGGTACCGGGCCGCAAGCGGGGACTGGCCGTGGACGTCCTCGGCCTGGTCATCGCCGTCACCGTGCTGGCCGCGAGCGTCCACGACAACGCCGCCGGCATCAATCTGCTCGACCAGGTCGCCGTCGCGGCCGGCGGCTCGGTCAGCAAAGCCCTGGTCGACCAGGGCTTCAAAAACCAGGTCGTCACGCACGGGGCTGCCCTCGGTATCGACGTCGAGATCGTCCAGCGGAACCCTGAGGAGCAGGGATTCGTTCCGCAGCCGAAACGGTGGCGGGTGGAGCAGACGTTCGGGATCTTGATACTGCACCGGCGGCTGGTCCGCGACTACGAACACCGCCCTGCTTCCTCCGCCTCACGCGTCTACTGGGCCATGACCCACGTCATAGCCCGTCGGCTCACCGACACGAACACGCTCACCTGGCGCGATCCGCGGGTGGCCGGCGCGTGAACCTGAACCCTCTCCTCCAGGCACTCGATCTTCAGGAAGACGCCGCCCGGGCCCTGGCCGATGATCTCCGCATCCAGATCGACGCCCTGCAGTCCCAACTCCGTGAGGCCGAACTACGTCTGGAACACCTCGCCATCACCCGCACGACCATCACCGGCCTCGCCGACCGAATCCCGGCCCAGACGGTCGACCCAGCAGGAAGTCTAGAGCTGCCTGAGCACCCGGACTACCCGCGCATCCTCGCCGTCTTCAACGACACCCACGGTCCGCTGAGGGCCCGAGACATCTGTCAGGCCCTCGACTTCGAGCTCCTGCCGAAACACGTCGAACGCACCCGCGCCAAGATGAAACGCCT
>NZ_JBKFFO010000063.1:0-1330 GCF_046506645.1 Streptomyces sp. 5K101 | reverse complement strand
TGAACCGTTCCGGGTTCGGTAGGGGCTCGATCATTTGAGAGGATCGAGTTATGGCACGTCCTTCCCAGTACCCGCTTGAGCTGCGCCGTCGTGCGGTGCGCATGGTCGCCGAGGTGCGGCCCGACTACGACACCGAGTGGGCGGCGATGAAAGCGGTCGCCGCGAAGCTCGGTATCGGCACGACCGAGACGCTGCGCAAGTGGGTACGCCAGGACGAGATCGACGCCGGGACCAGACCGGGGACGACGACGGAGGAGTCTGCGCAGATCAAGGCGATGAAGAAGGAGATCGCCGAGCTGAAGCGGGCCAACGAGATCCTGAAGGCCGCGGCGAGTTTCTTCGCGGCCGAGCTCGACCGGCCACACACACGCTCGTAGCGTTCATCGACGAGCACCGGGACCGCTTCGGCGGAGTCGAGCCGATCTGCCGTGTTCTGACCGAGCACGACTGCAAGATCGCCCCATCCACCTACTACGCCCACCACAAGCGCCGGGCAGCGCCATCGGCACGCACCGTTCGCGACACCGAACTGAAGATGCTCATCCAGGAGGCATACGACGCCAACTACCGCGTCTACGGCGCGAGGAAGATCTGGCGGCACCTGAACCGCAAGGGCCAGACCGTGGCCCGCTGCACCGTCGAACGCCTCATGCGCGAGCTCGGCATCACCGGCGCCGTCCGCGGCAAGAGGGTCATCACCACCATCCCCGACCCCACCGCACCACGCGCACCGGACCTGGTCGACCGGGACTTCGTCGCCGCGGCCCCCAATCGGTGCTGGGTCGCCGACTTCACCCACGTCGCCACGTTCTCGGGCGTCGTCTACGTCGCCTTCGTCGTGGACACCTTCTCCCGCCGGATCGTCGGCTGGTCCGCCTCAACCACGAAGCAGACCCGGCTCGTCCTGGACGCCCTGGACATGGGACTGTGGCAACGCGACCGCGACCAACGCCCGCCCCTGCCTGGGGAATTGGTCCATCACTCGGACGCGGGCTCGCAATATACGTCCTTCACGCTGGCCGAGCACCTGGAGAAGGCCGGCATCGCCGCCTCGATCGGATCGGTCGGCGACGCCTACGACAACGCGCTGATGGAGTCCACGATCGGCCTCTTCAAAACCGAGGTCATCAAGCCGCAGAGGCCCTGGCGATCCCTCGCCCAGGTCGAGCTCGCCACCGCCGAATGGACCGACTGGTACAACCACACCCGACTCCACGGTGAGATAGGGCACGTCCCGCCCGCCGAATACGAAGCCAACCACTACCTGAGCGCCACGAAAGCCCAGGTCACAACCAACATCTGAGATCTCTACCGAACCCGGAACGGTTCA
>NZ_JBKFFO010000062.1:0-1422 GCF_046506645.1 Streptomyces sp. 5K101 | reverse complement strand
AGGGCGTGCGGAACCTGCCGGTCTGCCGGCCTCTCCGGGTTCCTGGTCGTAGGGACGGTGGCAGTGGGGTCAGCCGTGTCGTGGCAGTGCGGTGATGGCCGTGAGGGCGTCGGTGAACGCTGTGGCCCAGGGCCATCGGGCAGGGAGTCGCAGGTGAAGGCGTCGGGCTGTGTGGACGAGTCGGCCCGGGACGGTGAACAGGGTGCGTTGGAGGGTGGCGGCGGTGGCCCGGGTCAGGTCGTGGCCGGCGAGGATGCCGACCGCGCGGCCGAGGTTGTGGGCCATGGCTGCCAGTGCGAGCCAGGCCGCGTTGGCGGTGAATCGGCCTGAGGGCAGGTGGGCCAGGCCGGCGGACTTCAGCTCGGCGATGGTTTTCTCGACCACGGCATGCCGGCGGTGGTCGGCCTCGAGCTCGAGGAGGTCGCCGGTGCGGTCGGTGACGAACGCGTGGTGGTCGTAGGCGGTGAACAGAGCCAGCTGGGAGCCGGGGGTGGGACGGACCCGGCGCACGATCAGCCGCACTGTGAGGGGTGTCTTGGTGTGCGCGAAGCAGGTGTAGGAAGTCTCGGCGACGTCCGCTCCGGAGACCTCGGGGGTGGACAGCCAGTACGGGATCGGCGTCCATGCCTCGTCGGGGATGGCCGCGATCGCGGCCTTGATCTTCGGATCCTGGCGGACGGTGATGGAGAAGTGCACGTCCAGCTTGCGGGCGGTCAGCAGTACGTCCTTGGAGTAGAACGCGGAGTCGGCGCGGACGGTCAGCTGCCCGGATGCTCCGGCGTGGCGGGTGCGGCTGACGGTCTCGGTCAGGAACGATTTCGCGCCGCGGGCGGCACCGGCGTTTCCGCCCCGCAGGCGGGAGAAGAGGACCTGCCCGCTTTGGGCCAGGGTGGCCAGTTGCGGGTGGTAGCCGCGGGTCTTGGTGTAGCCGAAGGCGGCGCCCTGCTTGGCCCGTCCGTAGACCGGAACGATGGTGGAGTCCAGATCGATGGTCAAAGGGCCGGCCAGGTCGGCGGGGCCGCCGCCTGCGGCCCACAGGCGCTTGAGGAGTTCACGGGAGACGGCGTCGAGTTGGCGGATGTTGTGCCAGCGGAAGGACCGCAGCCAAGTGCCCACGGTGGAAGGGGCGCGGGTGGCGTTGAAGACCTCACCAGCCGCACCTGCTCGCAGCAGAGCGGTGTCGTCGATCGAGTCGCCCCCACCCAGCATCGCCCCGATCACCGTCAGCGCCTTCGCCCCGCCATGTGCTCCGTGGGACTGCAAGTGCACACGGCTCTCGACAAGTTCTGCCAGGCCGGTCCGCTGGGCAAGAAGAGCCGGTGCAAGCAGACCGGCGCACGGCACGAGGTTCGGCTCGTCGAAACGCACCGGAACCCGGCCCAGATCATGAGAAGCTCGCACTCGTCAGATGCCCTCTCGACG
>NZ_JBKFFO010000061.1:0-1422 GCF_046506645.1 Streptomyces sp. 5K101 | reverse complement strand
CTAGTGTGATGCGCCCGAAATCCTGAGGGTTACTTGGTACCTTCTTTTCATGGCGCATCGAGGCCCTGCTGCTGTGGAGATCGTTCTTTCCGAGGACGAACGTGTCGAGCTTGGGCGCCGGGTGGGGCTGCCGGACCGGCGCACGGCTGAGCGGGCCCGGATCATCCTGGCGTGTGCTGACGGGATGTCGAATGCGGGTGCCGCGCAGGCTGTCGGCGCCGGTGTGAAGACGGTTCGCAAGTGGCGCGGGAGGTTCGCCGCTGAGCGGCTGGCGGGGCTTGAGGACGAGGGCCCTATCGGCCGGCCGAAGTCCGAGCTGGTCCTGACCGATGGCGAGTTGGCCCAGCTGGTGCGCTGGTCGAGGCGGGCGAAGACTGCCCAGTACCTCGCGCTGCGGGCGAAGATCGTGCTGCGGTGCGCCCAGGGCGCGACGAACAAGCAGGTCGCCGCCGATCTGGGTGTGGACCAGTCGACCGTGGACCGTTGGCGGGCTCGTTTCGTGGCTGATCGACTCGACGGCCTGCAGGACGAACCACGCACCGGCAGGCCGCCCTCGATCCTGCTCGACCAGGTCGAAGACGTCATCGTCGCGACGCTGGAATCCGCGCCGGGCAAGGACACCCACTGGTCGCGCGCCTCCATGGCCGCCCGCACCGGACTGTCGAAGTCCACGATCGGCCGGATCTGGAAGAGGTTCGACCTCAAGCCTCACGTGCAGGACTCCTTCAAGCTTTCCACCGACCCGCAGTTCGTCGACAAGGTCGTCGACGTCGTCGGCCTCTACCACAACCCGCCGGAGAAGGCAGTGGTGTTATGCGTCGACGAGAAGAGCCAGATCCAGGCCCTGGACCGCTCGCAGCCGGTGCTGCCGATGATGCCGGGCATGCCCGAGCGCCGGACCCACGACTACCTGCGGCACGGCATCACCAGCCTGTTCGCCGCCTTCAACATCGCCGACGGCACCGTCATCCATGCTCTGCACCGACGCCACCGCGCCATCGAGTTCAAGAAGTTCCTGATCGCGATAGACAAGGCCGTGCCCGCCGAGCTGGACGTGCACTTGGTCTGTGACAACTACGTCACCCACAAGACCCCCGAGATCCAGAAGTGGCTCGCTCGACACCCCCGCTTCCACGTCCACTTCACACCGACCGGCTCCTCCTGGATCAACCAGGTCGAGCGGTGGTTCGGCCTGTTGACCGACAAACTCATCCGCCGCGGTGTCCACACCTCCGTGAAGGCCCTGGAGAAGGACATCCGCGACTGGATCGAGACCTGGAACGAGAACCCCAGGCCCTTCACCTGGATGAAGACCGCCGACGAGATCCTCAACTCGCTCGCCGGCTACCTCGCCAAGGTCAGGACCACCACCGACACAGCCAAGCAGGAATAACCCTCAGGATTTCGGGCGCATCACACTAG
>NZ_JBKFFO010000060.1:0-1531 GCF_046506645.1 Streptomyces sp. 5K101 | reverse complement strand
TCCCCGTTGGTCATCGAGGATGTGGTCGACGAGGGTGAGCGGATCGTGGTGCGGGCACGGACTCCGCAGGACACCGTGGCCTGCCCGGTGTGCGGGGCGTCGTCAGGACGCGTGCATGGCCATCACCTGCGGACGGTGGCCGACGTGCCGGTCGACGGGCGCCGGGTCGTGGTCCGTGTGCGGGTGCGGCGTCTGGTGTGTCCCACGCTCGGCTGCTGCCACACCTTCCGCGAACAGGTGCCCGGAGTCCTGGAGCGTTACCAGCGACGAACCGCCCGTTTGACCAGACAAGTCAAGGCCGTTGTCAAGGAGTTAGCGGGCCGGGCGGGCGCACGTTCGCTGGCGATACTCGCGGCGGGCCTGTCTCGTCACACGGCCCTGCGCACCCTGTTGCGCATCCCGTTGCCCACCGGGCGGGTGCCCCGCGTGATCGGCGTCGATGACTTCGCCCTGCGCCGGCGTCACCGCTATGCCACCGTGGTGATCGACGCCGAGACTCATGAGCGGATCGACGTGCTGCCCGACCGTACGGCCGGCACCCTGGAGGCGTGGCTGCGTGAGCATCCGGGCGTTGAGGTCGTGTGCCGTGACGGCTCGGCGACCTATGCTGAGGCCATCCGTCGCGCCCTGCCTGACGCGGTGCAGGTCGCGGACCGGTGGCATGTGTGGCACAACCTGTGCGAAGCCGCCCTGAACGAGGTGAAGGCGCACAGTACCTGCTGGGCCGCCGTGCTGGATGCGCCCCTGTACGACGGGCCCCGGGCACAGACCACCCTGGAACGCTGGCACCAGGTCCACAACCTGCTCGGCCAGGGCGTGGGCCTGCTCGAGTGCGCCCGCCGTCTGCAACTGGCCCTGAATACCGCCAAACGCTACGCCCGCGCCGATCGGCCCGAGCGCATGCTCCGCGTCCCCAAGTACCGCGCCAGCCTCGTCGATCCCTACCGTGAGCACCTGCGCAAACGCCGGGCCGAGGACCCTGCCGTCCCCGTCGCGCACCTCTTCGAAGAGATCAAAGCCCTCGGCTTCACGGGCTGCCTGAACCTCCTGCACAAGTACATCAACCAAGGCCGCGCAGACGCCGACCGCAGTCACATCTCCGCGCGCAGACTCGCCCGGATGATCCTCACCAGGCCCGACAACCTCAAAGCTGAACATCACGACCTCCTGGCCCGGCTCACCGCCGCCTGCCCCGAGATGACCCAACTTGCCGCCCGTATCGGGGATTTCTTGCCCAGCTACTGACCCCTCGCGCAGGAAATGCCGACGGGCTCTCGCACTGGATCGTCCAGGTCCGCGCAGTCGATCTGCCCCATCTGCACGCCTTCACCCGGGGCCTGGACCGAGACCACGACGCCGTGATCGCCGCGCTCACACTTCCGTACAGCAACCGCCCCACCGAGGGGGTCAACACCAAGACCAAGCGGATCGCGCGCCAGATGCACGGACGAGCAGGCTTCACCCTTCTTCGCCACCGCATCCTCCTCGGATAGCAGCACGCTCCGTCACCACCGAATGCGAGACAGGGCCG